>QOQK01000041.1 GCA_003331985.1 PS1 clade bacterium | reverse complement strand
CAACCTAATATGCAAAGCGCATAAAGGCGATATAATTTATATTATCCGCTTGCTCTTTTGGAGTGAATTGCCTACTTTGCTCAAAATTTAGGCAATTTCTTATTGTGACCTTTTTATGAACACTTCATCTTCAATCTCCGCTGATAATAATCCTTTACCTGGAATTGTAGCATTGGCGCCGATGTCAGGCGTTACGGATTTACCTTTCCGCAAACTTGCTCTTAAGGCTAATTGTGATTGGGTTGTGACCGAGATGGTTGCGAGTGAACCCTTAGTTGAAGCCCGTCCTGATGTTGTGCGTCGAATGGCAGGTTATGAAGAATGCCATGACACAGGGAAGAAACCTTTCATCATTCAACTTGCTGGCCGGGACCCTTTCTGGATGGGTTTGGGGGCAAAATTGGCCGAAGAAGCTGGTGCGGATATGGTGGACATTAATATGGGATGTCCGTCACGTCAGGTAACCGGAGGGCTGTCTGGTTCTGCGCTTATGCGCGAAGAAGATTTGGCGATGGATATCATTAAGGCCACAGTGGATGCGGTTTCCATTCCCGTCACACTTAAAATGCGGCTAGGGTGGGATCATGACTCATTAAACGCACCTGATATTGCAGCCAAGGCAGAGGAGTTGGGTGTGTATTTCATCACTGTTCATGGACGCACAAGATGTCAGTTTTATAAGGGACAGGCTGATTGGAAGGCGGTTCGGAATGTAGTTGAGTCTGTTTCTCTCCCCGTCATCGTTAATGGTGACATCACAACAGCCAAGCAAGCCCAGCAAGCTTTAAATCAATCAGGCGCGGCGGCGGTAATGATTGGGCGTGCTGCTATTGGTAATCCCTGGTTACTCAATGAAGTGTCATGTGCACTTACAAAAAACAATCTAACCCCTGTTTCTGCAGAACAACGCTATGAGCAAGTTCACATGTGGTATGCCGATATACTCGATTTATATGGCGAGCAGTTGGGCAACCGAATGGCGCGTAAACATCTTGCGGGGTTTGTCGATACGGAGCTTTCCCAAAGCCAGCTGGGTGAGGTGAAAGACGCTGATATAAAATATTACAAATCTAAGCTTTGTCAGATTGATAATCCTCGTGATGTTTTTCGTGAAATCGAAACACTTTTTCTGAGAAAGTCAGACATTTTTCCAGATATGGCAGCCGCTTAGAAAGATATTATGAGTAAAACAACAGTTAACACAGATGAGCTAAATCTTCTTGCCGCTATTCCTCAGCCTTTTCTGGCGATAAACCGAGAAGGGCAACTCATGTATCTCAATTTTGCAGCGGAGGAATTTTTTGCTGCTGGTCGTAATCTAATGATTGGTAAAACCTTTAGTTCATTCGTCCCTTTTGGAAGCCCGATTTTGTCTTTGATTGATCAGGTTTTTAAGACCGGCCATTCCGTGAATGAATATAATATTGATCTTGGTACGCCGCGTAATGGTCGGAAGAAACCTGTAGATGTGTTGGTTGCGCCTGTGTCTTCCGATGCGTCAGAGTCTCTCGGATCCTTCGATGATATCGACGACCTTGAGAGCGTGATTGTTATTATTCAGCAAAAGTCGATTGCTTCAAAAATTGATCAGCAATTAACACATCGCGGTGCAGTTCGTTCCGTTAGTGGTATGGCGGCAATGCTAGCACATGAAATTAAAAACCCTCTTTCCGGTATTCGTGGCGCGGCACAATTGCTGGAGAGTGATTTGAGTGAGGCGGATAAAAGCTTAACTTCTCTAATTTGTGCTGAGGCAGACAGGATTGCCGGGCTCGTTGACGAGTTTGAGGTCTTTACTGACAGCCCTAAAGAGTTTGATGAAAACCTTAATATTCACTCAATCCTTAATCATGTCATTCAATTGGCGCGGGCAGGCTTTGCCAAAAAGCTTAAGATTAATGAAGTCTACGACCCTTCCTTACCGCCATTACGGGGTAATCGTGACCAGCTTATTCAAGTCTTTTTAAATCTCGTAAAGAATGCAGCCGAAGCCTGTGACTCCAAGAATGGAGAAATCACGCTCATAACTGCGTTTCGCCCAGGTGTGAGACTCGCTGTGCCGGGTAAAGGAAAGCGTGTCAGCCTGCCGCTTGAATTCAGCGTGATTGATAATGGCGCGGGCATTGATGAAGATTTGAGACATATTATTTTTGAGCCTTTTGTAACCGGCAAGCAAGGCGGGTCAGGTCTTGGTCTTGCTCTCGTGGCTAAAATCATTGGGGATCATGGTGGTATCATTGAATGTGAAACAGAGGCTGGGCAGACAATCTTTAGAGTCTTGATGCCAATGTCTACAAAAACATCTGACACGCAGGAGAATAATAATGAGTAAGGGAGTTGTGCTACTCGCAGATGATGACAAGGCTATCAGGACAGTTGTCACACAAGCGCTGGTGAGGGCTGGGTATGAAGTTCTCGCAAGTTCTAATGCCTCAATGCTCTGGCAATGGGTGATTAATGGCGAAGGTGTTCTGGTTATTACCGATGTAGTCATGCCTGATGAAAACGCCTTTGACCTCATCCCACGCATCAAAAGAATAAGGCCTGAATTGCCCATTATTGTGATGAGTGCCCAAAATACATTTTCAACAGCCATGACCGCCGCCGAAATCGGTGTGTTTGAATATCTCCCAAAACCATTTGATTTGACCGAGCTTGTGGCTATTGCCGGTCAAGCGATTGCCTCGACCGAAAAACCTACAGTTGGCAAGGAAGAGAATGCTGCCGAAGAGGATATGCCGCTTATCGGGCGTTCGCCAGCAATGCAGGAGATTTATCGCGGCCTAGCGCGCATGACGCAGAATGATTTGACGGTCATGATTTTTGGAGAGAGTGGGACGGGTAAAGAGCTTGTGGCGCGGGCGTTACATGACTTCTCATCTCGTAAACGCAATCAATTTGTACCAATTAATATGGCGGCGATTCCAAGAGAGCTTATTGAAAGTGAATTATTTGGTCACGAGAAGGGTTCTTTTACCGGTGCGGATCAACGTGTTGAAGGTCGGTTTGCACAAGCTGAGGGTGGCACATTATTTCTGGATGAAATCGGTGACATGCCGATGGAAACGCAAACACGATTATTACGCGTCTTACAGGAGGGGGAATACACCACTGTCGGCGGGCGTAAGGCGATTAAAACCAATGTGCGTATCGTTGCGGCAACAAATCGCGATTTAAGTCAGTTGATTAATCAGGGGTTGTTTAGAGAAGATCTTTATTATCGGTTGAACGTTGTGCCATTGCGGTTGCCGCCACTCAGAAACAGAGTTGAGGATGTACCGGATTTATGTCGTCATTTCTTGCATCAAGCAGAGGGTGAAGGTTTGCCGGCGCGCTCGGTTTCCAATGAAGGTCTTGCATTTTTAAAAAACTGGCACTGGCCTGGTAATGTTCGCGAGCTTGAAAATTTAATGCAAAGAGTGGCTGCTCTTTATAATGAAGATGTTATTGATGTGTCCGTTCTCAAGCAAGAGCTTGGGGTTAATCATGTATCGTTTCCAAATCAAGAGTCGGTGAGCGGCAAATCACTCTCCGAAAGTTTGGAAATGCATCTCACACGGTATTTCTCTGATCATAAGGATGGCCTACCGCCAAACGGGCTTTATGATCGTGTGTTACGCGAGGTAGAAGAACCTCTCATTCGCCAATCTCTTGCAGCGACAAATGGAAATCAAATTAAGGCAGCTGATTTGCTTGGGCTTAATCGGAACACGCTTCGCAAAAAAATCCGCGATTTAGATATTGATGTAATCCGAGTGCCCAGAAAAAATTAAATCATTGAGATTCATAAGACCTGGAAATCTCAGTTCTGCGGATTAATCCACCAGCTATCAATCTGTGCGCCATAGAGCGCATGTTTCCAGCTATGCTCAACCTGACTCCAGCTGGCAATCCACTGACGGGGGAGATGGTATAGCGGTACAACATAATGACCACCCATTAATAAGCGATCCAATGCGCGTGCGGCTGCTGTAAAGTCTTCGCGGTTTCGCGCTTTCGTAAGGGCACTAATGGTGCGGTCAACCTGTTTGCTTTTGATACCAGCGTAATTACGACTACCATTTTGGTCGGCGGCTTCCGAACCCCAGTAAAATGCCTGTTCATTCCCCGGAGAAAGAGAGGCGTACCAATTATAGATAATCATATCGAAATCAAATGATTGGAGTCGATTTTGATATTGGGTTGCATCGACATATCGAACTTTTGCCGTAACCCCAATGCTGCTCAACATCCGACCATAGGTGAGGGCAAGTCTTTCATACTCACGGGTTTGAACAAGAATCTCAAATGTTAATGCATCACCGCTGCGTTTATTGATGAGACGTCCATTCTCAACAATGTATCCAGACTTTTTAAGAAGGTTTATGGCTGTCTGTCGGATTTGACGATTGTGGCCTTTTTCGTCCCCCATCGGCGCGACATAGCCATTTTGTAAAATGTTGCTTGGTAATCGCGCCCCTCGCAAATATTTTAACTCCGTTGAAGAGGCCGGATGTCCTTTTGCGCTGAGATCAGAGTTTTGGAAATAACTTTCGGTTCGTTGATAAGCGTTACTGAAAAGAGATTTATTAATCCAGTCAAAGTTAAAAACCATCGACAGCGCATGGCGAACTTGTGTGTCTTTAAAAGATTTGTTTCTGGTATTGAAAACGAAGCCACGTAATCCGGAAGGAATTCCGGTTTTGATTTCTTTTTTGATAATGCGACCATCACGAGCTGCAGGAAAGTTATAACCGGTTTGCCATCGCTTCGGGTCGGTTTCGCGCCATAAATCTATTAGCCCAGCTTTGAATGCCTCAAAGGCTGAATTTTCGTCACGAAAATATTCATACTCAAGACGCTCAATATTATGCCGTCCATTATTGAAGGGGAGTGATACGCCCCAATAGTTTTTATTCCGTCGGTAGGTGATGCGCCTTCCTGGTTCAATCGCCTCAACGATGTAGGGGCCACTGGCAACCGGTGGTTTCATGGAAACATCGTCAAATGCCATGCCCTTATAAACATGTTCCGGAAGTATTGGCATGAGGCCGATAATCAAAGGAAGTTCTCTGTCAGGGTTATCAGTATTGAAAACAAATTTTATCTTTCCGGGGGAAGGGCGTTCTACCGATGTGACTTGACCATAATAATATCTATGGTTTGGGCGTCCGCGTGCTTTAAGCGTTTCATACGAAAAAATAACATCTTCAATACGCACAGGCTTACCATCTGAAAACCGCGCTTCTTTTCGCAATGTGAAAGTTACTGCGCTTCGGTCTTCGGCAGTTTCTATGCTTTCAGCAAGTAAGCCATAAAGGGCGAACGGTTCATCATTATGGCGAACCATTAGGCTTTCGAACACGAATTCTCGCAAACCCTCAGGTGCCGTACCGCGAACCAGAAATGGGTTGAGGCTATCAAAGCTACCAATTTCTGCGCGTGTTAGTTTGCCCCCGATAACTGTTCGGCTATCTGCAAAAGAGAATTTTTTATAGTTAGATGGAAGACCAGGATCGCCGTGCATAGATATACCATGCAATGATTGGGCAATTGCTATGTTGGCACTAAGCATTGAGATGCCAAAAATAACATTGGCAATAACAAGACCATAGGTAAGTGTTTTAAGAAATTTAGACCGCATTAAAAATCAGTAGGCTGGTTGTGTTTAGACCACTCGATATTGCGGTAATTAAAATCTTTTGCAAGGGTTGGTTTAACAATTTCGAAATATGGCGAAATATCGAAATCACGAGGAGTGTAAAGCGAATGATGCCGGATATGAAATAACTCTTTGGCATTTTTGCGGGTTACAGTCGGTAATATCGGATATCGGATTTGTTCAAAAGCTTCGGCAATTAGCGTTGAGCATATTGCACGGGTCGGTTCCCCACTACCGAGAGCCAGCATGCGTCGTCGCCATTTTTGAGGCACCGGCGGTTGTGGGAAGGTGAAGCGAATTAAATCAATAAAATTTTTGATGTCATATTGTCTGCCTATGGAGGTGACGAGGGTATCCACTAATGTTCGCATGTCCGACTTGGTCAGCTTAACCGGTCGACATATGCGCGTATTAAAACCATCATATTTATTTAAAGACACGGCTATTACACCCTTGCCGGCATCTGCTTCAATCAGTTCTGCGGGGTTTCCATATTCATCTGTTAATCCGGCGTCCGACCCAACGTAAATAGCAGCATGAGACCACGTAGATTGGGTGAGGTATTTAATGGCCAGCGAGATGCGTAAATTTCCATCGACCAACAAAACATCGCCCGGCTGGATGCAGGGTCTTAAGTCGGCCGCTGTCGTGGTGGAGAAAGACTGATAGCCAAGAATAGGTTCATCAAGATATTGCACAAGTCGCTGTCCCAACCAGTGAAATAATTTACTGAACATATATTTTATAACTCAATGTGTGTTGTTAGTGAGAACCTGATACTGACCTTGGTCATAGGCGCCAAAGATTTCGTCTATTTGCGGATGATTAACGGGGAGGTCAAGATCATCTACTAATAAATTTTGCTCGGAGACATATGCGATGTATTCGGTCTCCTCATTCTCTGCAAGAAGGTGATAAAAAGGCTGATTTTTATGGGGTCGAATATCCTCAGGAATTGACTCCCACCACTCATCCGTATTGTCGAAAACCGGGTCAACATCAAAGATGACGCCTCTAAACGGGAAAAGCCTGTGTTTAACGACTTGCCCGATTGTGAATTTGGCTTTCTTGAGTGTGAATGTATTATTCATATTATATACCTAGCATGACTATTAAATTTGTCGATATCGCGAAATGCTAATTGTTTAAATATATCGAACAGACTAACCTCAATTTTAAAATTAGCGATAAATTTGTTCCATCTGAAAAATAGGTAATTGCGTTATGAAACTCTACACCGCTGACGGTATTCCCAACCCCCGAATTGTTGATATTGCCATGTATGAAAAGGATCTCAATCTGGAACGGGTTATCGTTGACTTTCTTGAGGGCGAGAACCGCGCAAGTTCTTTTCTTGTGAAAAACCCTGCCGGGCAGATACCTGTCCTTGAATTAGATGACGGCACAATAATTTCAGAGGTTACGGCAATTATCGAGTATTTTGAAGAAGTCTGCCCAGACCCGTTTCTCGTGGGAACCACAGCAAAAGAGCGGGCGGAAGCTCGCATGTGGGCGCGGCGTGTAGATCTTGCTGTTATGGAACCAATGTCTATGGCTTTTAAATACGGCATAGGAAAGAATTATTTTGAAAAGCGCATCACTGTTTACCCCGAAGCAGCTGAAAGTATGAAAAACAAAGCTCAGGATGGACTTGTTTGGCTTGATAATGTTCTGGCCGGTAAGCAGTTTCTATGTGGTGACCGCATGACTTATGGTGACATAATGCTTTATTGTTATACGGATTATTTTAAAAAAACCGGTCAAAAAGTTGAAAGTGGATTGGTTCATCTGACACATGTGCTTGACTCAATTGCTGAGCGTCCTTCAGTTCAAAAAACTGCGTAAACTTCAAGCCTCTAATTAAAAAGAGATAAAAAATGGCTGACTTTCCACCGATTGCTGACTCCCCTTTGAATAGGCTTCTCGGCGTTGAGATTGTTTCCTGTGATTCTGAAACAGGGCATGTCAAATGCTCCTTCAATATTTCCGAAGATTTGAATAATTTGCAGGGCATTATCCATGGCGGCATCGTTGCAACCATGCTGGACCAACTCTGCGGTGTGGCTTTGGCATACAAACGTGGGAAATTCACCACGCCGGAGCAAGTAACTCTAGATTTAAATGTGCGTTTCATGCGTCCTGTTGCGGCTGGACCATTATGGGGTGTCGGTCAAGTGGAACGCATGGGGCGAACGATTGGCTTTGTTGAAAGCATGCTCTATGACGAGCAAGACCGATTGCTCGCTAAAGCCACTACTAGTTTTAAAATTTTGTCTTAAGGCTAGATTGAGCGACCAATAAGCTCTTTCATAATCTCGGATGTGCCACCATAAATGCGCATAACACGTGCATCACGCCACATTCTGGCAATTGGATATTCATTCATATATCCTGCACCACCATGGAGTTGCAGGGCTGCGTCAATTACTTCACAGGCCATTTCCGTGTGCCATAATTTGCAAACTGATGCTTCGCTATTAGTGAGCTTGCCATCTACATGGCGTTCAATACACCAATCCAAATGAGCCCATCCAACTTGAAGTTTGGATTGTAAATCCGCCAGAGTGAAGCGCGTGTTTTGGAAATCAAAAACTGTTTTGCCAAAAGCAGGGCGGTCTTTCACGAATTTAACGGCCTCGTCGAAGCCACGTTGAGCCATACCCATGGCAGATACGGCAATGGAGAGACGTTCTTGTGGCAACTGGGTCATCAAATAAACAAAACCCATGCCTTCTTCACCGAGAATATTTGTCATTGGGACGCGAACATCATTGAAAAACAGTTCAGATGTATCGGCGCTGTGCTGCCCAACCTTGTCGAGGTTGCGTCCACGCTCAAATCCCTCTGTATCGGCGTCCACCAGGATAAGCGAAATCCCTTTAGCGCCAAGCGAGGGGTCTGTCTTAGCTACGACAATAATAACATCTGCATTTTGACCATTCGTAATGTATGTTTTGGAGCCGTTGAGAACATATTCGTTGCCATCTTTAATCGCAGTCGTCCGAACACCTTGTAGGTCGGAGCCTGTGCCCGGTTCGGTCATAGCAATTGCTGTAATGACATCGCCTGAAATGATACCCGGCACATATTTTTCAATTTGGTCTTGCGTGCCATAATGAACAAAATAATCAGTGGTGATGTCATTTTGAAGTGTGAAACCAGCTGAGGAGCCCATATAGGCAAGTTCCTCGGAAAATACTGCATTAAAAGCAAAATCTAGACCTAGGCCGCCCATTTCTTCGGGAACAGTCATGCCAAGTAGCCCGGCATCGCCCATGGCTTTCCAAGCTTCGCGCCCGACAACGCCTTCTTCCTCATGTTTATCCAGATGCGGTATCATCTCCTTATCGAAGACTTTGCGAACCGTGTCGCGGAACATATTGTGTTCTTCTTGGTAAAACTTACGTGCATGCGTGGATAACATACTCAACTCCTGCTTGTTGGTATTTTAAATCAACTACAGACTACAAAAGAGTATGTGCTTATTCAAACACTAAACGTGCGACTAATTGTTGATTATGAGTTGATTGATAATCCCGCGAACAATCAGTTTTATAACCGGTGGTTCAAAAGATAGTTCCCGTGCAACGTCTGATGAACGGACTTCAAACAAATCTGTTTCGGTCTTGGCAACTAATTTAGCTGTGCGGGGCATGCCTGTCAGGGCAGCTATTTCACCAAAAGATTGGCCGGATGTGAGATTGGCAAGCACTTTACCATTTTCATCGACCACATTCATTGAGCCATCTGAGATATAAAAAAATGTGTCACTTTTATCGCCGGCATCAAACAACACTTCACCTTCTTTTATATTGAAATGATTGTAGCGATCGAGTTGATTTATAAATTGGTCATCCACTAGGTGGTGAGATGATCGTTCTTTTTGCCCCATAACCCGGTCATGGGTGTATTTGATAATGCCACGGGTAAGAGGGCGTAATTTGTCTATGGCAGATTTAATTATGCTAAAATCAATAATAGCGACTTTGACATAGCCCTCTGTTCGATAGTCAAAATGAATTTTATTCGGGGCAAGCACTTCCGCCGCACCAATCAAACTACCTTCACCAAGCAAATATTCATTTGTTAGGGCGTCGTAATATCGAACGCGCCCCTCAAGAATGCAGTAACAGGCATTCAGGGGGGTGCCTTTACTGATCATACTGTCATTGAGTTTGCCAATTTCAATTTCTCGTCCCATTTCGTTGAGAATTTTTAGGGTCGCCTTGGATTTGAATATCTTACGCCCTTTTTCGTCAACATTAGGGGTTTTGGGCATTTCAGTCGGCAAGATAGACGCGGTGTTTTCGCTATCAGCAATTACTTTAGCTATTTTTTCAAAACGATCAGATGGATTGTTTTCTGCGATTTTTTTATTATTAGCAGGGGGGTCGCCACCATCGTTTCGGCTTGGGACATCAGCTAGAATATTGGCAAGATGTTTATCAATGTCCTCTGATTTGAGATTATCGCTCTTGTTTTCGTTCTCATTGTCGGAAGGGGTCTCGGTTTCATCTTCCTGATGACCCATAATTAAAGGGTGAGTTGCAGGAGCTGGCGCCATTTCAGACGTAACTTCTGTTTCAATATTTTGGGGGAGAGGTTCGACTTCTTTGGTGGCTTCTGGAACAGGTTCATCTGCGAAGTAGTCCATATCATCTTCATTATCTAACCATACGGTCTCATCGTCGGCATATTCAGCCAACATATCACGAAGATACTTTGCTCTTTCTTTGATGTCGTCTGCTTTACTTTGCATCTTAATCTACCCGCAACAATCATTTTAACTGACAAATAATATTCTATTGCAAATTCCAGACCGACTGGCCTGTTTTTGTAAAAATAACAATATGATATATTTATTAACTAAAGGTTAAGTCTCTTAATCGAGGATATGCGCGACTGTTGACATTTTACGAGCAAGAATAATGTCGTCTTCCTCAGTCAGTTTAAACTGGTTTCTTAAAATGTCTTTGTGTTTAACAAAGAAAATCAATTTCGCTGTTTTGATATAGTGATCGATGATTTTTTCGATTTCCTTGGATGCTTTCGCTGCATCAGGACCGAAAATAAACTCATTTTGCAAACCGGCTCTGATTTGCTGCATGGATTGGTTTTTAACCATCATGACGTTTTTTTGGTAATTTTTGAACTTACTTTCGATAAAATCAGCCAACTCGAACCTTTTTTCCAAGTCCATTTTGGGAAGTTTAACGGTAATGAGGCCATCTTCGGGATTTTCGTTGACCTGTTTAAAATTCTTTTCTTCTTTTAAAATTTTAATAACAGCTGTTCGCGCTTCAGCATCGGTTGAACGCAATTCAATCCGATCAAGAAAGGCTTGAACATTCACCAAATCCATAGCACGGCGTGATTTCTTTTTTACAATGATTTTAGTGTTTCGGAGGATTTGGTTGTTTTCCTCCGATGTTCCGGCTTCACGAATTTCTTTCACGTAGGTGATAAAGCGATCACGCATACGCGACTCAAATGAGTCGCTGTAACTCATTAACTCTGTGTTTTTTTTGAAGAAGAATTTCTCGAGAAGTATCTCAAGTTCTTCGTCATCTATTGACGCACTATCACTCATAACTAACCCTCGCAATATACATACCATAATTGGAATATTGACGTATAGGTATTGCTTAAACTTTTCTGAGACATGTGACAATTTTAGCCAGCGTTGATTGAGGTCAGTAAGTACAGGACTTGATGTACATGGCGCAGTCGTTTAAGACGGAACTGTCGGGTTTCAGGACAAATAAAGGCCGAATAAAAATATTTGTTTGAAGATGTGAGGGAACAAGAATGTCATTAGATCAAAAGCAGGTTATGTCCGCAGCTGCTTCTATTCGGGAGGCTTATGAGGCTAAATCACCGATTGCCGCATTGCGTAACAGCTATAACATGGAAATCGATGATGCTTATGCCGTTCAAGAAGAAAATACGAAGCACTGGCTAAAGCAAGGCCGTCTGCTTAGTGGTCGAAAAATAGGTGTTACTTCTCATGCAGTGCAAAGCCAGCTTGGTGTCGATCAGCCGGATTTTGGTATGTTGTTTTCTGATATGGCATTTGCCGACGGGCAGGAGATATCCATGTCTCATTTGCTTCAGCCGCGTATTGAAGGCGAAATTGCCTTTTATCTTGGCAAAGATTTGGATAGCCCCGGCATCACGCTTGCGGAAGTTTTATCGGCAATTGAATATGCCGTCGCTGCAATTGAAGTTGTTGATAGTCGTATCGCTAATTGGGATATTCAAATAACTGATACAATTGCTGATAATGCCTCATCAGGCCTTTATGTATTAGGCTCTCGTCCGGTTAAGCTAGATGCGTTTGACCACTTAAATTGTGGCATGGTCATTGAAAATAAAGGCGAGACTGTATGCTCGGGACAAGGTTCTGCCTGTCTTGGTAATCCTTTAAATGCCTGTCTTTGGCTGGCCCAAATGATGATTAAATATGGTCGCCCTCTGAAGGCTGGCGATTTAATCTTATCCGGTGCACTCGGGCCGTTGACGCAAGTCGAAAGTGGGCAGGTATACGAAATGAAAATTGAAGGGCTTGGGTCGGTTCGTGCTGATTTTACTGCTTAAGAATTAAATAACTTTCCAAATTGAAATGAAAAGAAAGAAATATGTCCAAAATTAAATGCGCCCTTATCG
>QOQK01000040.1 GCA_003331985.1 PS1 clade bacterium | reverse complement strand
GCTATATCTTCATTTAAAATAATATAATCATATTCTGCATAGTGACTAATTTCATCTGATGCTTTCGCCATTCTTTTTGCAACAGTTTCAGGCGAGTCTTGCGCTCTTTTTTTAAGCCTAGACTCAAGTTCTGCGGCTGAGGGGGGCAAAATAAATATTCTGACAAGGTCATCAGCTGAGGCCTCTTGAAGCTGTTGCGTTCCCTGCCAGTCAATATCGAACAAAACATCCTTACCAGAAATCAATGCCTCCTCAACTGGTCCCCGTGGCGTACCATAATAATTATCAAACACTTTTGCATGTTCAAGCAGCTCATTTTTATTTGCCATCAAGCCGAAAGTTTCCTTATCGACAAAATAATAATCCTCACCATGCGTCTCACCTGAGCGCGGAGGTCGTGTTGTAGCTGAAACAGACATAATAATTTCATTGTCTACTTCAAGCAGCATTCGGCTTAAAGTCGTTTTACCTGCACCAGACGGAGATGACAGAACGAGCATCAAGCCACGCCGTGAAAAATCATCTGTCATTTTTTGTTCTGAAGAATCACTCATGGTTATCATTATAGCTTATTGTATTCATCTCATACGCCGCCAGTTTTTAACATTTTTATTGTGTGCTGCCAGCGTCTTAGCGAAAACATGCCCCCCTGTCCCATTTGCAACAAAATATAAATATTCAGTCTTGGCCGGGTTTAATGTTGCCGCGAGAGCAAGACGCCCTGGATTTGCAATCGGAGTGGGCGGCAAACCTCTAATTACATAGGTATTGTGAGCAGTAGGCTTCTTAATCTCACTTTTTCTTATAGGGCGTCCCAGCACCTCCCCTTTTTTGAGACCATAAATAATGGTTGGGTCAGACTGAAGACGCATATTTTTATTGAGTCGATTAATAAAAACCGAAGCTACCAAGCTTCTTTCCGCAGCTATACCCGTTTCCTTTTCCACGATAGAGGCCAAGACGACGGCTTCTTCTTGGCTTTTCAGAGGGAGATTAGGCGCTCGCTTTTCCCATAGTTGGTCGAGTGTTTGCCGCATGGCTTTTTCCATCTGCATAATTAAGGCGTCTCTGCTGCTGCCTCTTGGGAAATAATACGTTTCGGGCAAAAGCGATCCTTCGCTTGGTGTGCGTGTTATATCCCCCTCCAATAAAGGTGAGTACGAAAGCAAATTAAATATTTGAATATTACTTAGCCCTTCAGGAATGGTCACAGAATGAAGTACCGCTTGACCCTCAGTTAAAACCTGCATGATGCAATACATAGAACTTCGCGTCGGAATTCTAAATTCTCCGGCTTTAAGCCGACCGGCATTTCCGAATAATTGAACGCCAAATCGGAACACATATTTATTGGAAATAAAGCTTTCGCTTTCTAGACGTTGCGCAATTAATGGTAATGGAGAACCGGTTTCAATACCAAAAACAGCAGCTTCGTTCCCCATATCATTTTGAAGTGGCAGAAAGAAAAGCGTTCCTATCGCAACACTCATAAAAAAAGCCGTAATAATCACAGCAGATACAAGAATTTTAAGGCGCATAAAGAAGATAGCCGACTTGCTGTTCATTTGTGGCGGTAAGCTGTCGGCCTCGCCTGGCATTTAGGGGCAGCTTTTAAATATCAGGGAGGCGTTAGTGCCACCAAACCCGAAAGAATTAGAAAGAGCAGCCTCAATATTTTTTTCTTTTGGATTATTAGGCACGAGGTCAATCTTGGTTTCAACTGACGGCGATTCAAGATTAATCGTTGGCGGCGCAATATTATCCCGCATTGCAAGTATCGAAAATATCGCTTCGACAGATCCTGCTGCACCCAGCAAATGACCTATAGAAGATTTTGTTGAGGACATCGTCAGTTTATCAGATGAACTACCAAAAAGTTTTTCAATAGCACGCAGTTCGATTTCATCACCCATTGGCGTAGAGGTGCCATGTGCGTTAACATAATCAATATCGTCAACACTCAAACCAGACATTTTCAAGGCGGCTTGCATGGAACGGAAGCCACCATCTCCATCTGATGCAGGGGATGTTATATGATAGGCATCGCCCGACATGCCATAACCAATCACTTCAGCATATATCTTTGCGCCACGTTTTTTAGCATGCTCATATTCTTCCAGCACGACAACGCCAGCCCCCTCACCCATAACAAACCCATCTCGGTCTTTATCATATGGGCGTGATGCCTTTTCAGGTGTCTCATTAAAATTCGTTGAAAGCGCTCGACAGGCCGCAAAACCAGCAATCCCAAGGCGACAGATAGATGCCTCAGCTCCCCCTGCCACCATCACATCAGCCTGATCCAGCTTGATAAGCTGAAAAGCATCACCGATTGCATGTGCCCCGGTAGAGCAAGCAGTAGAAACTGTGCTATTTGGGCCCTTAAGATTATTTCTGATAGAAACCTGGCCACTTGCAAGGTTTGAAATGGAACCTGGAATAAAGAAAGGGCTAACGCGTCTTGGGCCTTTTTCATTCAGCAGTAAGGCAGTCTCTTCAATACTGGCAAGGCCGCCAATGCCCGACCCAATATAAACGCCACTTCTATATTGCTGTTCATCTGTCTCAGCAACATAACCTGAGTCTTCAAGAGCCATTGCGGCAGCTGCAATGCCGTATATTATGAAGGTATCGCTTCTCTTTTGATCTTTTGGCTCAACCCAGTCATCAGCATTGAAACTATCTGGAACATAGCAAGCTACCTGACAAGGTAAATCTGAGACATCAAATGCCTCAATGCGTCCAGCCCCGGATTGACCATCGAGGATGTTTTGCCAGCTCTCAGCGAAAGAAGCACCGAGAGGATTGACAGTCCCAAGGCCTGTTATGACAACTCTTCTCAAGTTAAACCCCAATCTTATTAGAGACAGGAGGAAAAATCGTTATGAATTTAAAATCAGTAAGCGGCTTATGAAGCCTCTGAGATAAATTTAACTGCATCCGCTACTGTCAAAATTGTTTCCGCGGCATCATCGGGAATTTCAATACCAAATTCTTCTTCAAATGCCATGACTAGCTCAACCGTATCCAAACTGTCAGCACCCAAATCATCAATAAAACTTGCGTTTTCTACAACTTTACTTGCATCTACACCCAAATGCTCAACAACTATCTTTTTTACTTGTTCTGCAACATCGCTCATTTCAAAATTCCTTAAATTGATGGTTGAAATTTGTAAATCAATAACAGGATTCATTCATTTTTGTAAAACCTTAAAAAGGAATGAATCAGCCTTCAAAAATTAATCCGGCTGAATAACACCCTTTTTACGACGTGTAAAGCGACGCTTATTCAGCAAGTTGAGGTAATATACAGAGCTTTTTGTCTCTAAGCCCGTAAATTTTACCTTTATATCATCGCCATGCCGCCATTTACGTGAAGCGTTTGGCCTGTCACATACTCGGCCTCATCGGAAGCAAGATAAAGCACAGCCGCTGCAATATCATTACCACTACCTAACCTACCCGCCGGTATAGAAGCTGTCAGTGTCGCTTTTTGCTCATCAGGCAAAACATCGGTCATCGGCGTTGCAATAAAACCAGGGGCTACACAATTAACAGTCACCCCGCGAGAGGCAACTTCTTGCGCCAGCGCTTTACTCATTCCAACCATGCCTGCCTTGGCAGCAGCATAATTTGCCTGTCCTGGGTTTCCGGTAGTCCCGACGACCGACGTGATACCAATAATGCGTCCATGGCGTTGTTTCATCATGCCGCGCAGACAAGCTTTAGACAAAAGGAAACCTGCTTTTAGATTGACATCCAGAACGTCAGTCCAGTCTTCCTCTTTCATGCGTAAAGCTAAATTATCACGGGTGATACCAGCGTTATTGACAAGAATATCAATACCACCAAGCGCCTCTTCAGCACCTTTTATCAAGCTTTCAATGCCTTCTGAAGATGACAGGTCTGCCACTAATGGCATTGCCCCATCGCCAAGCTTATCGGCCAGTTCCTTTAGAACTGCCTCACGGGTACCCGCAAGACCAACTTTAGCCCCCGCCTCATGAAGCCGTGCGGCAATATCTTGACCAATTCCGCCAGACGCTCCTGTAATCAGAGCTGTTTTTCCGCTTAAATCAAACATTGTTTTTCTCTCTCATTTATGATGTTGGCTTTTGTGACGCTTTAAGTAAGGCTTTCAATGAAAGCCTCAACATCCTCGACCTCATTAATCGCAGAGGCCACTAAATCCCGATTAATACGCCGCGCCAAACCTGTCAGAACCTTGCCGCTCCCAACTTCCACCAACTCAGTCACATTGTTTTGACAAAGCCATTCGACTGACTCGCGCCATCTAACACTTCCGGTAACTTGCTCGACAAGCCGAGAACGAATTTCTTCTGGATCGCTACTGGATGCAGCCGTCACATTGGTGATAATGGGAACCTGGGGAACTGAAATCTGAACATCCGCTAAAGCTTCACGCATTGCATCAGCAGCAGGTGACATAAGTGAACAATGGAACGGGGCGCTTACAGGTAATTCAACAGCTCTCTTTGCGCCGGCCTCTTTTGCTAGATCAATTGCACGTGCAACAGCTGCCGCAGAGCCGGAAATAACGACTTGCCCCGGAGCATTATCATTGGCGGCACTACAAATTTCTTCATCCGTACTCACTTTTGCGGCAATTTCAACAACAGTATTAAAATCTGGTCCTAACAGGGCTGCCATCGCGCCAACACCAACAGGTACGGCTTGCTGCATGGCTTTGCCACGTATCCTTAGTAATTTAGCTGTATCCTCCAGCGATAACGCACCCGACGCCGCCAAAGCAGAGTATTCACCCAGGCTGTGACCGGCAACATATTCGGCATGCTCGGATAGGATGAAACCACGGCTTTCAAGAACTCGAAAAGTTGCAAGCGAAACCGCCATCAAAGCAGGTTGCGCATTTTCTGTTAGGGTAAGTTCTTCATCAGGGCCGTTCCAAATAACAGCAGAAAGCTTTTCGCCCAATGCATCATCAACTGCCTCAAAAACTTCTCTGGCTTCAGGGTATTGCGTAGCTAGAGCACGCCCCATGCCTACTGACTGACTCCCTTGACC
This sequence comes from PS1 clade bacterium, assembly GCA_003331985.1. Classification (GTDB taxonomy): domain Bacteria; phylum Pseudomonadota; class Alphaproteobacteria; order RS24; family RS24; genus Micropelagius. The sequence continues at coordinate 7,377 of QOQK01000040.1, read as the reverse complement.
GGGAAAAATAATAGCTCGGCTCATAATCCCTCCTCGTCTTAAGCACATTACATACATATCGCGGCAGAGATTGCCAAGTATTATAAATTTTCAATTAAAAAACCCTTGATACGTAGTGCTTTAAAGTGTATCACCCAGCTTGGATTTGCTCGGCTGAAGGCTGAACGGAATTTCATTCTAAATCTTATCCTATATTAGATTTTTTATGACAGGTATATATCCGCATTCCCGTGTCTTCGCTCTCGCGTTCCCTGTAAGCCTTTCCCATAGACCGGATTGGGGCTTGCTGGAGGCTCAGCGCCGGGTTCACATTGGTCTTCTTATCGACATTATTCGGTAAGATAAATGAAAGGAAAGGCATATGTCCCTTTACGAACATGTGTTTATTTGCCGTCAGGATATTTCTCAACAGCAGGTTGAGACACTGACCGAAAATTTGACAGCCATTCTCACTGAACAAGGCGGTAGCATCGAAAAAACCGAATATTGGGGACTCAGAAGCCTCGCTTATCGTGTGAAAAAAAACCGCAAAGGTCATTACTCCCTGCTTAATATCACTGCTGATCATACTGCAATTTCAGAAATGGAACGCCAGATGAGTTTGAATGATGATATTTTGCGTTTTATGACCATTCGGGTTGAAGAGCATGATGAAGAACCTTCGGCGCCTTTGAGCAGCAAAAATAAAGACGAAAGAAAAAGACGCGACTACAATGATAATGAAGGTTCGTCCTCTAACGCCCCAACAAATACAAGTTCAAATTCAGGAGAAAGCTCATGAGTTTTGGTCGTAAGCCTTTTAATCGTCGCAAAAAGAATTGCCCTTTTTCTGGCGAGAACGCTCCTAAAATTGATTATAAAGATGTGCGTCTGCTACAAAAATATGTGTCTGAACGCGGTAAAATTGTACCCCGCCGGATAAGCGCCGTCTCCGCCAAAAAACAAAGAGAGTTGGCTAAAGCCATCAAACGCTCACGTTTTCTTGCGCTGATGCCTTACACAGTCGAGTAGTTCAAGCCCTGATTGGGGGCGCCTATGCCATATGACTTTCTATTACGAAATGTAATCGCAGGGCTGGTAACAGCTCTCTTGGCGGTTAGTGTTTTGTTTTCACCCTTCGCAATGATACCCAGCATGTTTGTTGGGCTTGCTTGGGGTCTCTACTCGGCAATTGCGAGCATTGCCATATCATTCGTCTTACTCGGTATATGGCTTAATATTGGCATAGCGATTGGCATGGCCATCACTATTGGATTGCCGGTCGTCTTCTTTGTTAGACAAGCTTTACTATCACGCCCTACCCAAGAAGATAATCAAAACAACCCTTCCTCTGACACGGACACCTCTGGTTTGGAGCGCGTCTATTATCCGCCAGAACGTTTGATTATTTGGGCCATAGCCTTTTGCGCTATTTTTTCATTTTTGGCTTTTGGTTTATCTGCAAATAATACCGGCGGATTACCCGGCGTCCTTCAAACATTAATACTCGGTAACGAGAATTTTATCCGCGATATAGAAACGCTTTATCAAATTGAGTTAACAGATAATTTTGTTAAAATTCTCGCTGAGACAATTCTTGTTTTATCACCACTAACATGGATGTTAATAATTCTTGGAAGTCTTCAAACCGCGCAGACAATTGCCAAGTTTTTCAAAGTTAATATTCGACCGACCCCTGATTATTTAATAATGAATCTACCCGGCAGGTTAGAATTCGTTTTAGCGGGCCTTATTCTGCTTATCTTTCTATCCTCAGGGTGGATTTCAGTGTTTTTTCTTGTTCTTGTTTGTTTATGTTTAACCGCATATTTTCTATTGGGTCTCGCGGTAATTCATGCTATCTCCCGCACATGGAATGGTCGTTCAGTTTTTATAACGGCTATTTATTTTATTGTTTTTCTGGTGCCTTGGCTTGCAATTCTCGTGAGCATTGCCGGTCTTCTAGAGTCCCGCATAGGTATCAGATCAAGATTTTAAACGGACTAAACTAATAACCATTTAGCCGTTTAGTTTGACGAAACGTTGACGGCATAGTTGACGACTAAGGAGAATAAAATGCAGGTTGTTCTGCTCGAAAGAATTACAAAACTCGGACAGATGGGCGACGTCGTCACTGTCAAAGACGGATATGCTCGTAATTTTCTGTTACCTCAGGGTAAAGCCTTACGTGCAAATAAATCTAATCTTGAGCGCTTTGAAAGCGAACGCGCTCAACTTGAAGCTAGAAACCTTGAGCAAAAATCAGAGGCTGAAAGCGTCAAAGCTAAGCTGGATGGTGAGACAGTTATCATCATCAGGCAATCAGGCGAGACCGGTCAGCTTTATGGATCAGTTAGCCCACGCGATATTGCAGAAGCTCTGACAGATAAAGGGTTTAATCTTGAGCGCGGTCAAATTGGCCTAGACGCTCCAATTAAAATTCTTGGACTGCATGAAACCAATGTAACCCTCCACCCAGAAGTTTCCTCAACGGTAGTTGTAAATGTTGCGCGTACTGAGGAAGAAGCTGAGCGCCAAAGTAAAGGCGAAGATGTAACTATCGAAAAGATTGAAGAAGAAGAAATTATGCTTCAAGCCGAGGAAGTTTTTGAGGAAGGTGCAGAGTCCGACCTATCTGAAGAAGCTGAAGGTGAGGAAACTCAAGAGGCTGAAGATGTTCCAGAGGCTTCAAGTGACGAAGAAGAAACTCCTGAAGAGGCTGAAGATAGCACCGAATAGCTTTTGTCAAGCCAGAGAAAAATTTTATTTTTGATTTTTCCCCACAGTTCACAAGCTCCGCAGAAATTAAGTTTTCGCGGAGCTTTTTTTTTGCATTTTTTTATTTTTTATCTGATAAAAAAATTACATGGAAAGCATCATTAAACCTCTCAATAATAACTCTCCGGAAGCAGATTATCGTTCCCTCCCCCATAACATCGAAGCTGAACAAGGGCTTTTAGGGGCCTTGCTCGTCAATAATGATGTTCTCGATCGTGTTCGCGATTTTTTGGAGCCTCATCATTTTCACGATCCGGTTCATGGAAGAATTTTTGAGGCTGCAGCTAAATTTATTGATAATGGTAATGCCGCCTCACCGGTGACACTCAAAAACTATTTTGAGCATGATGAAGGTGTCAGTCAGCTTGGCGGCACGGCTTATTTATCCAAACTCGCCAGTAACGCCACGACCATTATTAACGCCAAACAATATGGCAAAACCATTTACGATCTCGCTTTGCGCCGCGAGATTATTAAACTGGGTGAAAATATGGTTGTCACGGCACATGATGCTGAAATTGACGACAGTCCATCGCAGCAAATTGAAACAGCCGAACAAGCACTCTACGAGATTGCCGAAAAAGGGCACCATAGTTCAGGCTTTATGAGCTTTGACAATTCTGTCAGCGGAGCTGTTGAAATGGTCACTCGCGCTTATAAGCGTGAAGGGAAGCTCTCAGGTATTTCCACGGGCTTTATGGATGTTGATGATGTGCTGGGCGGGTTACAAGAGAGCGATCTACTCATTTTGGCAGGGCGACCAGGTATGGGTAAAACTGCGCTTGCCACTAATGTTGCTTTTAACATTGCGCAAAAATATGCCCGAGCCGTTGCTGACGGAAATGTCGAAATTCAACCTGATGGACGCCAAATTGTTAAAGATGGCGCGGTTGTCGGCTTTTTCTCTCTGGAGATGTCAGCTGAACAACTCGCTTCGCGTGTTATTGCAGAGCAAACAAAAATCTCATCAGATTCCATTAGGAAAGGTAATCTGACAGATGAAGAATATACTCGGTTGTTCAATACAGCTAAGGAGCTTCAGTCCCTCCCTCTTTATATTGACCACACTGGCGCTATTCCAATTTCAACGCTTACAGCCCGCGCAAGACGCCTTAAAAGACAATACGGCCTGGGGCTAATTGTGGTTGATTACCTTCAGCTTGTTCGTGCCTCATCATCTGGGGGAGTGGAAAATAGGGTTCAAGAAATCAGCATCATTACACAGGGTCTCAAAGCCCTCGCCAAGGAACTGGAAGTCCCGGTTCTTGCGCTCTCACAGCTTTCCCGACAGGTTGAAAACAGAGATGATAAACGCCCTCAGCTTGCAGACTTGCGCGAGTCGGGTTCTATTGAACAAGACGCTGATATTGTTATGTTTGTGTACCGAGAGGAATATTACATTAACAAAAGTCAGCCCAAGCCAGGTACAGAAGAGCATCTTAAATGGCAGGCAGATATGGATCAGGCAATGGGTAGAGCCGAACTTCTTATTGGGAAAAACCGTCATGGTCCTACCAAGACCATCGATATGGCGTTTGAAGCTCAATTTACGCGCTTCCATGACTTGGTAAAAGATTCTCATCTGCCGGATGGTTACCCGGACGGTTATATTGACGAATAATTCACAAACTACATTTTCTGTTAATGAGTTGTGCCCAACCCTGACGATTGATCTCGCGGCCTTGTCTCATAATTACAAGGCGCTTCTGAAAAAATCAGGTGTGGCAAAACTAGCAACTGTCGTCAAGGCTGATGCTTACGGGCTTGGCATAGACAACATCGTTCCGGTTCTAGAGGCAGCGGGATGTGAGTGCTTTTTCGTAGCCACCGGCAGTGAAGCCAATGCGCTTCGCCAGATTACAGTCGATAACGACATTTATATTATGAACGGCCTTACCTGTGATGGCGAAGAATTGGCGGATAAGAAACTCGCGCCCTGCCTTGCCTCTGCAGAGGAAGTATCAAAGTGGATCATGCTTTGTGAGGAAAGAAACTCTAACCTACCTGCAGCCATTCATATTGATACCGGATTTAATCGCCTGGGCATCTGCCCCGATGACTGGCCCGAAATAGCAAATCAAATAAAAGCCAGCCTATTTACCCCGCAACTTATTATGAGCCATCTAGCTTGCTCGGAGACTAAAGAACATCCTAAAAACCGATCACAGTTAGAAAAATTTGAAGCAGCGCGGCTACTTTTTCCCGATGTAACAGCCAGTCTCGCAAATAGTGGCGGCATCTTTCTCGGCAATGACTTTCATTTTGATCTCATCAGGGCTGGTATCGGTCTCTATGGCAGTGTTGAATTTAATACGGGAGATGCCCAGTTACAAAATGTGTTATCGCTACACGTGCCAATTTTACAAATCCGAAATGTCAAGAAAGGCGAAACCGTAGGATATGGCTGCGATTTTATTGCACATCGAGACAGCCAAGTTGCTGTTATCGGCATTGGTTACGCAGACGGTATCTTCAGACATTTGGGGGATTTAGAGGACAAACCTGCAAGTGCTAATGTGGCGCTAGAGGGACAAATACTTCCTCTTATTGGACGCATATCAATGGATTTAACAACTATCGATGTTACCGATTTTGAGGGAACGCTCGAAAAAGGTAAGAAGGTTGAACTTATTGGCGATAATATAAAACTTGCGGATGTTGCCCAAAGAGCCAATTCAATTAGTTATGAAATTTTGACACGACTTGGCACACGATTTAAGCGATATTATAAACAATCCGACAAGCCTTAACCGGAGATAAAAATGAACCCACTGGCAAGAATAGGCAGATTTTTTCTAGGCTTTCTGGCACATACCGGCAGGCTGGCTGTTTTTATTGCTCGCTCTTTTGTAGCGATAATTCAACCCCCTTATTATTTGCGGCTAATCGGTCAGCAAATGATACGTATCGGGTATTTTTCTTTGCCTGTCGTGGCCCTCACCTCTTTTTTCACAGGCGGTGTGCTGGCTTTACAAATTTATTATGGCGGCAATCAATTCAACTCCGAGGCAATTGTATCGAGCATTGTGGCGCTAGGCATTACACGCGAACTTGGCCCGGTATTAGGCGGATTAATGGTGGCAGGCCGTGTTAGCGCCGCGATTGCAGCTGAAATCGGCACCATGCGCGTCACCGAACAAATTGATGCACTGACCACGCTCTCAACTGAGCCGTTTAAATACCTTGTAGCGCCCCGCGTTATTGCCGCCGTCATCTCCATGCCCCTACTGGCCTTAGTTGCTGACATCATCGGTATAATGGGTGGCTTTGTAGTCGGCACCCAATCACTCGGCTTCAACCCCGCAATTTATATGCAGTTAACAATTGATTTTATCACGCCGGACGACATCACATCGGGTCTGATTAAAGCAGCAGTGTTTGGGTTCATTATCGCAATTATGGGCTGTTATAATGGTTATCACAGCGCAGGCGGAGCTCAAGGGGTTGGTCGTGCAACAACAAATGCAGTTGTCTCTGCCTCAATACTCATACTATCTGCCAATTATCTTATGACCTCTCTGTTATTCTCTTCATAACCGGGCATGCTTAATGACGGACATGATTAAACTCTCAAATGTGCATAAATCTTTTGGCTCTAAGCACGTGCTTAAAGGAGTTGATTTATCCGTTGAAAAAGGCAGTTCACTTGTCGTGATTGGTGGCTCAGGGAGTGGCAAGTCAGTTATGATGAAAAGCATTCTCGGACTTCTAACACCCGAGGAGGGGGAGATTGAAATTAACGGACACCAAACTGTTGGGCTGAAGGGCGGAAAACGCGATTTAGTAAACCGACAGTTTGGTATGCTTTTTCAAAACGGTGCTTTATTTGACAGTCTTCCTGTTTGGCAAAATGTATCATTTGCAGCAATGCAAGGGAGTAATATGCCGGCAGATGAAGCCCAGGAACTGGCAAAGGAGAGCCTCGCCTTGGTTGGTCTGGGTGAAAATGTTCTTGATCTCTATCCAGCTTCACTCTCCGGAGGAATGCACAAACGTGTAGGGTTGGCGCGAGCAATAGCGACACGGCCACCCATTATATTTTTTGATGAGCCAACCACAGGTCTCGACCCGATAATGACAGATGTAATTAATCACCTCATCAGGGATTGCGTTAACGAACTTGGCGCCACGACTATGACCATTACGCATGATATGAGTAGTGTAAGAACAATTGGCGATAAGGCTGCGCTTTTATATCAGGGTAAAATTATATGGACGGGTAATGTAGATGCGCTTGAGCAAAGCGATGATCCATTCCTCGTGCAATTCATAAACGGCCTTGCTGATGGGCCGATAGAAATTGCAGGAGCTTAGATGTCACGCACACAATCCAAATTTGTCTGCCAATCCTGCGGTGCAGTAACATCAAAATGGTCAGGGAAATGTGAAAGCTGTGGTGCTTGGAACACAATTACCGAAGAGCGAAGCAATGAAACCCCGCCAAAAGGTAAAGGCTTAAAAGCCGCAACGAAAGCACAGAAAATTAGCTTAACTGGCTTGTCAGGCGACAGCGACACGCCAGACAGAACCTTATCCGGTTTAAACGAATTTGACCGCGTTATCGGGGGTGGTTTTGTCCCCGGTTCGGCCATTTTACTTGGTGGCGATCCCGGCATCGGT
>QOQK01000004.1 GCA_003331985.1 PS1 clade bacterium | reverse complement strand
GAATTAATTTGGTCAGTCGATACATTTGAAAAAAATGGTGATCGTGCCATCACTGGCGCGCCGCGCGCTTTTAAAGACTCAGTAATTATTGGTCATGGAGGCGCTGATGCACAAGCGCGGGGCTATGTGTCCGCCTATGACGCGAATACAGGTGAATTTAAATGGCGTTTTTATCTGGTTCCAGGAGATCCCGCAAAAGGCTTCGAAAATGAGGCCATGGAAATGGCTGCCAAAACCTGGCATGGCGACTGGTGGAATAGAGGCGGCGGCGGCGGAACCGTCTGGAATGCCATGACATATGATGAAGAATTTAACGCAATTTATTTGGGCACTGGGAATGGAGGCGTTTGGGACCACCAACTTAGAAGTGATGGCATAGGGGATAACCTTTTTCTCGGGTCTATAGTCGCGCTGGATGCTGATACCGGCGACTATCGCTGGCATTATCAAGTCATGCCTGAAGAAAGCTGGGACTATAACGCCGCGATGGATATTGTTTTGGCTGATTTAGAAATTAAAGGGGAAACAAAAAAGGTTTTAATGCAAGCTCCCAAAAACGGATTTTTATATGTCATAGACCGTCAAACCGGGAAGCTCATCGGCGCGGATAAATTTTCTAAATCCAATTGGGCCAGTAAAATTGATTTGGAAACCGGGCGGCCTGTAATGGGCGAGGCAGCTGACTATCAAAAACGTCCTAAGCATCTTTGGCCGGGCCCAATCGGGGCACATAATTGGCAAGCCATGGCTTACAGCCCAAAACAAAAACTTGTTTTCATTCCCGAAATGCAGCACGGGGCGACATACATAAAATCTGAGATGCCAAATCTGAGAGAAAATTTTCTCAACCTCTCCATTATTACGACCTATGATCAAATTGATCCAAACGACGGCACAGGATCAATCGTTGCGATGGATCCTGTGACATTAAAACCAAAATGGAAGGTTCAACATGATAGTTTTTGGAATGGTGGAATACTGGCCACGGAAGGAGATCTTGTTTTTCAAGGGACTGCCGATGGAGAATTTGCCGCCTATAGTGCAATTGATGGCACTAAATTATGGTTCATTGATGTTCAAAGAGGTGTAACCAGCGCGCCAATAAGTTACATGGTTGATGGTGTCCAGCGCATTATCATTCCAGTAGGATATGCTGGTGGGTACGCGGCATTCGGAATTAAGGCCACTCATGCAGGGTGGAAATATAAAGCACCTGGAATCAGACTTCTTAGCTTTAGTCTGGAAGGAGAAAAAGAACTCAAGAGAGTTGAAACTGGAAGGTACCAACTCGATTTAGTCGACTTGAGCGATGTTGAGATTGACGAAAAACTTGCATTGACTGGCATGGAATTATATCACAGTGCCCCATGTGGGAGTTGTCATGGCGGTCAAGGTAATAACTCTGGTTCCGGAGCGCCAGATCTAAGGGAGTCTATATCCCTCACTGACTTTGAGACCTTCAAATCCTTAACAAAAGACGGCCTACTGGTTGATAATGGTATGCCGAAATTCGATGACCTGGCTGATAACGAAATCAATGCCATTTATGAGTATTTAAGGCAGAGAACTAAAATCGCCGCTGCGGATTTGAAAAGTTAGATTTTATGGATTTTGAGGAGTGTCGTAGGGCTTTATTGTTCAGCTTCAGGCTGTAGCTTCCTCCATGGCTTTTTCAAAAGTCGTTAAATCAAAATAATCTCGCCAATGGGTCATTAGTCCATCTGAAAACGTCATTACGCCGCATACGGGCAACTCTATCCATGTATCATTAATAAGGAATTTATCAGTTCGTTCGGTAAAGACGTTGCCTGTATCATCATCCGCAATTTGATGAATATCCCAGACGATTTTCTGACTCATCTCTATTACAGGAGCAATAAAACTTTTAATATTGTCGTGTCCTTCAAGCGGCTGCATAGGGATGTTATGATACTTGCAATTTTTAGCCATCATATTGAGAATCTGATTGAGGTTTTTATCTTCCCAAGCGGTGATAAAATCTCTAGCTAATTTAATATGATTTGTCATGGCCATGCTCCCAATCGGAAATTTAGTTAATTAATTTTTCTCATCAAGCCTGAAGTTTTTTCTTGATGATGTCTTCGCATTCCGTCGGCAAACCCAAATGAGGGGACTTTTCATCCAACAGATTAAAATTGAGCTGACCGCTTTTCATCACGGAGATAATTTTGGATTTATCTTGTAGTATCTGAATTTCCTCAAGCGGGTTGCCGTCAATCAAAACAACATCCGCCAAATTACCTGCGGTCAGTGTTCCGAGACCTCCATCAGGCATAAATGCAAGCCCTCCATGCTTGGTCGCAGCGCGTAAAGCTTCAAATTGAGAGAAGCCAAAAAACTTAACAAAATATTCAAGGTCTTTGGCATAGGTGCCATGCGGCGTAATATTGAGACCATAATCTCCTCCAACCAAAACTCTAATTCCCAATTTCTTCATTTTTTTAACGGATTCGATTGTCGCCTCAAGTTCAGCGGCATAACCCTCAACTTCACGACTGTCTTTCGCAAATCCGAACATCTCGTAATTTTCCAGAAAGGTAACTTCCCATGCCATTGCTGGTCCGACAAAAACTTTATCTTTATTTGCGTCGAGCAACTCACATGCTTCATCATCCAAGTAGTTCGCATGCCCAATATAATCGACCCCATACTTAACAGCTTGTTTAACCGCACCTGCAGAACGTGCATGACATGCAACGCGCATCCCCCTGCCATGTGCTTCTGAGACAAGAACATCCAACTCCTCATCCGTGAAACCAAGAACGCCAGGCTTAATACCTCCACCTGATGAAATTAACTCACCGTCAATCATTACCTTCACAACATCCACGCCGTTTTTTGAGAGGGTTCTTACAGCTTTTCGAACCTCCCAAGGGCCGTCCGTTATCATGCCGAGACCATCTATTTTCAACTGTGCATAATCCGGGTGTAAATCGGCATTACTGCCTGTCGACCCAATATCGCGCCCACCCGCTAATAGGCGTGGACCAATAATATCGTTATTCTCAATGCCTTGTTTTAAAAAGGCATCGATACGATGCACCGAGCCGAAACTAATCGCTGAGGTAAATCCCGAACCGAGCATCACCCGCGCATTATTAATCGTTTTAATCATCACCTCTTCAACAGGTGATTTATCCAATTCTAGAGGACCGTTATTTGTGTAAGAAAGATGCGCGTGCGACTCTGTCATCCCCGGCATGGCAAATAACCCCATGCAGTCAATCTCGTTGATATCACTAGAAATATCAGGCTTATTTGCACTGTCTCCAGCATATAAAATTTTATCCTGATCAACGACCAAAGACCCATTTTCAATAGTCTCATCCGCATCACCGATAAAAAGATTAAGATTGTTTAATACGATCATAAAAGCCTCAACAATTTTTTAGCGTTAACAGATAAAGCGACGGCATCAGGGTGAATTGCCTCAGGGGTATCAAACCCACCAAAATTTGTACCAAAAACAATTTTTTGATTATTTGCAAATTCATAAAGCAGGCTTTTGGCACTTTGCCCCTCAATATGCGTATCGAACCACAAATTTTTAACCATACCCAGATAATCAAAATCTTTATCTGCGAATTTGGCAAGCTTTGTCATCTTTTCTGCGAGAAAACTAAAACACCCTCCGCCATGTGAGATGCATATATCCAGTTCAGGAAACCGGTTTAAAACGCCCCCAAAAATAATCTGAGCCACAGCAAGCGTTTCTTCATAAGCATATCCAAGGCTCAAGGATAAATTGTAACTATCCAGACGAGAATCTCTTAAACCTGACCGCCCATCGGTGGAAGCAGGATGAACGAATAAAGGAACATCCAACTCTACCACTTTTTCATAGAGCTGATTAAGAAGCGCCGAGTCGAAGCCCCCAGGAAAATCAGTGCCAATAGAAGCGCCTGTGAGACCTAGCTCTTTCACTGCACGTTCCAACTCAAAACACGCGGCTTCAATATCTTGAATAGGCAAGGCTGCCAGTCCCAAAAACTTATCATTATTAATTACGGTTTTTGACATTAGGTCATTATGTTTTTTGCAAAAACGGATTGCTGTGTCAGCTTCTATGCCGTGGAACATTGTAAGAGGATTTGGCGACAAAACCTGCAAATCCACACCGAGGCGTTTCATCACATCCATTCTTAAATCAATATCGGTAAATATTGAGTTTTCGTAATCAAGATTCTTGAAAATATATTCACCGATTTTAAAACATTTGCGACCTTCAGAGTCTTCAAATGCCTCAGGGCCATGAATACCAGCTTCATTATTCAGATCTTGAAATACAATATGCGCGTGAACGTCAATAATGTTCGACATTTTACGCCCCTCCCCTCCAGATAATAATATTAGGGAGTAGGAGGAAAGATGTCATTATATTTGCGTCTTCTTTCTTAACCACAAACAGCATGTGTATGACATTACAAACTTCCTTTGATAACCCCTCCATCAACCGGAATAGCTGTCCCCGTTATGTAAGAAGCCTGTTGCGAGGCTAAAAATGTCACCATACCTGCAATTTCATCTGGATGCGCAAACCTTCCCAATGGAATTTCATCAATAATCGCTTGCTGTCTTTTATCGCCATCAGTTCCACTTAACATTGATTTGACGCGGTCAGTCAGTGTCCATCCTGGGCAGACAGTATTAATGGTGATGCCATACGCACCAATTTCTAATGACAGAGATTTCGTCCAACCCTGAACACCCATTCTCATAACATTTGAAAGCAGGATTTCTGGAATAGGCTGCTTAATAGAAAATGAAGAAATATTGACTATGCGCCCCCATTGCGCCTTTTTCATATCATCTAGAACCAACTCGGTTGTTGTCACTGCAGATCGCAATGTCAGATGATAGGCATCCAGCCAATCTTGGCTGTCTACTGTTTGATAATTACCCACTTTAGGTCCACCGGCATTATTGATGAGAATACTTATGGCTCCAAATTCACCCTGCACCTCAGAAATAAAACGCTGTATTTGCGATACATCTGAAACATCCACAACGGAGGTAAAAATATTCACATCGACTTGTGATTGAATGTCTTGAACAGCAGTTGCAAGATTGTCTCCTTCGCGTCCGCAAATGGCGACATTTGCACCTTCTTTGGCGAGAGACAAGGCGGTAGCCTTGCCAATCCCCAAACTCCCAGCAGTAACGACGGCAGTTTTTCCAACAATTTCAAAATTCATAATTTAACCCGCCTGGATTAATGATTAATAGCAATTATTGCAAATTTAATTTTAGGTACTTAACTTAATACTCACCGTTTTTTGTTCGGTATATGCCTTAAAGCCATCCTCGCCCAATTCCCGTCCCCAGCCGGATTGTTTATATCCACCAAAAGGTAGGGCGGAATGCATTCCTCCATAATGATTGACCCATACATTCCCAGATTGGATTTTTGCGGCCACGGAATGGGCTTTATTGACATCACTAGTGAATACACCAGCCCCTAAACCATATTGTGTGTCATTTGCTAAGCTGATGACCTCATCTAGGTCTTGGAATTTTGTGGCCGCCAATACAGGACCAAAAATCTCCTCCCGGGCAATTTTCATAGACGGGTTGATTTTAGTAAAGACCGTTGGTTTAAAAAAGTATCCGTCAGAAATATCGCCATCACCCCCAATAATTACCTCAGCACCTTCTTCAAGACCTTCTTGGACATATTTATTGACTTGATTAAACTGGATTTCTGAAATGAGAGGGCCGAGCATTGTATCTGGGTCAAAACCGTTTCCGACTTTCAACCCTTTACTGAATTCCGCGATACCTTTCAAAAACTCGTCATAGACACCTTCCTGCACATATAAGCGTGAACCTGCAAAACAAACTTGACCGCTATTTGTGAAAATTGCCATCGCTGCCGCAGGGATTGCCGATTCAAGATCACAATCATCAAAAATGATACAGGGTGACTTCCCGCCCAATTCCAAAGTAATTCTTTTTAAATCATGACTGCAAGCATTGACGATTTTTTTACCTACAGAGGTTGAACCGGTAAATGAAATCTTATCAACGTCCTTGTGATGAACTAGCGCTTCCCCTGTAGAAGCATCACCAGTTAAAACATTCAAAACGCCTGGGGGAATACCGGCTTCAAGAGCAGTCTCAGCAAGTAAAAGCGCACTCAGAGGGGTGTCCTCTGCAGGTTTCACAATACAACTGCACCCAGCAGCTAAAGCGGGTGCGACTTTAATTAAAAATGTACCAAAGGGGCCATTCCAAGGAAGAATTAAACCCACCACGCCGATAGGTTCGAGAGAGGTGTAACTATGAAAATTCTCACCATTACCAGTCAGTGCAGATGAGATATTTTTGCCCAGAACCTTGTCTGTCATCCCTGCAAAATATCGTATCCAATCAAGACCGTACTGTATGAAGGTCTTGGCAATCAAAACAGGCATACCATTATCCAGTACTTCAATTTCGGAAATGTGATCAATTTTAGATTCTAAAAGATCAGCCCATTTCCATAATATTTTGGAACGATCTAGCGGTTTCATGCCACTCCAAACACCTATATCGAAGGAATTTCTGGCAGAGGAAACAGCTTTATCAACATCCTGACTTGATGCGAAACAAACCTCTGCAATTTTATTTTTATTGGCAGGGTTAAAAACGTCGAAACTGTTTCCATCAGATGAATCCACCCAGTGACCATCAATCAACAATTTATGTTTGTTTGATAAGAAATTTGATGTTTCCTTTAAAATTTGATAGTTCATTATATCCTCGATAAACCTAATCTTACTTTTAATACCTAAAAAAATATAATACAGAAACCATTCTACATACTATAATTTTGTTTAACTATCTGAACATACTAAAGAAACACATCCCCGCCATTCGGACTGAGGCACTGACCTCGAAAATGCGCGGCGCCATCACTGGCAAGGAAAAGATAAGCACAAAGTATATCTTCCACTTCAGCAAGTTTACCTCTTGGAATGCCTAACCGGATTGCTTCAAGTATATCTGCCGGCACATCCTCCAATATCGGGGTCAGCGTTGCACCCGGTGCAACGCAATTGGCGGTAATATTTCGCGCACCGATCTCCAGAGCCAATGTACGCATGAAAGACAATATGGCGCCTTTAGCGGCAGTATAATGTGCGAAGCCTGGCGCACCCTTATAAGCAAGTTGCGAGGCAGTTGATATAATTCTACCACTGTCGCGTTCCAGCATGTGTGGCAGAGCAGCGCGAGTACAGAGGAATGTCCCCTTAATATGCACCGCCATTACCATGTCCCAATCCGCTTCAGAAATATCCTGTACAGGCGCAGAGCGAGCAATCCCTGCATTATTGACTAAAATATCCAGCTTACCAAAATGGGTAAGGGTTGCGTCCATCATGGCAGCAACCTCGTCTGAAAGGCTAACATCAGCTTGAACAGTAATGGCGTTACCGCCATTGCTGTTAATCGCATTGACTATATTTTCAGCTGCAGATTGTGCTGATGTGTCGGGGTAATTAACAGCGATATGGCAGCCCTGTGCTGCAAAAGCAGAGGCTAGCCCGGCACCAATGCCTGAACTTGCTCCGGTGATAAGAACAGACTGTCCGGACAGTTCCGGATAATTAGGCAGGCTCGCCATTAGACTACTCCATTAATTATATACTGAACTAGACCTTACGCCCTATGCGAGAAAAAGCTAGAAACTATCGGCAAAAAAGACTTATCAGATGGGATATATCTGACTTAAAAAATTGCCTATTTAAGATTTAGAAAGATGGCGTTATTGCGCGCAGTCAGCAAGCCTACATAGTCTGTAATTACGGAAATGCGCGAGAGCAAGCAATCCTGCACCGAGTAAAGTTGTATAACGCTCGCTTGATTCACCAAGCATTTCATGCCCGGCTAAAGCAGTAAAAATTAGCACGCAAACGCCTAGAATACCTTTTAGTAATACCGAGAAATTTCTATGCTTTTTGCAACCCAAGGATAGGCTAAATGCGCTTAACGGCACGAGACCCCAAAGCAACCAAACATGGAAGGCCTCCTCGCCAAATAAAGTAGAGCCTATTGCCGGAAACACACTCAAAAGAAAAGGAAGGCCAATACAATGAACTGCACAAATGGTAGATGCAGAAACTGCAAACTTGTCGGCCAAACCAATATGTTTTGTTGCAATGCCCATAAACTTCCCATGAATTAAATTCTTAGAATTTCTGTTCAAACAGAAAATAAAGAATAGTACAATCAAAAATTCAGTTATTAAAATTAGTCATAGAGAGTTTGCGGGCAGTTATACTCTGTATTCGTATGGACAGTAATTTCTGATTTATCCTGACAAAGAAAATTACACTGACGTTGTTTATTGACCTTCCCGTCGGGCGTGTAGCCAAGTTCGACAATGGGTTCACTTACAAGACTACACACCAAAAGGCGGTCTTGCGATTTTGTTTCGGCGGGGGGCGATGGCTTAGACCCTCGGTCAAGAGAAATATCAAAATCTACATCTAACCAGAAAAAAACAGCCAGCAATGCCGCCAACACTGTGATTATTATAATTAGAGGCTTCATTTAAAATCCTTATTTTCATGGACTAAAGATAAATCGTTAAGCCCCAGCGTTTCGCCAATTTTCATAGCAAGCTTTCATTACAGGTAAAAATTCATCCATGAAAGTTTCTGGAGTTAATTCAGCTGTAGAAGCCCATTTAGTAATTGTAGTTTCTGTTATTGCGTCTGTGCGTGTTCTGAAGTGTTTCCTGCCCATTTTAGCTGCCAAATAATTAGAAGCAGCAAGAGCCCCTCTGGCTTGGTCAGATTGCAGCTTTGCTGAGGCTGGACTATCAGACTCATTCAAACCCGAAGCAATAGTAAATACCCCAGAGCATTCAGCGAAGTAGTCTGCATCTTTTAAAAGTTGGTCACGAGCTAAATCATTTTCGTCAGCCCAAGCTGGCGTCGAGAAAAGCAGTGCGATGATGAGGAGTAGTGGTTTCATTTAATAAGGCCATATTAATTTTTTTATGCATAAATTATGTCTGCCAAATTCTAATTCCGCAAATAAATTAATATTAATACTATTCTAATGAACTCAAAATTCTTTCTGGCCATACAAAATTAATCGCCGATTTAGATATTTTCCATTCCTGGTCAACTTTCACATAAGTTTCATCATAAAAGGCCAACCAAATAAGGGGGTTTTCTTGCGGGCTTTTTCTGGCGTCAATGTCTAAAAGATAACATGTTCCCCGTGCGCTGTTATCATCAATTAAATCCACCAAGTGATTAGTATTATAATGCATAGAGCTGAATTTATGCATCCAATTATCCTCAAAAACCTCGAAATAGTTTTTATATATCTCCCTTCTTCCCTTCCATGACCCATAGGGGCCAAACTCACAAATACCATCAGGAGTAAATAAATTGACCAGCTGGTTTAAATCGCGGGAGTCAATCAATTGATTATATTTCATTCTCAGGGAGCGGATTTTTTCAACCTCTAGAAGTTGCTTTAGATTTTTAATTTCTTCTTTCGAAAAACTCATCCCAGAAAACCCTAACTATTTTTCACGTTTGGCAGCAGCGACTTCGCCTCTCAAAGACCTTGCGCTTCCTTTGTATGGCATAGCGTCGCTCCATTGAGCCAATTCCATCGCCCAATCCTTAGGACGACCCGACGTTGGCTTGTGGTGGGCGATACTGGGATTGAACCAGTGACCCCTACAATGTCAATGTAGTGCTCTCCCGCTGAGCTAATCGCCCCACTCACAAGAAGCATGGTTATGACAAGAAAAAAAAATAAAATCAACTTGATTGACCTCGCCCAATACCATTTATATTAAGCGGTCTGATAAGCGTTTAGAAAGTATCTTGCCATGTCCAGTTCAACACCAGAGAGTACCATCATCAATGTCACCACCATTGACTTGATTTCAGAGGCAGAACTTCAATTCATGATCTCAAAATTCAATCAGATGAGTGAAGCAGACTTCCAAAAATACCTAGCGTCTAAAGGGTGCTTAAGATGGGCGATGACCCGTGTCTGGAATAAAGAAGGCGCTTTTCGTCTGATGACTATATTCGAATATAAGGACGAAAAATCCTTCCTTAAATGTCAGGAATACTTCAAGCAAGTTGAAGATAAGTCCAATGAACAACCCCTTAAATTAATTTCGAACAGGGCCGTCATAGTTAGCGAATATAGAGCCTGAACTTGATGCCGGCAGAGGAAGCCATATGTTAAATAATTTTCAAAATAAATCTGTGCTGATTACGGGTGCCGCCACCGGTATTGGTCGTGCATTGTCGCATGAACTTGCTAATCGAGGCGCGACTGTATATGTCACTGCCCTCACCAAAAAGGAAGCTCAGATTGTGGTCGATGAAATCACATCCTCAAATGGCAAAGCTATCGCAGCCAAACTTGATGTCGGCAAATTCAAAGATATTGAAAAGATGATTAACCTCGTTGTCAGCGAGCAAGGTCAGCTTGATCTCATGATTAACAATGCAGGGGTTGCTTACGTTGGCGAGAGCTTTGATATGCAGGTTGATACAATCGAGAAGTTGGCACATATTAATTTCACGGCCGTGAATACGGGCGCTGTTTTGGCCTATACGCAAATGAAGAAGCAAGGCTTTGGGCATATTCTTAATACAGCATCCATGGGTGGTTTTTTGCCGACCCCCGGCATGGCTGTTTATGCCGCGACCAAGCATGGCGTGGTTGGGTTAACAACCTCGCTTGCTGCGGAAGGCAGGGATTTTAACATTGTTGTCAAAGCCTCCTGCCCCGGTTTTATCAAATCTGAACTGATGAACAAATCCGGTGATGTAAGCAATAACATGTCCGAATATCTTGACCTATTGCCAGAACCGATAGACGCCAGCATTGCCGCTAAGA
The DNA here is from genome assembly GCA_003331985.1 of PS1 clade bacterium. Taxonomy (GTDB): domain Bacteria; phylum Pseudomonadota; class Alphaproteobacteria; order RS24; family RS24; genus Micropelagius. The sequence goes on along the minus strand of QOQK01000004.1, from coordinate 54,561 downwards.
CAATTATAAACGGCCTCGGCAAAAAACCTGTTCTGATTTTCACTCCTTATTACGCCAAGATCTCTTATTTCCTTAACCGATTTATTCCGGGTTTTCTGGCAAGAGGTGGAGATGATATTTTGAATAAATATCGAAAAGCTACAGGTGTCATAAAGTGAGTGATAAACGCCAAAAACGCACAGCCATAATCGGCGCCGGCATGGCCGGTTTACTGGCGGCTGTTAATTTAAAAAAAGCAGGTCGGGATTTTACGGTTTTTGAAAAAGCCGATAGCATCGGTGGGACTTGGCGTGACAATCGCTACCCCGGACTGACATGTGATGTGCCAGCACATGCTTATACATATAGTTTCGCACCCTATGCCGAATGGAGCGCCTATCACGCTACAGGACAGGAAATAAAACGCTACTTTGAGAAAGTCGCTGATGATTTTGGCATCACCCCAACAATTCATTTCAATTCAGAAATAACAGCATGTCATTTCCATGAGGCATCCAATGACTGGCAACTGACAGACGCTCATGGCGAAAGCCATGTTTTTGATATTGTCATTGTGGCTTCAGGTGTTTTGCACCACCCGTCGACGCCAGAAATTCCAGGACTGAATGATTTTCAAGGATCATATTTTCACAGCGCGCAATGGGAAGACGGCCTCGCACTTGAAGACAAAAACATCGGCATTATCGGTTGTGGTTCTTCCGGCATCCAAATCGCTACGGCCTTAACATCCGTCGCGAAGCAGCTAGTCCATTTTCAGCGCTCGCCGCAATGGATTATGCCTGTACAACAATTCGATTATACGGAAGAGGAAAAACAAGCCTTCCGCGATAACCCGCAATTGATTGATGATATCCGCTATGACAAACAATACTGGGATAATATCTACAGGTTTAACAAAGGTATTATTAATCCTGACAGCCCAGAAATGCAGATGATTGAAGATATTTGCCGCGACTATCTGGAAGCAAGTATTCAAGATTCTGAACTTAGAGAGAAACTGCGCCCTGATTACCGTGCCGCTTGCAAAAGACTGGTTTATAACTGGCACTATTACGACTGTGTTCAAAAACCAAATGTCTTTGTTGAAACCGGCTCAATTGACCGCGTCATGGGTTCAGGCATCCAAATGAAAGACGGGACGTTCCACGAGTTGGACATTTTGGTTCTGGCAACCGGCTTCCATGCAGACAAATTTATTAAGCCAACATCTGTAATAGGACGCGATGGCCTATCACTTGATACATTCTGGACACCTCGCCCCTCTGCACATTATGCCGTCACCCTGCCCCGCTTTCCTAATATGTTTATGTTGAACGGCCCGACCGGCCCTGTCGGCAACTTCTCCCTCATTGATATTGCTGAACGTCAATGGGGCTATATCGACCAGCTACTCGATATCATCCACTCAGGAGAGGCAGATACTGTCGAACCAAAAATCTCCGCGTTTGAAGATTATGAAAAAAGACGCATTGATGCTGCGCAAAAAACAATTTTTAGTTCGGGATGCACGAGTTGGTATCTAGATAAAACTGGCGTGCCAATGACCTGGCCCTGGGGTTATCAGGATTTTGTAGATGCCATGCACCAACCGGTAATATCTGAATATGATATTAAGGACGCTTCATAAAATCATAATTTCAGTTGGCTTACCTTTCATGTTGCCGCGCCATGCAGTATAAAGGCCTTATAGGAATATGAGATGACGTCCATAGATATGTCGGCTGAAGAGCCGGAAAAAAATTCAAAGCCTAATTCAGAGCTAAATTCAGAGCCAACACCCTTTACCTTGACCTCCTCACATGGGAATGGGTCACCTTCAAAATGGCTCATCACCTCCCCACATAGTGGGCATTATTACCCTCGCGATTTCATCTTAAAATCCAAGCTGGATAGCCAACAACTTCGCTTATCTGAAGACATGCATATTGATGCATTACTCGCAGATGCCCCCCAAGCAGGGGCAGGCTTACTTTCGGCAACCTACCCCCGTGCTTATGTTGATTTAAACCGGGAACCTTATGAGTTGGACGCCTCAATGTTCAGTGACCCGCTCCCCGATTATGTAAACAAAGACTCAACACGCGTTTTAGGTGGCTTGGGTACCATCGCAAAAATCGTCACTGAGCGGCTTGAGATTTATGATCGCCCACTTGTCTTTTCAGAAGCAGAGCAACGTATCGAAAAAATTTACTTTCCATTCCATACATGCCTCAAACAGCAGATTGAAACAGCACGCGATTTTTGGGGGAAAGCCTATTTGCTAGATGTTCACTCCATGCCATCGAATGCTGTCAGAAAATATAAGGGCGGGAAGTCCGGCAGTGTTGACTTCGTCCTAGGAAACCGCCACGGCAGAAGCTGTGATGCCGACATATATGATGTCGTTTATGACTTTCTGACAGACGCCGGATATTATGTTGAAAAAAATAAACCCTATGCAGGTGGTTATATTACCGAGCATTATGGAAATCCATCAGAGGGCTTTCATACTCTTCAACTTGAAGTAAATAGAAAGCTATATATGAACGAAACCAGCTACGATTTGTTGGGCAATAGTGACGAAATTAGGAATCTGTTTTCCGATCTCGTTTCTAGACTGATAAACAAGACGCATTAAAAACGTCCAAAGGCGGCTAAATGATGACAGAGCTTAGTTCAGAGATTAATAAAGCCTCAGCATTCGTATTTGCAAATGAGCTTGCAGATGCCGCCGCCGAAATCACCATCCCCCTGTTTCGTCAACCGCTAGATATATCCTCTAAATTGCAAGATGGGTTCGACCCTGTCACCAAAGCTGACAAAGATACTGAGCAAAAATTGAGGAGCATGATTGAAGCACGATATCCTGATCATGCGATTTTGGGGGAAGAATTTGGCTTCAAAGTCGGCACTGGATATCAATGGACTATAGACCCCATTGATGGCACGCGAGCTTATATCTCTGGCATGCCAAGCTGGGGCACGCTCATTGCGCTTTCAAAAATAACCGAAGACGGTAGTCTGACCTCTTTGATGGGGCTCGCTGATCAGCCCTATATCAAAGAACGTTATTTTGGCTGGATGTCTGATGACACATCAGAAGCTAGCCTGACGTCGGAAAGAAAAGATAAAAAAACCTTGGTGACACGATCGTGCCAAGCCCTTGAAGCTGCCGTGTTGGCGACAACAGACTCAAATCTTTTCATAAACACACCGACAGAAAGCCTCTGGTTAAATATAAGTTCGCAAACACGTCTAAATAGATATGGCGGCGACTGGTATAATTACATGCTCCTTGCAGGCGGTCATATAGATGTCGTCATCGAACAGGGGCTTCAGGCCTACGACATTCAAGCCCTCATTCCAATAATCTCAGCCGCCGGCGGACAAGTGAGTGACTGGCAAGGTAACACCCCCATAGAGGGTGGCGAAGTTCTCGCCTGTGGCGACGCCAATCTTCACGCACAAATTATCGGGCTAATAAACGCTTGAAGCGCTCATAAAGTGATTGTCTATATCTTCTAGAAACGCCTGACGTGAGGCATCCGTTTCCATAAAAAGCTCGTGCCGAGTGTTGGGATAGAGTTTCCCTTTAATATAATCTGATAAGGCAATTGCTTTATATGTCGCTGTGTTAGAAACGAGCCTTTCATCCTCTGCAATACCAATAAAGACAGGTATATTTAGACGAGACAAGAAACTCTTTTTAAGCGTTTTCTGCATCGCATTAACCGCCCCAACAGACCAGCTGTGACTTTTAAAAGCAATATTCACATGCGGGTGGCGGTCAACAATTCTCTCATTTCTTTCAAAACGACTATCATCCATCGTCACGCGGTTGTAACTCGATCTACCCGTCGCGCGATCTGTGGCAGCAGACTCCAGCGGCCTATGCCCTAACCCAAATAACTCATTGATGCTGGTGACGGCTTTAAGTAATGAAATCTGGAACGGGTGTTCTTGAAGTCCAATCATCGGCGCGGAAAGCGCCAATGCGTCAAATAATCCCTTATGAAGCACAGCTGTTCTTATACTAATCTGTCCACCCATACTATGCGACACGCCAAAATACGGTGGCGGAAAACGCTGCGTGATAAAACCGCGCATAACAACATTCAAGTCAGAAATGTTTTTGTCAAAATCTTTAAAATGCAGAACTTCCCTGCGAATATCAGAACGGCCTCCGGAGCAGCCATGACTGCGCCATTCAACCAAGGCAACTCTGTATCCCAAATTTAGAAAATCTGACACGGTCTCTGCATATTTTTCCATATATTCAGCATAGCCGTGACTCAGAACAATCGTGCCTTTTGTTTGCTCTTCTGCCCGTAAACTTTCGAACAACCCGACGCGGATAGAAACGTCTTTATCTACAGAAACCATGAAGCATGCGCCCGCAGGCATCGGGGTATCTATACCCTCAAGAAACTGGCTGTCTGAAACTTTACTATACATGTACTTGCAATACCCAAACCTAAACACTTGGATACAACTTTTAATTTAAACAAAACACTACTATTTATTAAATAAGTATTGAAGGGGAAATCAATGTCAGAAAACAGACATGCAAACGGCACAGAAAATATGGCCTGGTCATCACATATCGGATTTCTGCTAGCCTGTGTCGGAGCCGCCATCGGCCTCGGGAATATTTGGAAATTCCCCTATATGGCTGGCACACAAGGGGGTGGCGCATTTGTGCTGATATATCTGGTTACCATTTTCCTTATCGCAATTCCGGTTGCCGCCGCGGAACTCGTTACAGGCCGAATGGCGCGGCGAAATGCCGTCGACTCCGTCATTTATCTTGCGCGCGATACTAAGAACCCGTCACTTTTTGGCATTGCCGGTCTGGTAGCCGTTCTTGCAAGCTTTATGTTGCTCACTTTTTATCCAGTTATTTCTGGCTGGGTCTTGGCCTATCTCGGCAAGTCCATCATGGGTGGGTTTTCTGGATTTAATGCTGACCAAGTCGCTGCTGAATTTAACAACCTTCTCGCCAATCCAGCTCAAATGATTTTCTGGCAGGTTTCATTCTTAATGCTGACAGGCTTCGTTGTCGCACGCGATATTCGCTCCGGGCTTGAAAAAGCAAATCTCTTTTTAATGCCAGTTTTATTTCTAATGCTTGTGATGGTTGTTATTTATGGTGCAATAGAGGGAGATATTGGCGCTGCAATCAGCTTTTTGTTTACTCCTGATTTTTCAAGCATAACACCTGATGTCATTCTCTCGGCTGTCGGGCACGGATTTTTCTCTGTGGGTGTTGGCGCTGCCATGCTGACAACCTACGGGTCGTATCTGGACCATAATATCAGTATTGGGGAAGCAGCTATTACCATAGGTATTGCCGATACAATCATTGCCTTACTTGCCGGCATCGGTATTTTCGCAATCGTATTCGGGCAATCATTAGAACCTGCACAAGGCCCAGGACTTATATTTGTAACTCTGCCATTAGCATTTTCTGATATGGCAGGAGGCAGCTTCTTTGCCTCGTTGTTTTTCTTGCTCGTTGTGTTTGCTGCGCTTACTTCAAATCTCGCCCTCACAGAAGTCATTGTTCGTTTTGTAAGTGACAAGCTTGGAACATCACGCGTCAAAACCACTTTCGGTGTCTTGCTGGCATCTTTTATTATTGGCCTAACAACCATATTTTCTTTTAACATTTTGAGTGATTTCAGACTTTCTGACAATGGTGTCTTTGCCGACAAAACATTATTCGATGCTAAGGATTATGTGACATCCAATATTCTAATGCCACTGGGCGGCTTACTGATTGTAGCGTTTGCAGGGTGGATTGTACCTGCAAAAACCTCACTTGAACATTTTGGCGGAACTGCTTGGATGCATTCGATTTGGCTGTGGCTGTCCCGCCTCATCGCACCATTAGGTGTTATTTGGGTCTTTATCAGCAATCTATAAAACCTCATTTGCCAACGAAATAAAAAGTGCTTTTAAAAGTTATAAAATAAACTAATAAAAAAGATTGGTTTATAATTTTAAATATGTATATCGTGATTTAATTAAATTAATTTGAATGCGTTGCAATAATGGTCATTCCTTCTCGTCTGGATAATTTGTAATTTTAAGGAGTGTCACTGATTCAATGAGCACTACTCTTCTCTCAGTTGTTATCCCTACCCATAATCGGGGCGCCTTGGCTTTGAGAGCTGTCGAGAGTGTTCTGAAATCTAACAACCCATCAATAGAAATTATTGTTGTTGAAGATCAGACATCCAGTGCAGAAGAATGGTTACGTGAGTATATCAAATCTGGAAACATAAAATACTTTTGCAGAGACGACGGAAATAATAGCACATCACAAACGCGGAATTTGGGCGTAAAACTCGCTACAGGTAAATTCATATTGTTCCTTGATGACGACGATATTTTGATGCCTGAGTATCTTGAATGTTTGCCTGAAATTTATCTAAAAAATGATGTTAGCTGGGGCTTCTGTGATCAACTAATGAATGGCAAAATTACAAAGAATAGGATGCCTGTTTCAGGTTTCTTGCTAACTCAAAACTTTAAAAAATATAAGGCTCGTTTAAGTGCTGGTTTCTGGATTAAACGCAGTCTTTTTCTTGAAATGGGTGGCTTAGATGTCAATTTGAGCCTTGATGAAGATACAGATTTATGTTGTCGCTTAATGGCCCGAGGTCACATACCCCATTATAGCCGGATGATTGGCGTTATTTATAGCCGCAATGATGGGGAAATCAGACTAACTAATTCAACCGAAAAAAATGTGACTATGGCTTGCCATTTAAGGACGCTGGAAAAAAATTTCGACCCTCTCAAGCCCGTTAAGGGAGGTCGAGATTACCTGCTACATCGAACACACAAATTTATATGTGAAACAGGCAATTTCTCTTATTTAAGAGCTTTAGACAAATTCCAGAAACCAAAAATTATCTCAGTTATTTTTTTCTTTAGAATATTAAAATACCGCATAAAAAACTTCTTACATCCCCCAAATGCAAGGACCTGAGAAATATTTGCTGTTTTAGTGTGAGCAAAAATAGAAAAAGGCCTGACCGATGTCTATATATCAACCTATGACTTTATGTTACGTGAATTGCAGTTGTAGGTTTGTCGGGCCTCAGGAGTTAAGGCCATAAAATGAAAAAAATAAGTATTCAGGCGCGAATATTGAAAAGGGTTTTCAGGCATTTTATCAAGCCAATGCTCGTGAATGCCGGCGGCGTTGAGGATCTTAAAATTGCTTCCCGTGGGGAGGGTCCAATAAGCCGCTGGTTGTCGCGGATTATTCCAAAAGCCGACGAAAAAATCATGATTGACCATATTTACGCAGAATGGCTAGGGGACACTAACGCTAAAGGTGCCCTGCTGTATCTGCATGGTGGCGCATTTCTGTTAGGAAGTCCTAAATCTCATCGTGGTCTCGTTAAAAACATTACTAAATCCAGTTCATTTCGAGCGCTTTCGATTGATTACCGACTGGCACCAAAACACAAATTCCCCGCTGCGCTTGAAGACGCTGAAAAAGCCTATGACTGGCTGTTACAAACTGGCTATGCGCCAGAGAACATTGCAGTAGCTGGCGATAGTGCCGGTGGGTGCCTTACCCTCGCTTTATTATTGAAACTAAAAGAAGTTGGCAAACCCTTACCTGCCTGTGCTGTTACCATGTCACCATGGACAGATTTAACCGGTAGCGGCGCATCTATCCGACTTCGGAATAATATTGACGATATGCTGGATGGTACCAAGCTAACGGAAACAGCAGCGTTATATCATGGCGATACACCCGCAACTCACCCGCTTGTTTCTCCGCTTTTTGCAGATTTGAAAAATTTACCGCCTTTACTTATTCAGGTTGGGACTGATGAAATCCTCTGGGATGACGCATGTTCATTTGCCGAGAAAGCTATCAAGGCTGGTAATGATTGCACTTTGGAAATTTATGAAAACATGCCCCATGTTTTCCAGCTTGGAGCGGATTTTGTTCCAGAGTCAAAAGAAGCGGTCAAAAAAATCACCACTTTTATCAACGACAAAATAAATTAGAATTTTCCAAGTTGCGCCTGCCCCAGTTCTGGCCCAAGTGTCCCAGCCGATCGGCAGGCTTGCTCCAGATGCGCGAATGGCTCTTGCCCCTGCGCACGGGCATCAAGAAAGTCCTGAAAATTGACTAAGGTTTTTTGTGGCCCAAAACGCGTCAAACAATGCCCATATAAAACACGAATATCATGCGACATAGCAGATGAAACTGATGGATTTTCATTATTTACGCCGCCTAATGAGATAAGTTTAATTGATGCTTTAGGAAGCATTTTCACCATATCACCGGCATTGATCTTCAACAGACGACAGGTCTCCATAAGCCCGCTTAATTGCAAACAAAAATTTATGCCATTATTTCGATAAAGTTGAGCGGCACTTTCAACAAAGCTTAGGAGCCCGAATTTATTACTTTCCGTAACGGAAGCGAGGGTGTTTTTCATTAACGTCTCTTGAGCCGACTCGTAAGCCTCCAACATCTCATCTACATCACCCGGCAAAAATATTGGGCTTAAAATATTTCGGTTTATCCCTTCAGCATGGTTCAAACCAGCGACAAAAGAAACCGGAGGGGTACTCACGAGATTCAGAATGTCTTTTAAATGCGTAAACTGACTTCTCCGAAGATTTTGAATGCTAATCATGTAAGAAACATCCATAGAGGATAGTTTGTTAATACCAGCATCTATTGTTTGTGAGAAATCATTCGATTTTGATAAGTCAGGCAAATCGACAGCAAGCAACATGCCTTTGGACTTTTTTGGCCCAAAAGCCTGTAAACATTGCTCAATCCTGGAAAGGGAAGGCGAATTCCGATTTCTGACTGAAATAAAGCCGGTTGCATCTGCATCATAGTTTTTAAACCTTCTAAGATAATATATAATCTTGTTGCCGGTATCTTCTCATCACGTTTTCGTGACTTGTCTTCACAAAAACGTTATCTTGTGCGACCATTGGGCGCGACATCACCCAATAATTAGAATAAAACTGTAATAGATTGAATTTATTAAGAATAATATAGGTCAACAAAGCTGACATATTTACTTGTCAGTTTTCGCCACAAGTGGCATATTTACATTATCAATGATGAACCTATCTTAGACTTTACTCGTAGGATAATTGTGTACGGGATTTAGGTTTATTGGTAATTTCTGGACTGTATGTTTTAAAAACATGCTTTTTGAATAAATATCATTAAGCGGTGTCATCTAGCTCCGCTCAGATGTTATCAAAAACCCAGCCTGAGTATTTGAATCCTTCAAATACTCAATGCATGAATGTGAAACGAGAGTTGAATTAATGGATAGCAAACAAAGCAGTTATCTTTCTGATGAGAAGACAACGTTAAAAAATGAAAAGACCTCAGGCTTGCCTGAGCCTCTCGGTCTGTACAATCCTCGTCATGAACATGATGCATGTGGTATTGGGTTTGTCGCTGACATCAAGAACCGTAAGTCTCACGATATCATTGCTGATGGTTTAAAAATCCTTGATAATCTTGAACATCGAGGTGCGGTTGGTGCCGACCCAAAAGCTGGAGATGGCGTCGGTATTCTCATTCAAACGCCCGATGCGTTTTTCCGCAAAGTATGTAGTGAAGCCGGGTTTGATTTACCCGAAGAGGGTAGCTATGCCGTTGGGTTCTTCTTCTTGCCTCCAGAAACTGAAAACCGCATTCAAGTCGAAAAAATTGCTGAAAAGATTGTTGCTGAAGAAGGCCACACTGTTTTGGGCTGGCGCGATGTGCCTGTAGACAATAGCGATCTTGGGGAGTCAATTTTCCCCTCAGAGCCTCAGTCCCGTCAACTTTTGATTGGTAACGCTCAAGACACCGATAAAAGAGATAAATTTGATCGTGATTTGTTTGTTATTCGTCGCCGTATCGAAATTGAGGTAAAAAAACTTGCTAACCCCGATATAGACGGATTTTTCTATATCCCGTCGATGAACTCACGGACTGTTCTTTACAAAGGTCTGCTGCTTTCAAGCCAGCTAGGTCCTTACTATCTTGATCTACAAGATAAAGATATGGTTTCCGCGATGGCGCTTGTTCACCAACGCTTTTCAACCAACACATTTCCAACTTGGAGCCTCGCACAGCCTTTCAGAATGATTTGTCATAATGGTGAAATCAATACTGTACGCGGTAATGTCAATTGGATGGCAGCTCGCCACGAAGCTCTTAAATCCGAACTTTTTGGTGAGGACCTCGAAAAACTTTGGCCGCTAATAGAAGAAGGCCAATCCGACTCCGCCTCTTTTGACAATGCATTGGAACTGATGGTTCAAAGTGGTTATTCACTCCCACATGCCATGATGATGCTCATACCAGAGGCGTGGTCAGGTAACCCTCTCATGGATGCCAAAAGACGCGCCTTTTACGAGTATAACGCCGCTTTAATGGAGCCATGGGATGGCCCTGCGGCGGTTGCCTTTACCAATGGACGCCAGATTGGTGCGACGCTTGACCGTAACGGCTTACGCCCTGCCCGATATTATGTCACTTCTGATGACCGCGTTATGATGGCATCCGAGATGGGTGTACTTCCTGCACCGGAAGATAAAATCATCGAGAAATGGCGCCTCCAGCCTGGTAAAATGCTTCTTATTGACCTCGAACAAGGTCGTATCATTGAAGACAATGAAATTAAAGAAGACCTTGCTTCTGCTCAACCCTATCAAGAATGGCTCAATCAAGCACAAATCAAATTGTCTGAACTGCCTGAAAGTACAGCACCGGCCCATGTCGGCTTACATGCGCCGGTTCTAGATTTACAACAAGCATTTGGCTACACGCAGGAAGATCTTAAATTCCTGCTCTCGCCAATGGTCGAAAGAAGCGAGGAAGCGATTGGGTCAATGGGAACAGATACGCCCATTTCCGCTCTTTCTGATAAAGCCAAGCTTCTTTATACCTACTTTAAGCAGCTATTTGCTCAGGTAACCAATCCACCGATTGACCCTATTCGTGAAGAATTGGTTATGTCATTGGTCTCTTTTATCGGCCCACGACCCAATTTGCTTGAACTCGAAGATACCGCCAAGCAAAAGCGTCTAGAGGTTGACCAGCCCGTTCTCACAAATGCAGATTTAGAGAAAATCAGAACCATTAGTGATATTGAAGATAATAACTTCCATGCCAAGACACTTGATATTTGCTGGCCTGCCGACCAAGGCGCAGTCGGCATGTCTCAAAGACTTGCCGCGCTTTGTGAAGAAGCTGAGATTGCTATTACTCAAAATCACGAGAACATTATTGTTCTTTCCGACCGGAATTTGTCCGCTGATAAAGTCGCTATCCCAGCATTGCTCGCAACCTCAGCCGTTCACCATCACCTAATCAGCAAAGGCCTTCGTACGTCAACCGGTCTGGTGGTTGAAACTGGTGAAGCCCGCGAAGTCCACCACATATGCTGTCTGGCAGGTTATGGTGCAGAAGCTGTAAATCCTTACCTCGCTTTTGAAACACTTGAGCAAATGTGCTTGGAGAATGAAGAGACACGAGATTTAAAATCCGACGAAATTGCACAGCGTTATATCAAAGCTATGGGTAAAGGTATCCGCAAAGTGATGTCCAAGATGGGTATCTCAACCTACCAATCCTATTGCGGCGCACAGATATTTGATGCCATAGGGCTTTCCGGCGAATTTGTGGACTCTTACTTCCGAGGCACAGCGACAACAATTGAAGGCATTGGCCTTAAAGAAGTTGCGCTCGAAACTGTTCAGCGTCATACCGACGCCTTTGGTGATAAAGCAATTCTGCGCAGTAGCCTTGAAGTCGGCGGTGAATATGCTGTTCGCACACGCGGTGAAGATCATATGTGGAATGCCGACACAGTCAGCACATTGCAACATGCTGTACGAAGTGATGATTCCAAAACATATAAAGAATATGCCGATAAGGTAAACGTCCAGAACGAGAAGTTGTTAACTTTGCGCGGCCTGTTCAAACTGAAAAAAGCAGCAGAAAACGGCCGTCAGGAAATTTCCATAGATGATGTTGAACCGGCCTCTGAAATCGTGAAGCGGTTTGCGACAGGTGCTATGTCTTTTGGTTCTATTAGTCCAGAAGCTCACCAAACCCTTGCCCTAGCGATGAACCGTATTGGCGGTAAATCCAATACTGGGGAAGGCGGCGAGGAGTCCCAACGATTTACACCTCTTGAAAATGGCGACAGTATGCGTTCAGCCATTAAACAGGTTGCCTCAGGGCGTTTTGGTGTGACAACTGAATATCTGGTGAATTCAGATATGATTCAAATCAAGATGGCACAGGGTGCAAAACCAGGTGAAGGCGGTCAGCTTCCCGGTCACAAAGTAGATCGTCGTATCGCTGCAGTTCGCCATTCAACTCCCGGTGTTGGCCTTATCTCCCCACCCCCACACCATGATATTTACTCTATCGAAGATCTTGCACAGCTTATCTTTGACCTTAAAAACGCCAATAGCGCTGCAGATATTTCAGTAAAGCTTGTCTCCGAGGTTGGGGTTGGAACCGTGGCAGCTGGGGTGTCGAAAGCCCGCGCAGACCATATCACCATTTCAGGGTTTGAAGGCGGCACAGGTGCAAGCCCGCTGACCTCCATTAAGCATGCGGGTAGTCCTTGGGAAATCGGTCTTGCCGAAACACACCAGACACTTGTACTGAACCGATTAAGAACCAGAATTTCCGTTCAAGTTGACGGCGGTCTCCGCACAGGTCGTGATGTTGTAATTGGGGCTCTGCTGGGTGCCGATGAATTTGGCTTTGCAACGGCTCCGCTGATTGCATCTGGTTGTATCATGATGCGCAAGTGCCATCTTAATACCTGCCCTGTCGGCATTGCCACTCAAGATGAAACCTTGAGGAAACGCTTCACTGGCACACCTGAGCATGTCATTAATTATTTCTTCTTCGTTGCCGAAGAAGTGCGTGAAATCATGGCTGAAATGGGTGTACGCTCTTTGAACGAACTTATCGGTCAGACCGACATGCTTGATACGGATGAAGCCATTGCTCACTGGAAAGCTAAAGGGCTTGATTTCAGCAAGCTGTTCGCAAAAATCGACAGTCGCGGTGAAGCCGTTTATCGCAGTCAAAAACAAGAACACCCAATCGTTGACATTCTTGACCGCAAGCTAATTGCTCAAGCGCAGGATGCTCTTGAAAATAAAAAACCGGTTACTATCGAAACACCGATTACGAATATTGATAGAACTGCTGGCGCCATGCTTTCAGGCGAAGTCGCAAAGAAATATGGCCATAAAGGTTTAGCAGAAGATACTATCTCTGTGCGCCTCAGCGGGACTGCCGGACAAAGCTTCGGCGCATTTCTGGCTCGTGGCGTTTCTTTCGAACTGGTCGGCGAAGCTAATGATTATGTCGGCAAAGGCTTGTCGGGTGGTCGAATTGCGATTTACCCACCCGAAGAAAGCGGCATTGTACCTGAAAAAAGTATCATTGTCGGTAACACCGTACTTTACGGGGCGATTACCGGTGAATGTTATTTCCGGGGGGTCGCTGGTGAACGCTTTGCGGTAAGAAATTCAGGTGCATTTGCCGTTGTTGAAGGTTCAGGCGATCATTGCTGCGAATATATGACAGGCGGCTGTGTAGTTGTGCTTGGCGAGACAGGGCGTAACTTTGCAGCTGGTATGTCAGGCGGCATTGCTTATGTCTTAAACGAGAATGACGCGTTTGAAGCAAAATGTAATATGTCGATGGTTGAGCTTGAGAACATTGACTCAATTATGACAAATGATCTGTCAGATTTACGTGATAATATGTCAGGTAATGATGCTGAACGGCTTTACAAGTTACTTGAAAACCATGCCCGTTATACCAATTCCGCAAAGGCAAAAACCATTCTTGCAGATTGGGATAACTGGCTACCAAAATTTGTTAAAGTCATGCCGTCAGAATATCGTCGTGCCTTAAAAGAACTTGAAGTTGAATCAACGGACAATGAGTCCGCACTACCGGGAGAGTAAGATATGGGTAAGCCAACGGGTTTTCTCGAATATAACAGACATGATCGAAGCTATGTTGACCCTGAGGAACGGGTTCAGCATTTCCGTGAATTCGTTGTACCATTGGAAGCTGATGAGCTGAAAAAGCAGGCTTCTCGCTGCATGGATTGCGGTGTTCCCTATTGTCATAATGGCTGTCCGGTGAACAACCAAATTCCGGATTGGAATGATTTAACTTATAATGGTAAATGGCAGGAAGCACTTCAAAACCTGCACTCCACGAATAATTTCCCAGAATTTACGGGACGCATCTGCCCAGCGCCATGCGAAGCAAGTTGTACGCTTAACCTTATTGATGAGCCTGTAACTATTAAATCCATCGAATGTGCCATCATCGACAAAGGCTGGGAAGAAGACTGGATTAAACCTTTTGTTTCTGAAGCCAAGACAGGGAAATCTGTTGCAGTTATTGGCTCAGGCCCTGCAGGACTTGCTGCATCCCAGCAGCTTGCCCGCGCCGGTCATGACGTTCATCTTTATGAAAAAAATGCTAAGGCTGGCGGGCTTCTTCGCTATGGCATTCCTGATTTTAAAATGGAAAAACATCTCATCGATCGCCGTGTCGAGCAATTGGAAGCTGAAGGTGTCACCTTCCATTTGAACACACATGTCGGTGTTGATATTACCGGCGACGAGCTTCATGCAAAACATGATGCTGTTGTACTTGCAGGTGGCTCCGAGTCGCCGCGTGACTTGCCTGTTCCGGGCTGTGAGCTTGATGGCGTTCACTATGCGATGGACTTTTTACCCCAACAAAATCGTCGCGTCGGACAAGAGCCAATTGGTGATATTGAACCTATTACGGCAACTGACAAGCATGTTGTTGTAATTGGGGGCGGTGATACTGGTTCAGACTGTATCGGTACGAGTTTCCGACAAGGTGCGCTTTCAGTTACACAACTTGAAATTATGCCTATGCCTCCTGAAAAAGAAGACAAAGGTATGACTTGGCCAAACTGGCCACTCAAACTTCGCACCTCCAGTTCTCAAGAAGAAGGCGCTTTGCGGGACTTCTCAGTTACAACTAACGAACTGGTCGGCAGTGACGGCAAGGTTGCAGCTCTTAAATGTGCGCGTGTTGATACTAATTTCCAGCCGGAACCGGATAGCGAATTTGAAATCAAAGCCGATTTGGTTTTGCTTGCTATGGGTTTTGTACACCCAATCCACATGGGCTTATTGGAACAACTTGGCGTTGATCTCGATAAAAGGGGCAATGTCGCTGCAGATACTGAAAGCTATACCAGCACCCAAAAGAAAGTGTTTGCTTGTGGTGATATGCGCCGAGGTCAGTCACTGGTGGTCTGGGCGATCCGTGAAGGCCGCCAATGCGCCAGAGAAGTTGATATGTTCCTAATGGGCGAGTCAGCACTCCCTAGGTAACAGGCAGTCTATTTAAGTCTATTCAGCAATGCCGGGGTAGCATACCCGTCTGGTTGAAGCTCGTACTTCTTTTGATAAGCACGAATGGCGTCGCGTGTTTTCCGCCCCATCATACCGTCTGGCTTACCAGTTGGATATCCAGCATTTGTCAGTAAAGATTGCAATTCACGCAATTCAGACGGATGTAAAGGGCGCTCGGATTTTGGCCAGGCTGTTCTAACCCCTTCTCCTCCACCCAGTTTGTCGGATAGAATACCAATTGCCAGGGCATAAAATGGTGCGGTGTTGTAGCGTAAAATCGCACGGAAATTATCGGTCACCAGAAATGCTGGACCGGAATACCCGGCTGGCAAATAAAGTGCCGCTTTTTCATTATTTTCTGGCACCTGCTTTTTGACACCACGAACCCCTTGCCTCAGCCATTGCTTCAATGTCTTTTGATGAGCCAAATCTGCCTGAGCAAAATCAAATCCCTCCGGCAAAGCGACCTCATATCCCCATCTAATATCATCCCGCCATCCAGAGACTTTCAGATAGTTGGCGGCTGAACCCAGTGCATCTTCCCGGCTGTTCCAGATGTCGCGTTTGCCGTCGCCTGTCGCATCAACTGCATAACCCAAATAAGTGGTTGGGATAAATTGTGTTTGCCCCATTGCTCCTGCCCATGAGCCATACATTTTATCTGCCGGAATATCACCAGCCTCTAAAATCTTCAGCGCAGCTATCAGTTGTTGTCGGCCAAATGCCTTACGCCGCCCCCCATCATAGCCAAGGGTCGCTAAGGCTCTTAGAACATGCTTTTTACCTTGATACCCACCATAGTTGGTTTCCATGCCCCAGATAGCTGTCAGCAAAAATCTGTTAACACCATAGGTTTGTTCAAGCCGGTCAAAAATCGCTTGATTAGAGGCAAGCATAGATTTGCCCTTATTGAGACGCGTATCTGATACCATTGTATCGAGATAATCCCATGCAGGTTTTACATATTCTGGTTGCCGCGCTGCAAGAGCGAGGATATCAGGATCCATAGTCAGCCCGACCAGATTATTAAGAGTCGCCTCGGACAGCCCTTCCGCTTGAGCTGAAACCTTCACATCTGATAGCCATTTATCAAAGCCAGAAACAGGCGAGGCGATTGTCAGAGGTGACATATTGATTAAAGTAAAACCAACTAAAAGGCTGAGTGTGAAATTGATATGGCGCATGGACATTTTTGTTAGAATCCCTTCTTTTAAGTTATGCTAAACGAGTTCTTTGGCAGATAAAACTATTTATCGAGGTTTAAACTAATGAGTCAGAAAATCAGGAAAGTTGTTTTCCCAGTCGCTGGTATGGGTACGAGGTTTTTGCCAGCCACTAAAGCCGTCCCTAAAGAGATGCTCCCGGTTTTCAGCAAACCACTCATTCAATGGAGTGTTGAGGAGGCAACTGAAGCAGGAATTACTGAATTTATATTTGTGACCTCACCCGACAAACCTTCCATCATCAGCCATTTTCAGTCTTCACCTGCCTATGAGGCAATGCTCCAAGAGCGGAATAAGACTGAAGAACTCGAATTATTAAAAGCCGGATTGCCGGATAATGCCAAAATTACTGAAGTTTCCCAAGACAAACCGCTCGGGCTTGGGCATGCCATATGGTGTGCAAAAGAAGCAGTCGGAAATGAACCCGTCGCCGTTATTTTACCCGATGACATGGTCCAACATACATCGGGCTGTTTAAAGCAAATGGTTGATGCTTATGAGAAAACAGGTGGAAATCTTGTTGCTGTGGAAAACGTCCCAACAGACCAGACCTACCGCTATGGGATTTTAGATCCGGAAACAGATGACGGGCAGATTGTAAAAATCAGAGGAATGGTAGAAAAACCAGCTCCGGAAGACGCCCCATCCGATTTGGCCATAATTGGACGTTATATTCTTGACCCTATGATTATGGAAACACTGGATAAAGGAAAAACAGGTGCAGGTGGTGAAATTCAAATCACTGACGCAATGGCTGACCTCATCGGCACATGCCCGTTACATGGGCTTAGATTTGAGGGTACACGCTATGATTGTGGTAACAAGGTGGGCTTCCTTGCCGCCAATCTAGCTTATGCAGCACTTGACCCGGAACTTGTTGATGGCCTGCAAGAGCAAATCAGGACAATATTTAAATGACACGTGAAGATAGTGCCAAGATAAAGCCAATCGACCCACTGGAGTCTGCATCACGCACACTCGATGCCGAGATTGCAGGTCTTGCAAAACTTAAATCCAGTCTTTCGAATGATTTTGTCACCTCTGTTGAAATGCTGGCAGGGGTGAACGGGCGAATTATCATATCCGGCATGGGCAAAAGTGGACATATAGGTCGTAAAATTGCTGCAACCCTTGCCTCAACAGGTACTCCGGCACAATTTGTCCACCCCGGCGAAGCAAGTCATGGCGACTTAGGCATGATAACGGCTCAAGATATCGTGATAGGTCTCTCCTGGTCAGGGGAAACTCCTGAACTTGCAAATCTACTCGCTTATGTAAAACGCTTTAAAATTCCGCTGATTGGCATTACGTCAAATGCGGATAGTGCATTAGGCGTGGCGGCAAGTATCTGCCTTACATTACCTAAAGCTGAAGAAGCCTGCCCCTATGGACTTGCTCCCACCACATCCACAACAATGCAACTCGCTATGGGAGATGCATTGGCGGTAGCGTTGCTCCAACGTCGCGGCTTCACCAATATGGATTTCAAGAGCTTCCATCCAGGCGGCAAACTTGGCTCAGGACTGATGATTTTGAACGACATTATGCATAAGACGGACAAGCTGCCTCTTTGCGAAGGTTCTATTCTGATGTCTGAAGCATTAATGATTATGACCGGCAAGGGCTTTGGGTGCTTAGGTGTTACTAACTCAAAAGGCGAACTCACCGGCATTATTACAGATGGTGACTTGCGGCGTCACATGGGAACGGATTTACTGGACAAAACCGCTGCTGATATTATGACTGAAAACCCAAAAACAGTTTCAGATACTATGCTTGCTGCTGAAGCGCTCGCCGTGATGAATGACAATAAAATTCAAAGTCTCTTCATTTGTGAAGCATCAAAACCGATTGGTTTTGTCCACTTGCATGATTTACTCCGTGCCGGGGTTGGTTAGGGTTCTCAAGTTAACTTGATACACCGATAGGACAAGCAACACCCGTACCGCCAAGCCCGCAATAACCGTTAGGGTTTTTACCTAAATATTGCTGGTGATAATCTTCAGCATAATAAAATTCGGGCGCATCAATAATTTCCGTTGTGATGGGTCCGTAACCAGCTTGTTGGAGTTTTTCTTCAAACTG
Source organism: PS1 clade bacterium (assembly GCA_003331985.1). Classification (GTDB taxonomy): domain Bacteria; phylum Pseudomonadota; class Alphaproteobacteria; order RS24; family RS24; genus Micropelagius. Next base: position 35,827 of record QOQK01000004.1, on the reverse strand, counting down.
AGATTTAGACTTCAGCGCCACATTTTTTTGTGCCTCAGAGAATGTATAAATGCCTGAACGATATTGCGTTCCAAAATCATTACCTTGAGCCATACCCTGTGTCGGATCGTGATTTTCCCAGAAGATTTGTAACAACGTCTCAAAGCTGACCACATCAGGGGTAAACACAACTCTGACCACCTCATTATGACCCGTCAAACCTGAGCAAACTTCTTCATATGTAGGGTTAGGGGTTAGACCCGCCGCATAACCTACCTGTGTAGAGAATACATCTGCACCTTCCCAAAACTTTCGTTCTGCGCCCCAAAAACAGCCCATACCGAACATGGCAAATTCTACCCCATCCGGCCAAGGTGACATCAAGGGCGTATCGAAAATAAAATGCTTACCCGACACATTTAATGCCATATCACGACCGGGCAATGCCTCATCCGGGCATGGTAATTCAGCTTTTTTTCTCATTAAATTAAACACCATCATACACCTCAAACTGCTTCCCGGATGCGAATATCCGACTGGATTGTTTCAATAGGGCCTTCTCTTCGCCCCTCAAGCAACTGTCTTAGCCACGGATTTTGATCTTTCCGCGCCGCTTCAGAATTACCATGCCAGCGCATATATCCCTCATGCAAGACTGCAATCTCATCATACGCATCATGAATATTAACCATATTTCCGGTAACGGAAATCACAGTCGCCCCTCTTTTATCAACAAGGCCTTTTATCATTCGATCAATTTTTGCTGCCAAAATCGGATCAAGTCCGGCGGTAGGATTGTCGAGCAACAAAATATCAGGGTCTGTCGCAATTGCCCGTGCAAGCCCTACTCTTTTTTGCATACCCCCAGATAAATCTGCAGGCGTTAAAATAGCGTTTTCTTGGGGAAGACCTACTTTAGGCAATAAGTCTTCTGCCTGTTCACGTGCCGCCCGGCGACCCATACCATCTGCCATAAGTCTAAAGGCTATATTTTCCCAAACGGTTAAACTGTCAAAAAGAGCATTTTGCTGAAACAACATGCCAATACGATGACTCAACTCTTTTGGTCTTTGTGCTGCTGGCCCAACCTCTTGACCGTCAATTTTAATTACACCTTCTGAAGGGGCATAAAGACCGACCAAACATTTTAAAAGCACAGACTTACCAGCGGCCGCCGGTCCGATAAGTGCAAGGGACCGCCCTTGCTTTAATGATAAATCAACCTTGTCCAATGCGACCAGATCATCAAAAGTCTTAGTGACAGCTTCAACCTGCAACATTTTTTTCTTCTCCGATGACTTTGCTTGATGGAATAATATAAGGCCCTTTGTCGGTCCTGCCAAATTCTGCATCTACATTAAACACAGATGATAAGTTCTTCTCAGATAAAACCTCTTCCGGGCTTCCCAAAGCTTCAACTTTACCTTCACTCATTAAGACGAGCCTGTCACTTAAACGTGCAGCAAGAGTAAGGTCATGAACAATGGTAACGACAAGCTTGCCTTTCTGCGCTTCTTCTTGCAGAAGCGCAGAAAGCTTCAATTGGCGCTCAGGATCAAGCGATGTAAACGGCTCATCAACCAGCAAAACATCTGCATCAGTCGCGAGCAAACGCGCCATCAAAATCATAGCCTGCTCTCCACCTGACAAAGATAAGACGGATTTCTCCGCATAGGCATCTGCTCCGCAACGTTCCATCGCCTCGTATATTTTTGCATCATCAATATGACGCGCATGGAAACTTTCTCCATGCGGCAATCGTCCAAGCGCAACAAGATCTCGCGCCAAAACCGGCCAATATACTGTTTGAAATTGAGGTAAATAGGCAATCATTCTGGCGCGCCTAATAGGGTCGGACAAAATATCCGCGCACCCATCATATAAAATCTGCCCTGTTTTGGGGGTCAACAAGCCTGCAAGACATTTAAGCAATGTGGTTTTGCCAGCTCCATTCGGGCCAATGAGACTTACAACCTCCCCCGCTTCTAAACTAAGGGAGACGTTATTGAGAGTTTTTTGCGTTACATCGCCATTGTCTTTATAGCGATGACATAAATCTATAATATCGACAGTCTTGTTAGTCTCAACCACTACCATTTCTGCCATCTTTCAGGATTATAGATTTTAGGCACACAAGTAGGATTTAAAATCTCACCAATAATCTGCGCCGATTCCAAAAGGCGTGGGCCTGGGCGGTTATAAAAGTGATTACCATTAACAATATAGACTTCTCCGTCCTGCACCGCCCTTAAAGACTGCCACGACGCGCCATTTGTTAAAGTGCTGAGTTCATCGCGCGCACGCCCTATATCAAATCCACAAGGCCCCACAATAATTACATCAGGGTCAGCAGCATGAATATCTTCCCACATCACAGTTGGTGAATGATGCCCACTTTCACCCAGCACAACATCACCGCCACCATAAGAAATAATTTCCGGCATCCAGTTACCGGCCCCCATGAGCGGAGCCGTCCATTCCATAAAGAACACAGATTTTCTTGCCTGAGCTGAGACCGCTTCAGCAAGATTTGCAAACCCTGACCTCATCTCCCGGACAAGTGCCTCCCCCCGTGCTTCACTTGACAGAGCTTTTGACAAGTTACGTATATCCGTCATCACATCATCAAGGATCATTGGCTCCAGCGATACAAGCTTCGGTGGTGTATTATGTGACCCCATCCAGTCATGCAAAGCTGTTTCCACCTCATCAAGACTAACGGCACATAGCTCACATTGCGACTGGGTAACAATCACATCAGGTGCTAATTCCGCCAGCTTGATAGCATCCAACCGATAAACAGATACACCCTGCTCGACAAGACGACGCACATCTGCATCAATCTTAGCCGCTTGAGCCATAGGATTCATTTTTGGCTGGGTTAAAATCGGAAGATCATTCAGACCAAGCGGCCAGTCACATTCATGTGACCGACCCACAAGATTCTGCTGAAACCCCAAAGCACAAACCAATTCGGTTGCGCTCGGGAGAAGGGAAACAATTCTCAAAAATGCCTCCTTCCTGTCAGCATCTAAAAGTCAAAACGTAGCCCAACATTAAACGACCTGTCTGATGAACCAAACCCATAAGCGGTCTGATAATCCTCATCGAGCAGGTTAGAAACCTTACCCTGAATTTTTGAATAGGCGTTGATTTGATAATGTGCGCCAAAATTCACCAGATTGTAATCTTCTAGGTCCACCTGCGTATACGGAAAAGCGTTAAAATTAGTATCAATGACATCACGCACTGATAATACCGACAGATTAGTAGTGAGTTTCTCACTCAAGCTAGCTGTAATGGTCATATTGAGCGTGTGCCGTGGACGTCTAATCTCACGACTCCCATTTGAAAGTTTAGGGTCCTGATAGGTGTAATTTGCAGCAACATTAACACGATCACCCAGAGCCCAGTCAGCAGTCATTTCCACTCCCTCATAAGTACTTTTTCCTGGTTGTTGGACATATTTACCATTCGAATAGCCAATAAGGTTATCAAGCGTGATTTTAAAAATACTCGCCGACAAAAACACGCCATCTCCATTATCATAGATAATGCCGATATCTTCACTAACGCTTTCCTCAGGTTCAAGATTAACATTTCCACAAAGGCCGTCCTGACAGAAAATACTTTTCCCAAACTGCTCATATAGGCTCGGCGAACGAAAGCCTGTTCCGTAAGTTGCCCGCAACTTTAGTGCCGATGTTAGTTCTTTCATAACAGTCGCGCGCCCCGTTTCGTGTTTGCCAAATTCTTCCTGATCATCAATACGAGTGGCAAAAGTCAGAAATAAATCCGACATTGGCATAGTCTGCCACAAAATATGAGCAGACTGGTTTTCAGCTTCATAGGTCTCTGCTCCGTCATCATATTCCTCTGTTTCCATTTCTAAACCGAATAAAAACTGATTCATTTCATTCACCGCATAATACCCTTGATAGACAAACATTTCGCGAGTGCCCTCAGTCGAAACTGTCGAAAAGGCTGAAACGGATATGTTTTCATCCTTGGAGGTCACCAAACTCACTTCGTGACGCATATTATCGCCCTGATAGGCAATACCAAGCTTTGCATTAACGCTTTCAAAGGCAGTCGTGTCATTGGAATCGACCGGCACATAATCATCATGGTTCACATCACTATCGACATAGCGGACAGATAAATTAAGATTCACATTGTCAGAGAGCGCCAGCCCAAACCGCCCGACAGCCGACATATATTCATAGCCGTCGTCTTCTGTATTACCGTCATCTTCATCAGCCGAAGAAAACCCGTCGCTTTCTGAAAAATTAAGAGCAACGCCATAATCCAAATTGGAAAGGCTTCCTGCCGCAAAACCTGAAGCACTATAACTGTCATAACTCCCAGCCTCTAAAGACAGGCTCTGCCGCGTTGGGCCACCATAAGCTGAAAACATGCTAACAACACCGCCAACAGCTTCACTGCCGTAAAGCACACCGTGCGATCCGCGCAATACTTCGATACGCTCGATTCCCAATGTCGTAATATGTGCCCATTCGGCTTGCTGACTGACGGGGCTGTTTAGTTGAATACCATCGAGTTGTACCACCGAATATTTTCCGGTTAATCCGCGTAAAAAGACATTCGAACTTGTACCTGGACCACCAGATGAATAACTGCTCACGCCGCTGACACGTTGCAAGACATTTTGCAAATAACGTTCCTGATAATTCAGAAAGTCCTCCTCATCCAGTACTGAAATAGATGCCCCAATTTGATCCACATTGGTTGGTATACCGGTTGCAGAAACTACAATTTCGTCAACCGCATCAGCATGAGCTTCGCGGGATAAAAGTAAAACAAACAGGCAGGGTAAAAAACAAATTAAAAACAGGTAACTACGTAAAGGTAGCATATTAATCTCCATACAGAATTGGCCGGATAATTCCGGCGCTATTGTTCGTCGTCTGTAACGGAAATACCGTCCTCCACAGTGCATCCCGCCTGTAGAAAGTAACGACCATATATGGCAGGTTTCCTGGCTTGCGTATCAACATGCTTTGTCGCCTTCCCCTTAACGGGTGGCATATGACAAACACTTCTCGCCTACAGTTGCGGGAGCAGCTACAGAGTTGGTAATAACAACCTTACTGTATTCCCTTTTACCCCCTTCACGGGGCACCAAATATGCTTGATTGTCATAACCTGATTGAAAAAATCGGTCAAGTTTTGAGAAATTATCTAAGAAATATAGGCATTAGTTAAGTTGATCTGGCGAGACCGCGCCCTCTTAAAAGCAAATAGATGAAAAACGGCACACCCAATAATGCCGTCACCACGCCAAGTTTTAATTCTGTCATTGTTGGTAAAAGTCGTATCAGCAAATCGGCAGCAACGAGCAGAATTGATCCAAAAATCGCTGATGGCAGAAGCGCACGGGACGGCATATACCCAAAAAACGGGCGCATAATATGCGGCGCAACCAGCCCGACAAATCCTATGACACCGGCAACAGCCACCGCACCTCCAATTGCCAACGCCATACCAACAGCAAGTTGACCCCTAATCTGAAAAATATTCGCGCCAAGGCTAAAGGCTGTATCTTCACCTAAAATTAGTGCATCAAGTTTTTTCCCGCCTGAAAGCATCAGACCACACCCGACAAAAATTAATGGTAGCGCTAACCCAACATGACTCCATGACCGGTTTTCCAGCGACCCAAGAAGCCAATAAGTAATTTCAAGCGCTGCAAAATAATTATCTGATAGATTAAGAGTAAGGGAAATACCTGACCCTGCAAAAGCACTAATCGCAAATCCGGCTAATATCAGGCGCAATGTATCACCGCGCTGTCCCGCGAGAGTAAACAGCAAAATAACAGACACTAACGCGCCGGCACTCGCCATTAACGGCACAGCAAATGATAGCGTTCCCGTCAAACCAATGTATATCGCTACCACCGCGCCTAATGCTGCGCTATTCGCGGCACCTAAGATAGACGGCTCAGCGAGACCATTTTGCAAAAGCCCCTGAACTGCTGCACCACTTAACCCCAAAGCAAAACCTATGAGTACAGCCAGCACAAGTCGTGGCGCACGTATCTCAGATAATATCAAAGCGTTTAGATATTCTTCATTGCCAGCATCACGATTGAAAAGCCACCGCACCATATCCATTGGGGAAATAAACTCGCTCCCAACCATTAAGGACGCAAATCCAACCAGCAATAATATGCCGATAAGAACAATCATGTTTTTGGAGTCTTTGCGCTGCATGTCGTGACCCTAATCGTCTCTATTTTTCTCTTCAAGTTTAAAAGCACTTATGTGACTTCATGCTGGACTTTCGAATATGGAAATGGCAACAAAAATCATGGCAAAACTAAAACGTAAAATTCTAATTGGCTTATTGGCTGTGATGATTGTTTTTTCCAACAACACCGGCATAACAGAAGAATTGAAAAACAATGAATCCTACCTGCCGCGTGTTGCCAGTCTGAATCTTTGCGCGGATGCTTATCTGATGGCCTTTGCAAAGTCCGAGCAGATTTTAAGTCTTACACAGCAATCCTCGGACCCCACACTGTCAGCTTTTGCTGAAGAGGCTTCAAATTTTCCAATTTCATCAGGTCGCCTGTCAGACATCCTGCAACAACATCCGGATATTATTATCATTAACAATTATTCACCGCCTCCAAACGACGCATTAATGGATAAGCTCGGCATTAAAATTTTGAAACTTGAGGCCTCAAATAGCTATCAATCCGCCCGTACTGAAATTCTTGTGCTTGGTAAAGCACTAAACCGACTTGAGGCAGCAAAGGCCTATCTGGCAAAACTTGATAAGGAACTGACAGAGGCCCAACACTCAAAGAGGACGAACAGACCAAGTATTATTAACTATCAAAGACGTGGCATTGTCGTTGGCGAAAATCATATTCTGGACGATATAATTCATCTAGCTGGGGCGAGGAATCTCGGGCGTGATACCGAAAGAACCATCGGTCCAATGTCGCTTGAAAAGCTAATACGCCTACAGCCGGATTATGTGTTGAGCATATCTGAAAAAGATAAACGAATTCACAACTCTGAGGATCGCGGCTCAGAGATACTAAGTCATCCTGCTCTACAAAAGATGTTCGGTGCTGAACAACATATTTATATTCCCCAAAATTTAACGGTTTGTGCAGGTGCAACAACTCCAAAAGCTGTAGCCCATCTAGTTAATTCTTTGAGATCCTCAAGACTAAATGCCAAGACCCGTCAAATCCTTGAGTAAATGGATTGCCGGCTGAAGATAATCCGGTGTTGGAATAATATCCATAACTGTCAACGCTGTGCCTGACAAAAGGGTGGCAACTCCCAGCAACCCAAGTAACAAGGGTAAATTTGAAGCAGTTTTATTATAAATCCCCAGTTCAAGAGCTTTCAGGCTATAACCCGCTGCTTCACCCAATTTTTGAAGCATAATTTTTATAGCCTCGCCCCAAGGTTGGCTGCGCATTAATAGCACACCCCCTGCTCGACCTTTACCGGGACAATTGAGGGGGACATGAAACCCCTCCAGTGGAAATATATCCGGCCAAAGGTCAAAAATCTTTGCAGGGATTGTCTCTGTATCCAATTCGCCGGCTGGTGCATTTGTTTTATCCATCCACGAAGAAAGCTTTTTGGCCCATTTTTCAAGATTCTTATCTTTTATCGTTTTGAGCTGACTTCCCTCAAGTCGAGACATAATAACATCGCTACCTTTGTTTTTTTTGACCCAAACAATTACGCCATCACAATGGGTAAACCCATCCAGTCTGGTGGCTAATATATTCGCGATTTCCCTCTTATATCTCGCACGGCGGAAATCATGCTCCATCAATAAAAGGTTCGCCAAAGCGCGACCACCAGTGGGAAAAGCGGCTTGGCCCGATTGAGGAGGAATTGAACTGTCTAAATTAGTGTCCAGATCACTATCTGGGTGAGATGCAAGCTGGTTTTGTAAAATTGTATCGGTCATATCTTTAGTTTCAGTCGCAGACATTCGAGTGTCTTCCCTAGGGTTTGTGTTCCGGCTTTTTTATTATTTCATAAAATGCCACGCTGAAAATAAATAACTCTTTAGGCATAATTTTGACGAATCTTATCTATTGTATAGTGTTATTATAGTTTTAATATCGATTCATCAGATATTTTGTTGAATTTGATGTCAGTAACGGTTTTTAAATGAGTCAATCAGAAGAAGAAGAGTTCCGGAAGATGGCAGAAATCGCTGATGCCATTAACGATATTCTCGAAAATAATAAACTTGATGATGAACGTGACACCCCGCTAGAGGGAACCTCGGCTGATGTTGATGCGGATGAAAATGACGCGGATACGCAAGTTCATTCAGAAGAAACACCAACCGATAATCTTGATGAAGGTCTTGAAGCTGCCCTTGCTGCGGAAATTGCTGCAGATTTAGCAGGCGATATACCTGGTGGTAGTCAAAGTGATACGCCTCTGACTGAAGCTGAAATTCCATTTATATCTGGCGCTGCATTTGATGCACCACCTAATCTAGACAATATGGCGGCATTGGATGATCAAAACGCTGATAATCTGAGCGAAGCTGAGGTTATGTCAGACCCTCTTTCAGTAGAAGATAATCCTGATATATCCTCTGATATGACAGCAGATGAACCTTTTGACAAATTTCTGGACAACGATATGGCGTATTTATCCTTACGGATGCGCGATACACTGGCAGAGTTGAAGTCTGAGCATGGGGATACACTGGAAGCCACAGAAAGCCTTATTGGTAAAATGGCGCTATCCGTAGACGGACTTGTTGAGGAAATGCATTCTTCCTTAGGTTCTTTAGAGAAAAAAATCACCTCTCGAAAAGCCAGTATTAATCAGGAAATTGACCGTATTTATCAGGAAATTGCTACAACAAGAAGCGAATTGGAGCTTTTGGTCTCAAAATTCCAAAATGATACGGCGGAAAACCATAAAACTTATAATGATATCTTTTCTGAAGAGCGCGGTCGGGTTGAAAGGTACAGAGAATTCCTTTCATTTATGATTCGCGATAAAAAATAGACCAAAAATTCTTGCATAAAATTATAAAGTAATATTTATTATTACTTATGGAAAAAAATACCTCTAAACGGCGAACTGATATTGCTGCCGAGACCATTGGAAAGCAAATTGTGAGAGGAAAACTGTCTATCGGGCAGGTTTTACCAAATGATCAGGTCATGTGCGAGACACTCGGCATTTCCAGAACTATTTTACGAGAAGCTTTACGCATATTAGGAGCCAAAGGGCTGGTGAAAGCTGTCCCAAAAGCCGGAACATTTGTAAATGATTCAGATAAATGGGCCATGTTAGACTCAGATATCCTAAACTGGCTCACCGATACCACTACAAGCGGTCGTCTTGAACCTCTTCTGGTAGAAATGATTGATATCCGCCTTGCTATTGAACCTGGTGCCGCCGCACTTACCGCTTCTCGCGCACAAGCAGCCGAACGACAGAGAATATCTGAGTTATTTCAATCACTTAAACTCGCCAACACGCCAGCATCAAGCCATGAGGCGGAAGCCGCTTTTATTGACCGCATTTTGGCGAATTGCCACAATCGCTTCTTCAATAGCCACCGTATTTTAGCAAAAACCTGTCTTAAATTGCTCTTTGACCATACGGAAAGATATAACTATTTATGTCTTACAGCCCATGAAGCCGCCGTTCGCGCCATCATAAATTATGAGCCTCAAAATGCGCGGCGCAGCATGCAAGCCATATTGCTTCAAGCATCTCCTATTATCCGAAACAAAAAAAACCCTGCTGACGTATCAGCAGGGTGAAGTTCAGGGATATGTGTGTGAGGGTTTAACACACAGACCGTCTTGGGAGACGGATATTCAATTTACGTTGCGTTTAATAAATTGGATTAACTAATGGAGAAAAAAATGTCTTTTAAGTTTGAAATTTTTACAAAGCGTTTGATTACCCTGGTTGTTTTAGTGGTAATGATAATAAGCTTTAGTAATTCAGCCTATGCAACGCCAATCCGTTTGAAAGCTATGGATGCGAATAAAGACGGCAAAGTCACGCAACAGGAATTTGCTGCCAAAATTGACCAGCAATTTGCTAAGATGGATAAAAATAATGACGGTGTGATCCAGCACAATGAGCTGAAAATTTTCCATGCCGCAAAATTTGAAAAAATGGACCGCGACAATAATGGATATCTGGATAAAAAAGATAGACGCGTCAAAAAAATGGAAGAGAAGGAAGGTCGCCACTAGCACTAAGGAGGCCAGTCTTGTCTGAACCCAGCGACGAAGACTTAATGTCTGCAATTGCTGAAGGCGACCAGATGGCCTTCAATCTGCTGACCTCAAGGCATTTGAAGATGGTTTATGCGATAGCATTGCAGAGATTAAAGCACCCTAGTGACGCTGAAGAAGTGGCACAGGATGTATTTACCCGTCTCTGGCAAAATGCACCTAAATGGGAAGCCGAAGCCAAAATCAGCACATGGCTTTACCGTGTTTGCGTTAACCGCTCGATTGATATGCTAAGGCGGCGCAAACCCATGACCGATATAGAAGATGTTCCAGAAATTCCAGATGGTGCCGATAACGCCCTTCAAACTTTGGAAACCAAAGATAGAAAAAGACAAATAGAAGAAGCATTAGGCAATTTAACGAGCGAACAGCGTGACGCTATCCAGCTTGTTTACTTTTTTGAGATGAGGCAACAAGAGGCTGCTGACTCGCTGGGGTTGAGTTTAGCGGCATTGGAGTCACTTTTACGCCGCGCCAGAAAGAAACTGCACACTGTATTAAATAAAAACTATGAGGAATTATACTGAGAGGACACCTATCAGTAATTGGGGAGACATGAACAGAAATGACTGACGATAAGACAAACACCATATCTTTGGATATGCATAGATTCAAAACGCTTATATCTGCCCATGGTAGCAATATTGCAAAATGGCCCGAAGATAGCCGCAATTGGGCGCTGGCCTATAGTAGCGATAATAAAGAAGCTCAAAAATTCATCTCTTTTGAAAAAGAGCTGGATGATGTGTTGGAGGATATTCACAAAACTACCATCAAGTCTGTGGATTTCTCGAGCCTTCAATATAAAATTGTCTCCGAGGCCACACACCTACCTCAACAAATGTACTCAGGAAATCAACATCCTTTAATGGGATCATCCATTCAATCCGTAGCAGCCTGCTTCATGCTATGTGCCTGTTTAGCAGCGGGCATGTTCAGCCTTCCCTATCTGCCTTTGGACACAATTACCTCCACTTACAGCGAACAAAGCTTCGCTTTCCTTGAAATCAACCCTTTAAGTTCATGGGATTAAACTGGAGCAGATCATGAACCCCACGCTTTTCCAAATCAGCAAACGAAAACGTAATATTTTCATCATTGTGCTCCTGTTTTCTCTTGCCGCAAATTTCTTTGTACTTGGCGCAGGGATTAGTTTTTTTATACAGGGTCAACCAACCGATAATACTGAAAAAATAAAAAGTGTGGAAAGGCTAGAAAAAAGATTTCTAAAACGCATCAATGCAGATGATCGACAGGCTGTACGCGAGGTTTTTAAACAAAACAGGAAACAAAGCGCAGTGCTATTCAAAACCTATTTCAAAGAAAGAGAAGATGTCATCGCTTACATTCAAGGTGATGCGATAGATAAAACTGAACTGCAAATAATGTCAGAAAATTTGTTACGCCAAGAACGAGCATTAAGCCTTCATCTCAATGTTGTTTTACAACAACTTATCCAAGTGTCAGGACAAGAGACCAGAGTGCGTATTGCAGATATGCTTCGTCTGAGAGATGGTCGCCACCGTGGTGGGCGCAATTGGCTTGCGCCTAAAGAAAGACTTCGTAAGCACCAGGATAAAAAATATGAATAAAATCTTTGAAATATAAAACTGATATTCAAAAATCCTATCGCGGTGTCATTCTAATACCGCCATCCATGCGGATGCATTCGCCATTAACGTAATCATTTTCAACGAGATACTGCGCCGTTTTAGCAATCTCATCAGGTTTACCAAGGCGTTGTGGATTGAGCACTGAGTTTTCCAAAGCTTGGAAAATATTTTCCGGCAGAGTATCAAACATAGGCGTATGAATAAGGCCGGGTACAATTGTATTGCAGCGAATACCAAGCTCAGCCAAATCGCGAGCAATGACGATTGTCATACCTATAACCCCACCCTTTGTCGCACTATAAGCTACCTGACCGATTTGACCTTCATAACCCGCAACTGACGCGGTGTTGATAATCACACCACGCTGACCATCATCAGTAATTGGATCATTTTTCATCATCGACTCGGCTGCAAGACGCGCCACATTAAACGTACCGATGAGGTTTACATCTATAACACGCTTAAAATCTTCAAGTGGGTGCGGGCCGTTTTTGGGATGATATGTCTTAGCAGCCCAGGCAATACCGGCATAATTACAACAAATATGAGCTGGACCAAAAGCAGTTTCAACACCTTGTATCGCCGCGCTTACAGAAGCCTCATCAGTGACATTTACCTGCTGGTAAATAACATTATCGCCCAACTCTTCTACGAGGGCCGCGCCACGTTCCTCATTCATATCAAATATCGCACATTTCGTACCTTGCGTAACAAACCTTCTAAGTGTCGCCTCGCCAAGGCCAGATGCCCCGCCTGTAATGATTGCAACCTTATCTTTTAAGTCCATTTTCAACTCCTATTAAGCAAGCCCGTCTAATTGATTAGGCCGACGTTTTCGTAAAACGTGTATTTTTCACCGGCGGGATTTCAGGTGGCCCGGCAAAGCATTGTGCATGGCTCATCCAAGCCTCTGAGACAGGACCGATAAGTTTTAAATTTGTGTCTGATATATTTCGGGTTTGCGTCACGACCTGACAAAATTCACTAGCAGTTCCTGTCACAGCAGAGACATCGCTTAATTCGCCAAATTGCCAGATCTCCCCGGATGGGGCTATTAATTCAATATAGGGTATTGGCCCCGGAGGAGTTTGCCCCTTAACCTGGAAACTCCATTTAAATGTGTTGATACCAAGAACCACTATATTTTTTATCCGGTCACCATCCTGACGCACAACACCTAGCGCATCATAAATAGCGAGACCATGCGCCCATGTTTCCATTAATCGAGCGGTAATACTTGAACGCACACTCATATCAGGACCAATCCATTTAACACGATGTTTTGGATCAAGTTCAGCAAATGCATCGGTCATTTTGATATAATACTCACGCCATGCATTTAAAAGCGCCTGTCCCGCAAGTCCGTTAATATATGACCTTTCAAATTTCTTGAGATTACCCGCCATGACATCAGCCTTAACTTTATCAACATAGGCATCAAAAGCTGCCTCGTCAGCATAGCTCTCATAGGCCGCTACATTCCAGATATGCAAATGTTCAAGAATATCGTTGAAAGTCCAATTCTTAAAACCTGTTGGGGTGGTGAAATCATCATCTGATAAATCAGCCATAATCCGAGAAAGCGCCTCGGACTCATCACGTAAGTCATTAGATAATTGCTGCATCAGGCGTCTTCCTTATCACCGGCATCTTCTTCGGCAATCTCAATCATTAGATCATTCACGCTAACTTGTTGGTCAGAAACAATTCTAACATCAATGACATCGCCTTCTACTTCAGAAAATATTTCATGCTGCATTTTCATAGCTTCAACAACTGCAAGCTTTTGACCTTCTTCAACCTTGTCACCGACCTTAACAAACACTTCAATGACACGACCATGTAGTGGTGCAGTAACCAAGCCCCCTGCAGAACCGTCTGCCCCATCATCAGTCACATGCAATTGATTGATGCTCGATAAAAATATTGCTGTATCCGCAGATTGCATCGCATGAAACAGCACATTAGCGTCAAAAACGGCTCGGCTCTTAAAAATTTTATTATTTACGTTGAAAGAAAGCGATACATCCGGCGTCACCTGTTCATCATCATGTGTTTCAACAAGAATCGTTTCCGCCCCCTCTTCAAAGGTAATATCAACTTGATAGGACCCAGCTTGAGCACTTGAAACTGTGAGGTCAAAAATCTCCTCCCCAATAAGCAAACTATAAGGTGTTTGCAAGTCGCCTGTGGTTGAAAAGTTTTTCAGCGCATCCGGGACAGATATGGCACGATCTAAAGCCTGCCCTCTATCATGAATAAAATGAAGCACTCCCTGTAAGGCTACCGTCTCATTACTTACAGGCTCAGCCGTATAACCGGTTTCACCAAAAATCTCACCAATAAATGCAGTCGTCGCCTCACCTTTAATAAAGGTTTCTTTTTCAAGACAGGTAACAAGAAAGTCTCTGTTCGTTGCCGGTCCGAGAAGTGCTGTTTGGCGCAAAGCTTCAACAAGTCTTTTGCGAGCAGTCTCACGGTCATCTCCATAAGCAATAACTTTAGCAACCATAGGATCATAAAAAGGCGAAATATCCTGCCCCTCTACGACACCGCCGTCAAAACGCACATTATCCATAGTGACCGGGCGCCATGCCACTATTTTACCAGTGGCTGGCATGAAATCATTATTCGGGTCTTCAGCGTAAAGCCGCACCTCAATAGCATGACCATCCAAGGAAACATCTTCTTGCTTGAGGTCTAACGTTTCACCTTGTGCAACCTTGATTTGCAATTCGACCAAATCCAAACCAGTAACCATTTCGGTCACCGGATGTTCGACTTGCAAACGCGTATTCATCTCCAAAAAGTAATACGCCCCACTCTGATCAAGAAGAAATTCAACTGTTCCCGCCCCAACATAATTTATATTCCGTGCCGCTTCGACAGCCGCTGCGCCCATATCTGCTCGCAACTCAGCTGTCATAACAGGACAAGGAGACTCTTCAATCACTTTTTGATGACGGCGTTGAACTGAACAGTCCCGCTCACCCAAATGAACTACCTGACCATGCCGATCTGCAAAAACCTGTATTTCCACGTGGCGAGGATAGATTATCGCCTTTTCCAAAATAAGCTCATCTGAACCAAAAGCATTTGCAGCCTCGGATCGAGCCGTGACAAGGGCGTTTTTCAGTTCATCCATATCCTGAACAAGCCGCATACCACGACCACCCCCCCCAGCGGCTGCCTTAACCATAATGGGAAACTTAATATCATTTGCCGCTTCTATAAGACGTTCATCAGATTGATCGGCATCTTCATAACCCGGCACACATGGGACACCAGCTTCAATCATTCTGCGCTTTGCGGCAGCTTTATTACCCATTAATGAAATCGCTTCAGCATCTGGGCCAATAAAAATCAAACCCGCCTTTTGCACTGCTTCGGCAAAATCAGCATTTTCAGATAAAAATCCATATCCGGGGTGAATGGCATCGGCATTGGTCTGGCGCGCAGCATCAAGAATATTGTCGATGACAAGATAACTTTCACCCACTGGCCCAGCCCCAATACGAATAGCCTCGTCAGCAAGCGTAACATGGGGCGCCTGGACATCAGCATCCGAATAAACAGCAACTGTTGAAATACCAAGACGCCGGGCGGTCTGCATGATTCTGACAGCAATTTCGCCGCGATTAGCAATAAGGATTTTTCTAATAGACGACATAATTTTTAATTCTCTTCTGCCCAACGAGGTTTTCTTTTCTCTAGGAAAGAAGCAATACCCTCCCGCCCCTCTTCACCAACAATAGCCTCGGCAAATCCTTTGGCTGCAAATTCAATTATCTCTTTGCCCTGAAGTGTTCGGCTGGCAAAAATAATCTCCTTACTCACAGCATTTGCATTTGGCGCACAACGCATGACAGCTTTTTTAATTTCAGCTTCTTTGGCTTCCGCTTCCACACCATCTTTTGCAACAAAATCAGCAAGACCGATTGTTAATGCTTCTTCAGATCCAATACGCGCTGCAGTCATCACCATGCGACGCGCTACGGGTAAACCTAAACGGCTTGCTACATGTGGAATAATCTGAGCCGGAGGTATCCCAATTGCTGCCTCAGTCATCGCGAATTTTGCATCTTCTGTCACAATAACCACATCACATGCGCAAACAAGGCCGAACCCTCCCGCCATTGCGGGGCCTTCTACCAGAGCAATAACTGGCATAGGAAGGGTGGACAATGCCTCAAACATTTCACCCATATGCAGGCTATATTCAGCTACGTCGTCAGGCGATTTGTCGGCTTGCTGGAAATTTTCTTTAAACTCTTTTAAATCTCCGCCAGCACAAAAGACCCCATCTTTCCCGCGCAGTGTCATCCCGCGTATGCTTCTATCATCACGTATTGCTGCGAGAACAGCCTGAAGTTCATCAGTAAGAGCGCGGGACATTGCGTTTTTTACATCCGGACGATTCAGCCAAACAGTCAGCCAACCTTTATCAAGTTCCGTGACGAGAAATGTTGTATCCGGTAAATTTGTCATCATTAGTCCTATAAGTCCGATTTCAGTTGTCTTTTTTCAAAAGCTACATTCGTGAAATGCCAAAGGCATTTGGCTGGATTTTGCGGTGCTCACGTTCCCACAATGTTTGTAAGAGGAAACCACATATATTTCGTGTATCCCGCGGATCAATCATACCTTGATCAAGCATCCGCCCGGAACTGTAGAAGGCATCACACTGGCTATCAAAATGCGAAATAATTGCTGAGCTTTGTTTGGCAAGCGCATCAATATCGGGTTCTGTGCCACGCCTTTGAGCACCTGCAAAAGCGACAGCTTCCATTGTTGCGGCAGCTTGCTCGCCACCCATAACACCCGATGACGCAGACGGCCATGTGAACAGAAAGTCCGGCTCATAGCCAAAACCTGACATGCCGTAATTCCCCGCACCATAACTTGCACCGACATAAAAAGTTAGCTTCGGCACGCGGATGTTAGACACAGCTTGAATCATCTTCGCGCCATGCTTAATCATACCCGCTTGCTCGTATTCCGTTCCAACCATATAGCCGGTAATATTATTCAGGAAGATAAGCGGAATATTCGCCTGATCGACAGTTTGGAAAAAATGCGCCCCTTTAGCAGCTTCATCAGGCCCCATCGGACCATTATTAGCAACCAGAGCAACATCGTGACCAAAAATACTCGCATGTACACAAACCAGATTAGTGCCAAAGCGATTGCTGAATTCGATAAAATCCGACCCATCTACAAGGCGTACTATTAGTTCTCTTGAGTCATAGGGAACTTTATAATCAGTTGGCACGAGACCAAGAATTTCTTCCGTATCATATAAAGGGTCTTGAAATTTACGCTGAGGTGTCGGTGGGCAATGACTGTTCCAACCAAGACGCCCGACAAGCTCACGCATTTTATGAATTCCATCGGCATCATCTTCAGCCAGATGTTCCATCAAACCCGACACAGAGGCATGCATCTCTGTGCCGCCCAATTCGCGCTCATCAGCAATCTCACCGGTTGCGGCTTGTACTAGCGCAGCCCCGCCAAGAGCCGCCATACCATTATTTTTTACCCCGACATTATAATCGGACATGCCGGGCATATAGGCCCCACCCGCCGTAGAAGGGCCATGTAAAATGGTGAAGGTTGGCACACCTGCCGCACTCGCTTTGGCGAGACTGTAAAAAACACGCCCTGCGTAAGCCCATCCCTCAATTTTATAGGCCATCAAATTCGCGCCGGCACTTTCAACCAAATGAATAAAGGGGAGCTTGTTTGAAATAGCAATCTGAATACAAGCTGTCAGCTTGTCAAAACCGCGTTCTGTAGCAGCCCCAGCATTGATGCCACTGTCATCCACGCAAATCATACTGCGGACACCGCTTATATATCCGATACCCGCCAAAATAGAGGCGCCTGGTAAACTTGTTTCACGATTAGGATCGTCGACACAATAACTGGCTAAATTAAACAACTCGACAAATGGCATACCCACATCAAGTAATCTTGCCAATCTGTCCCGCGGGGTTAACTGTCCGCGTTCTTCAAATCTTGGACGGCGTTTTTCAGAAGCTGCTTTTGCCCGCGCCTGAAGCTGACGGAGAAGCTCAATATTCTCTAGTTGCTCAGAACGATTTTTTTGATATGCATCGCTATTAACATCCAATCTGGACACAAATGCCGGCATTTCTTTTCCTTTTAAGTCAAATCTGGAATTCTAATTATGTAACATAGCATGAGGCGAGATACGAAAAATCCACCTAATAGAAGAGTAAAAAAAGAGGCGGGTCAACCCGCCTCTTTCAATATGTTATTGCTCATAAAACCTTTCAGATTCCTCCGAATTATTCATGCAAGCAATTCAAGTCTCTATACTTACCAGCTCATTGAAGCTGTCAGACCATAAGTGACCGGCTCTCCGAAATAACCAAGGGTCATACCGCCAAAACCTGCACCAAAATCGATGTAGTTTGCGACATACTCTTCATCCCCGATATTTTTACCCCAGAGTGTCAGCTTCATGCTGTCATTACCGAATGGAAGATCTGACCAGATAAGCTGGGCGTCAACCGTCCCATAAGAATCGACCACTGTGTTGTAGGCGTTATATCCGCCACCATCACCGCCAACAAGCGCGTATGGGTATACGAAGTAATCATCAACATATGAATAATCAACATTCAACTTCAGTGAACCATTTTCATTATTCATAAGATAAGCATCAAAACCGATACCCAGTGAATTTTCCGGGGCATGCGGCAGAGCTCTGTTATTGGCAACATCAGTACCAAGCTCCAGGAACTCATCATATTCGGCGTCAAGATAGCCATAGCTGAATCTCATCATCAGACGCTCATTGGCCATAAACAGCGCTTCAATTTCAAGACCACTAATTGTTGCCTGACCGGCATTTCTGACATTAGAGGCAGCAGCACCTTGTGCGGTAAAGATAGACAATTGCATATCTTCATGCTCATTGGTGAACAAGGCTGTATTCAACTGAAGACGATCTTCCATCAGGCGCATTTTCGCACCAATCTCAAAGGAATTTACTTCTTCAGCTTCATATGGTGAGGTTGTCTCTCCAATGGAACCTGCTTCGCCGTTGAAACCACCTGACTTAAAGCCCTTGGCAAAACGCGCATAGAGATTGATGTCGTCATTATATGCATATTCAAATGAAAGCTCCGGTGACACATCGTCAAACTCTGTTGAGGCTGTTGTTCCGGCAGGTATGAATGTACATGGGAATGTATTCGCACATGCCGCAATTGTAGCCGGATCACTGGAAGCGAGTGCAATATTTGTACGGACGATACTTTTTTCCTCTTCCGTGTAACGCAGTCCACCTTTGACAGTCAGCTGATCTGATAGTGGATAATCGAGTTGCGCATAGACTGCATAAGCTTCAGTTTCACTCCCATATTGAGAGTCAAATGAAACGCCGCCACCAAAATATTGTTGCGGGTTATTCGTATAGGCATCATCAGAGTAGTAATAAGCACCCACAACGTAATTAATGTCGCCACGAGAACCTACAAGTTGGAATTCCTGACTTTTAGACTCAAAATCAGTGAAACGTGATGTATGCGCAATAAAGTAAGGCGAGCCATCCAGATCAAGAACATCAGACCACTCCATATCACGGATACCTGTGATGGACTTGAACACAGCGTTATCGAGCTGGGCTTCAATGGTCAATGAGTGACCTTTGATTTTGGATTTTTCCTGAACATTATTATCCAGTTGGACATTTTCCTGCCTGTCGGCAAAAACATGCTGGTCAAGTGGGAAGAAAGCGCCACCAAATGCATAGAAAGGTGATGCAGGGTCCCAAATACCTCCGGCACTCACACGCACAGGTTGTGAATAGGGTGGGTTTTGCGTGGTGTTGCTATAGTCATAGCTATAATCAATGACCACATTATCAGTGACGTCATAGCTAAAAGCGGCAATCGCTGATACTTGATCTTTATCTTCCAAGTCACCATCTGGGCCTGTAGACTCAACAATACCATCACGATTAATCATGTAAGCAGAAATTTTGGTCCGCAGTTTACCTGTTTGACCAAGATCCATTTTCAGCTTTGTGTGCTTGCGGTTGTAATTACCAAACCCGATTTCAGCTGAAAGACCAGACTCGTCTGAAGGTTTTTTGGTCACAACGTTAATGGCACCAGCAAGAGTGTTACGTCCATAAAGCGTTCCTTGTGGGCCACGCAATACTTCCATTCTTTCTACATCAGCCACATCAAAGATACCGCCTTGTGTCTTACCGATATAGACACCGTTCAAATACATACCAACAGTCGTTTCCCAAGTAATCGCAGGGTTAATTGTAACGCCACCACGGATGGCAACTTGAGCCGCTGTTCCGTTATTTGGTGCATTCGTAATGCGAAGGTTTGGCGTATATTTTTCTAGGCCTGAAATGGAAGACATCTGACGTTCTTCCAAAAAATCACTGCTGTAAGCTGAAACAGCTGACGCAACTTCTTGAAGGCTTTCCTCTCGCTTCTGAGCTGTAACAACAATTTCATCAAGAGCTTGAGCTGACGCAGAGGACACATTCATGCCTCCCGATACAGCCAATGAAAGCCCAAAAACGAAAGCTTTTTTATAAATACAGTCCATAGACAGTTCATTTGATTTAATTAGCATTTAGCATACCTACCTAACAAAAGTTGTGCAGGAAACACGTTGGCAAATTTACAGCCATTAATAAACGAACATAATTCGGAAAATAATGTTATGCACCCATGTGTTGCATTTATGCATCACATATTTTGGGGGAAAATCAGGGGTTTTTATGAATTTTTGCCTAATTGGTCGGAGTGGCGGGATTTGAACCCACGACCCCTTGTCCCCCAGACAAGTGCGCTACCGGGCTGCGCTACACTCCGTCCAATTAAAGTCAGTGAGCTATTATCTAGGAGTTTTTGGGAAAAGACGCAACAGAGTTTATTTCGCCTAAGTTTCGTCAGTTTTGAGAAGCAATTTTGCCTTCTCCAAAGTTTCACGGATATTCTGTAGAGCCATTTTTGTTTTTGGGTCTGGGCCTGCATGTTCTTCATCAGAAGCAATCACCGAATCTAGGCCAGAGGCATCTGATCGTAAGAGAACGCTCGCATCTTTTTCCTTGAGGAGTTTTTGGACACCTTTAATTGTCATGCCCTTATTATGAAGCAGATGTTTGATACCCTCAATTAAAGCAATGTCATCGGGCCTGTAAAGTCGCCGACCACTTGCATTTTTCATGGGTTGTATCTGCTTAAACTTGCCCTCCCAAAACCGGAGGACATGGGTATCAACTTGCAGAATTTCTGCCACTTCACTGATGGATTTAAAAGCTTCTGGTGACTTTGTCACTTGGATGTAAATTTCTTAAAGGCTTCATTTATTCGGTCCTTCATCACATGACTTGCACGAAACGATAGAACCCTTCGTGGGGTAATTGGCACTTCTTCACCGGTTTTTGGGTTACGACCTATGCGACCGCTTTTCTGACGGACAGAGAAAGTTCCAAAAGAAGAGAGTTTGACTTCTTCACCTGCAACCAGCGCAGTGGAAACTTCGTCAAGTACAGCTTCAACAATTTCAGATGACTCAACGCGCGAAAGACCGATTTCATTATAGACGGCTTCAATCAAATCAGCACGTGTTAGTGTTTTGTTTGACATGTAACCTCCAAAATAATGCTTAAATATAAGCACAAGGAGTAGACTGGAAACAACTGATTTTTATAGCAAATAAAGACTTTATTTATAATTTCACGGACAGAATAATAGATATGTGGACATTTCCCCCAAAAAATATTGCTAAATAGTCCTAGCTATTCTTGAGTTGCAAGCAATTCTTCTTCCATTTTATCCATCTCGTCAACAATCTTCTCAGACATATTATTAGCAGCAACCTCAATCGCAAGTTCAACCGCTGCCGCAATACCTTTGGGTGATGCACCCCCATGACTTTTAACCACAACACCGTTTAAGCCAAGGAAAGTTCCGCCGTTGACATTGTCCGGATCAAGCCTCTCCTTCAATGCCCCGAAAGCACCGCGTGCAAAAATATACCCGATACGAGCAAAAATTGAGCTTACCATTACCTGCTTTAAATAGCTGCTGATAAGCTGTGCAATACCTTCTGCAGTTTTAAGCGCAACATTACCGGTGAAACCATCAGTAACAACAACATCAACATCACCTTGAGAAATCCCATTACCTTCAATATACCCGCAAAAATTTAGGGATGAGGAGGTAAGTAAATCTGCTGCCTGTTTGACACTGTCCGTACCCTTCATCTCTTCTACACCAATATTAAGAAGGCTTATTCTTGGACTTTCCAGACCGAAAATGATGCGGGCATAAGCATCCCCCATAACCGCAAACTGAAAATATTGTTCTGCCGAGCCACCGATAGTCGCCCCCATATCCAGAACAATAGTTTCCCCCTTCATGGTTGGCCAGATAGCTGCAATAGCTGGTCGCTCAATACCATTAAGAGTTTTCAAAATCACTTTTGACATCGCCATTAATGCACCGGTATTCCCGGCCGAGACAGCGCCGTCGGCAATGCCGGTATTCACAGCATCAATAGCCTGCCACATGCTGCTTGTTTTGCGCCCCTGACGCAAAGCTTGACTGGGCTTCATATCCATATCAATGGCAACATCACAATGGTGAACTGAACTTGCAGCCTTGAGGGTAGGAAATCTCTTCAGGAAAGGCTCTATCTGTTTAGTGTCACCAAACAGAAGGAAGGAAGTTTCCGGTCTGTGCGCCAAGGCAAGTGTAACCCCAGTAAGAACTGTTTCCACATCACGGTCACCGCCCATCACATCAATAGATATTCTTGTTTGAGACATTAAGTACCCGTCAAAGTAAATATAATCGCGGTAATCTAACCTAATTTGGGGTTATAGCAACGCCTAATCAATCCGCCTTGGGTGTGCTTAAACCCTCCAAAACAGCAAAGGGGTTATCTTGTTTTTGATCTTCTTCAGTTTCTTCAGCCTCAACATAACTCAAAGAAACGCCGTTCTTTCTTGGATAGGGACTAATACCGAGAGATAAATTCTGAATAGCTATTTCACCAATATCCGCTCGACCATTTTGAAGTATTTCGGGCATATCCGCATCTTCATCATCGGCCAGTCCCTTAGCTAGATGCTCGGGCAGAAGAAAAAATGCCAATGGCTCCTCAATATGCTGGACGATTGTCTCAAGGCTTACGCCGCAAATTTGTTCAATATCAGCTTGGACAACACCCTCAATGCGAAGCCCCTGCTTTCGCCAAGGGGTAATGTCAATATCCAAACGCAAGTTACTGAACCCCTCAACCCCAAGCCTAGTTTTTA
Source organism: PS1 clade bacterium (assembly GCA_003331985.1). GTDB lineage: Bacteria > Pseudomonadota > Alphaproteobacteria > RS24 > RS24 > Micropelagius. Next base: position 12,624 of record QOQK01000004.1, on the reverse strand, counting down.
ATGCATGACACTCATCATCTGACCCGGTTGTCTCCAAACGTGTGCCTGATGGCTTAATTTTGACAATATCAATGACGCGACTGAACTCATTATTCATGGCGGCACCCTCTGACTTTAAAAGTGTGACTTAGCCTGACTTATTATCAAACGAAAAAATGTCACGAGACAAAAGTTGGCTCAATGGTATCTGACCTAACGATACATCAATTTCAGTCATATAAGCGGCTAATCCCTCGGCTCTCGTCTGGTTATCATCACCTTCTGTTTCCGCAAAAAAGTTTCTTTGAATAACGGATGTGAGTTGGTCCTTACCAGTATCTATCACCTCGTCATAAGCTGCAACACGCCCATAAAAGGCTTCAGCCATTTTTTTAATTTTTTTGCTGACACTCAAATCCCCGACACCCATTTCCCGCATCGCCTGGTCCATATCTCTGAAAAATAAATCAAAGATTACCTGACCTGCACCATGCCGCCCCTGCCCGTCAGCTTTTAGACGGCGCAACACAAGATAAATATGCATAACAAGAATTTCAAAACGGCCGTCAAAATCATCATTTGCACCCTGCTCCCCATAGAGCTCAGGTTTTCTCGCTTGATTCATAATTGCTGTGTAAACAGGTAGATACATATCCATCTCTTTATTCATGCCGAGTAAAGATTTGAAAGAATTAACAAGAGATAAAATTAAATGTCGCATACTGCACCTTGAGCCGGAATGACTGACAGCGAAAATAGCCCTCTTGCGCAAAAGGTCAAGATAGCTGTATCACTAGGAAACTTTTAAATATGAGTTTATAAGTTTCTCAAGATGTATTTGCATAATGAAAGCTGACCAATGACCGGAATAATCTCGGATAAAAAGAACGCCTTTACAAAATATTTAAGCAAATCTTTGCGCTTGAGTGCTTTGACCATTGCCACCTCTTTGACAGTCGGTCAAATCTCCTGTGCTCCGATTGTTTCCAATGTCGGCTATGTATTTGATGAGGAAACCCTTAATCAGGTCACTGTCGGGTCTTCAAGTAAGGAGATGGTAAGAAGCATAATGGGTTCACCATCGACCATCGCTTCAGTTGACGGCGCGTCTTATTATTATATTTCCAGCCGCATTGAAACCAACTCATACAAAAAACCTGAAGTAACAGACCGCAAGATTGTTGCTGTCTATTTTGACGATAATGATATTGTCAGTGATATTGGTGGTTACGGGCTTGAAGATGGCAATATTGTTGCATTTGTGGAGCGTATAACCACAACCAGAGGCAAGGAATTAAGCCTTCTTGCACAACTCTTCGGCAACCTCGGACGCTTTAATTCGGGCAACCCGAACGCGCTTCCCAGCAATTAATCAAATAATTTACCCATAAAAAAACCCCGACATCTTTAAGATGCCGGGGTTAATTTTTGTTGCCGTTAAACTCTAATGAGCCAAAACAGCCAGTAGCAAGAGTGCTACAATATTAGTGATTTTAATCATTGGGTTAATCGCAGGGCCGGCTGTATCCTTATAAGGATCACCGACTGTGTCACCTGTAACCGCAGCCTTATGAGCCTCAGAGCCTTTACCACCATGATTACCGTCCTCAATATATTTCTTGGCATTGTCCCATGCCCCGCCACCGGCAGTCATAGAAAGAGCCACAAAGAGACCTGTAACAATCACACCAAGAAGCATCGCACCCAATGCAGAGAATGCAGCGCCACGGTCAGCAATTTGCTCGACAAGGAAATACACAGCAATTGGTGACAGAACCGGCAGCAATGAAGGAATAATCATTTCCTTAATCGCTGAGCGAGTCAGCAAGTCAACTGCAGCAGTATAATCCGGCTTTTCTTCACCGGTCATAATACCCGGCTTTTCACGGAACTGACGTCGAACTTCCTCAACAATTGCGCCACCGGCACGGCCAACAGCCATCATGCCCATCGCACCAAATAGATATGGCAACAAGCCACCAAGAAAGAGACCGGCAACCACGTAAGGGTTTGAAAGTGAAAAGTCGACTGTCACATTAGCGAAGTAAGTAAACTTTTCCGGATTAGCAGAGAAGTACTTTAAATCTTCCGTGTAAGCAGCAAACAGAACCAAAGCGCCAAGCCCGGCAGACCCGATAGCATAGCCTTTAGTAACCGCTTTGGTGGTGTTACCGACAGCATCTAGCGCATCAGTTGTGTTACGCACATCTTCCGGCAAATCAGCCATTTCAGCAATACCGCCAGCATTGTCTGTGACGGGGCCAAAAGCGTCGAGCGCGACAACCATGCCGGCAAGTGCCAGCATTGTTGAAACGGCGATCGCAATACCGAACAGACCTGCAAGGCTGTATGTCGAAATGATACCTGCAACAATTACCAATGCAGGTAGTGCCGTTGCTTCCATTGAAACAGCCAGACCCTGAATGACGTTCGTGCCGTGTCCGGTGACCGAAGCCGCCGCAACAGATTTAACCGGACGATAATTAACACCAGTATAATATTCGGTAATCCAGATAATCAGACCTGTAATCACAAGGCCAAGAACACCACAAATGTACAGATCCATACCTGTGAAGCCTGAATCTTCAATCTCGCCAAGGCCGATATAATTGTCTGTGACAAAATACAGTGCAATCAAGGAAAGAACTGCAGAAGCGATAAAGCCTTTATACAAGGCACCCATAATAGAGTTGTTACTTCCGAGACGGACAAAGAATGTGCCGATAATGGAGGTAACAATACATGTTGCTCCAATTGTAAGCGGGTACACCATCATCGCCAGATCGTTGAAGAAAATAGAGGCCAGAACCATTGTTGCCACAATCGTGACAGCATAGGTCTCAAACAAATCTGCAGCCATACCCGCACAGTCACCAACATTATCACCTACATTATCTGCGATTGTCGCCGGGTTTCTGGGGTCATCCTCTGGGATACCTGCTTCAACTTTACCGACAAGATCGCCACCAACATCAGCGCCTTTAGTAAAGATACCACCTCCCAATCTAGCAAAGATTGAGATAAGCGAGGCACCAAAACCGAGGGCTACAAGCGCATCAATGACCTCACGGCCAGAAGGGTCAAGACCCATAAACTGTGTCAGCACCACAAAGTAAACGGAAACAGACAGTAGCGCCAAACCCGCAACCAGCATACCTGTAACAGCACCTGAACGGAACGCGATCGATAGGCCTGCGCCAAGGCTTTCGCTAGCCGCTTGCGTGGTCCGCACATTGGCGCGCACTGATACAAGCATACCGATATAACCAGCAACACCTGAGAGAGTCGCGCCGACTAGGAAGCCAATAGCGACTTTAAGGCCGAGTAGCCAGCCCACCAGAACTGCTATAATGGCGCCAACAATGGCAATGGTTGTGTATTGACGGTTCAGGTAAGCCGCAGCACCCTGCTGAATGGCGAATGCGATTTCTTGCATTCTTTCATTACCGGCATCTGCGGCCATAATGCTTCTAATCGCATAAACGCCGTAGAGTATTGCCAGAACCCCTGCTCCAATAATAAGCATCATGTCTGTGCTCATGGGTATCATCCTCATTTCATTTATTTGTGGGAATTGAAAACATCCCGTTAAAGTTTCAGGAAAATCGCAAATTCCGCCGAAAAAGGCAACAGGCTAAGACAAAAAGGTGTTGTTATTTTTTCATGCCAAAATGTGAAAACCCTGAAGGCAGTTCCTGAGATGTCCCGGTTGATGAATAATCAAGCGTTAAACCGTCCGAATTCAGCAGAATAAGATCACTTCCATCAGTTATATGTCCAATTTTAGACAGTTGAATACTTTGCTCTGCCGCTAATTGTTTCAACTTATCATGATTTTCAGATGCGGCAGTAAAAGCCAGTTGATAATCATCTCCACCATTGAGTTGCGCCAACAGATTCTTTGACACGGGGTCAGCAAAAGGGATTGCCGGCAAATCAATCTGCATTCCACAAACCGATGCCTTACAAATATGCCCCAAATCCGCAGCGAGGCCGTCGGAAACATCCACCGCCGCAGACATATATGAAGCCGCTACCAATGCAAAGGCTAGAGGCGGTTGCGGGTATTCAAACAAGTCTCTACAGGGGGACGAACGCTCGGCTTTGGCATCTTCAAGACCAATAAAACCATGACCTATCGTTCCGGTCACAAATATATCATCCCCGATTTTAGCCCCACCACGTTGCACCATACCACCTGAGGCCACTTCCCCAATGAGTGTGAGACTGAACATGGCTTGGTTAGGCGCCGCAACCGTATCCCCGCCCAGCAATTTGATATCATATGCTTTTAATGCTGCACCGACTTGCGCGGTAAATTCTGCAATCCAAGCCTCAGAAATATTTTTATGCGGTGCAAAATTAATTAAACAAGCTTTTGGCTTGGCGCCCTTTGCCGCCAAGTCCGAGAGATTTACCCCAAAAAGTTTGGCGGCAATCTTTTCCGGCGGTGTATCAGGAAGATAATGGACACCCTCAATAATAGTATCAGTGGTCAGCACCAGCTCATTTCCAGGTGTCGGGATATAGAGCGCGGCATCATCCTGTAAATTCAAAGCGCCCTTATCATCAGCGAGGGGAGCAAAATAAAGTCGTATCAGATCAAACTCGTTTTTCTGAGACATGATTTCTCAAGATCTGGACGCGTTTGCAATTTTTTCAAATATAGCATTTGCCATCCCCGCCTCAGGGGCATTGAAATAGGCATTCGCCATTGATGTATATTCAGAAATACAGACTTTGGCCGGAATATCTTTACAAAACATCAACTCAAAAGTCCCTGCCCGCATAATAGCACGTAAAGTGATATCCAGACGCTTAAGCACCCAACCTTCACGCAACAAATCGTTAATGGCTTTATCAATTTGACGTTGTTCATCAATAACGCCGCGTAAAAGAGACTCGAAATGATTTCGGTCTGCATCAGGAAAAGTAACATTCCCATCTTCAGTCTCAACCGGAAAAGCAAGACGATAGGTGTTGAACTCCTCAATAACTTTTTCAAGCGGTGCCTTCGCAACGTCCATTTGATAGAGGGCTTGGACAGCCATCAGACGCGCGGCTTCTCTTCCGCCATGCGCACTTGCGGCGACGTTCATTTATCACCTTTAAAATTGTCACGAATGGTCATTAGAGAAAGGGCAGCCAAAGCAGCACAACCGCCTTTATTTTTGTCATTTTTATCACAACGTGCCCATGCCTGTGCTTCATTTTCAACAGTTTGAATTCCATTACCGATGGAAAGGCGTTGTTGAATACCAATATCCATCAAACCTCTGGCACTTTCCGCACAGACTGTATCATAATGCGTCGTCTCACCTCTAATCACTACACCAAGCGCAACGAAAGCATCATAAACTCCGGTATCCGCCGCAACTCCTATAGCTGGAGGAATTTCCAGAACACCGGGAACCGCAATGCGTTCATAGTCATGTCCCGCTGCATCAATTTCAGCAACTGCCCCCTCAACAAGAGCATCAGTGAGCGCCTCATAAAACCGCGCTTCCACAATAAGGATTTTCTTATTCGTCAAAATTAGTCCTTTTCCCCAAATACAGCGCGTTGTCCAACAACTTCAATATCATAACCCTCAAGACCAACAATCATGCGGGGCGTATCGGACAATAACTCAATTTCATTTAAATTTAAATTTAGGAGAATTTGCGCGCCAATACCATACTCCCTAAGGCGAAGCGGCTCTTTCGAATTTTCAGGCGGGTGCATGGCATCAGAGAAAGGTGTTGGTGAAGTGTTTCTAATCAGGACGACAACGCCTCTTTCTTCATCGGCGATCAATTCAAGCGAGCGCTGTAAAATCCGCCCTCTATTTGCTGCGTTTCCAACTTTCTGACCAAATAAATCAAGCAAGATGTTTTCTGCATGCATCCGAACCAGCACGGGCTCATCTATCGAAATATCACCTTTAATGAGCGCAATATGCTCTTCATTTTCGATAACATTTTTAAAAACCACCGCTTTAAAATCGATATCACCCAAAAGTTTGACATCTTCTTCAAAAATACGCTCCACCAGCGTATCGTGGCGACGGCGATAAGCGATTAAATCGGAAATTGTGCCAAGTTTAAGGCCATGAAGTTGAGCGAACTGAACCAAATCCGGTAAGCGCGCCATGCTGCCATCATCATTCATAATTTCACAAATCACCCCAGCCGGATAAAGCCCGGCGAGACGCGCTATATCAACTGCCGCTTCAGTATGTCCGGCACGCACAAGCACACCGCCCGGCTTCGAAACGAGAGGAAATACATGCCCTGGTGAAACTATGTCTGTGGCATTTTTCGTTTGATCAATCGCAACCGATACTGTATGGGCACGATCATGGGCTGAGATACCAGTAGAGATGCCTTCTCGCGCTTCTATTGAAACAGTAAAAGCTGTCTGGTGGCGTGATTGGTTCTGCGAGGACATGAGTGACAAATCTAGCTGAAGTGAACGTTCTTCAGTAAGAGCAAGACAAATCAGCCCACGCCCATATTTTGCCATAAAATTAATCGTCTCAGGTGTGACCATTTGAGCGGGCACAACCAAATCCCCCTCATTTTCACGATCTTCAGCATCGACGAGAACAATCATCTTGCCATTACGCACATCTTCAATGATTTCTTCAGTCGTGGAGAGATATTGTCCAAATTCTGACATATGACTTTCCTTTTCGCTTGCGGGTGAGCATACACCCATTTGCGGATTAATCGTTTACTTCTTTTAATCTGGCGACATATCTGGCCAGCACATCAATTTCAATATTGATTAAATCGCCGGATTTGGATTGTCCCCAAGTTGTGACCGCTTGGGTATGAGGAATCATATTGACTCCAAAATTATTTCCACGCACTTCATTCACTGTCAAAGACGTCCCATCCAAAGTAACAGAGCCTTTTGAAGCGATGAACATAGCAAGCTCTTCAGGTGCAGCAAATACGAAACGCAGACTGTCACCATCCGGTTCAATTGATTTAATCTCGGCGATTCCGTCTACATGGCCCGACACAATATGCCCGCCAAGTTCATCACCCATTTTTAATGCACGTTCAAGATTAAGCTTAGTTCCAACCGCCCATTTCTTTGCGGTTGTTACATTCAGTGTTTCTGCCGAAGCTTCCACCGCAAATCGTGGTGAAGGCGTTTCCATCTTCTCAATCACTGTCAAGCATACGCCTGAACAAGCTATCGAGGCGCCAATATCAATGCCTTTTGTGTCATAGGATGTTTCTATGACATATCGAGTATCCCCCATTTTGGTAACTTCGAGGATTGTGCCGACATCTGAAATTATTCCGGTAAACATAAGCGCCCTTCCAATTCGATAATCTACTTAAACCACTTTAAACCAAATGCGGCTTTACTCTGCGGTAGAAAAACACATTATCCTTTAAATCTTCTTTAGCAGCCACAGTATTAGTTATATCAGTCGGCCAAATTTCAACCCGTGATAATGAATACTTCGTTTGCGACGACATATTTTCAATACCCATTAATTGCAAATCACTTTGCTCGGGCGGCCATGAAGTATCCTCAAAGGCATAAGGTGACTGAAAATGCACAATCTCATCGACACAGTTATTATGCAAAAAAGCCTTGGCAAGCCGCGGCCCACCTTCCAGTAAAACGCGCGTAAAACCCTTTTGACCGAGTTCCTCCAGCATATTCTGAGGTGATCTATCATTAAGCAGCATCAAATCTGGGTGACCTGACAGCACATAATCATCAAGTACTGTTGTCTGGCTGGTCGCAATTGCAGGGACCGGGCTTTGTGCTTCTAAACCTGGCAAACGACAATTCAATGAGGGATTGTCAGCCTCCAGCGTGCCACGACCGACAAGAATAACATCATGTTCTGCGCGCATCAGATGCATACGCCACTGGGCAAATGTGCCAGTAAGCTGGCGGCTATGGCCGGGCGGGGTTCGCATCATACCATTTTGGTCAGTGGCAATTTTAAGCGTCACCATTGGGCGTTTGAGATGTTGTAAAGTCAAAAAGCCGGTATTTAACTCTGCTGCAAGAATGTTTATGTCATCCTCATATAGCGTGACAACAATGCCTGCCGCCTCAAGCATTTCAATGCCTCGCCCCGCAACCCGAACATCCGGATCTTTCAGCGCAATATGCACCTCAGATACTCCAGCTTTTATGAGGGCTTCTGCGCACGGACCCGTTTTCCCTTGATGCGCACATGGCTCCAACGTTACATAAACCTTAGCGCCCTCAGCCTCAGGGCCGGCCTGTGATAGCGCCTCGGTTTCCGCATGAGGTCTGCCGCCAGGTTGCGTCCAACCTCTGCCAATAATTTTTCCCTGCTTAGTAATCACACAGCCGACAGCCGGATTAGGGGCAACACGACCCAGCCCACGACGCCCAAGATGAAGCGCAAGCGACATGAAATCTCTATCTGATTTTGTTAAAGAATGCGTAAGTGGTAGCTTATCGGTCATCAGCCCGCCCTAGCGTTAAAAGCTTGCACTAGATGAACGGAACTAATCTCCAAACCCTTCAACAACAGGCATGTCGCCGAGAAACTCCTCAAAGTCTTTGGCTTCTCTGAAGTCACGGTAAACAGATGCAAATCTGACATAAGCAACCTGATCAAGAGCAAAAAGACCTTCCATAACCATTTCGCCGATTGTTTTGGCAGGGATTTCTCCCTCACCCAAATTTTCCAACCGGCGCACAATACCACTTACCATACGCTCGACGCGCTCCTGCTCAACAGGCCTTTTACGCAGAGCGATTTGCACTGAGCGCATAAGCTTATCCCTATCAAAAGGAACTTTACGACCTGTATTTTTAACAATCGTAAGTTCTCTTAGCTGGATACGCTCAAAAGTTGTGAACCGCCCACCACAGTCGGCGCAATGGCGTCGCCGCCGGATAACAGCATTATCTTCCGTGGGACGGCTATCCTTAACCTGTGTCTCATTATTATTGCAGTAAGGACAGCGCATCAGCACATTTCCCGATATTAATAGATTGGAAAATTACCGCAGAGCTCAGTAACTTCAGCTCTGACTTTAGCTTCAGCTTCCGGGGCTTCCTCAGCACCTGATTGCGCCACAGCATCAAGCACTTCCGCAATCAAATCACCAACTTTTTGGAATTCATTAACCCCAAAACCGCGGGTCGTTGCTGCAGGTGTACCAAGGCGAATGCCCGATGTAATCATTGGCTTTTCCGGGTCAAACGGCACCCCATTTTTGTTGCAAGTGATTGAAGCTCGCTCAAGGGCAATTTCCGCAACTTTACCAGTTAGCCCTTTTGGACGCAGATCAACCAAAACAAGGTGATTGTCCGTGCCGCCGGAAACAATATCCAAACCATGCCCTTTTAACGTATCTGCTAAAGCACGTGCATTATTAACGACCTGTTGGATATAAAGTTTGAAATCTGGCTGTAAAGCTTCGCCAAAAGCGACAGCCTTCGCAGCAATTACATGCATCAGTGGGCCGCCCTGAATGCCAGGAAAAATTGCGGAATTAAATTTTTTGCCCAGATCAAGGTCATTCGACAGAATGAGACCACCCCGCGGCCCACGCAAGGTTTTATGCGTTGTTGTCGTAACAGCATGCGCATGCGGAATAGGGCTTGGATGAGCACCTCCTGCGACCAGACCAGATATGTGAGCCATATCAACCAATAGATAGGCCCCATGCTTGTCAGCAATTTCACGAAAACGGGCAAAATCGATAACTCGCGGATAAGCAGAACCACCAGCAATAATCAATTGCGGCTTGTGCTCCGCAGCCAATGCTTCGACCTCATCATAATCAATAAGATGGTCTTCCCGCTTCACACCATATTGCACGGCATTAAACCATTTACCTGACTGGTTAGGCGCAGCGCCATGCGTCAGGTGACCACCAGCAGCCAAACTCATACCCAGTATTGTGTCACCCGGTTTAATGAGTGCCTGCATGACAGCTTGATTAGCCTGCGAGCCAGAATTTGGCTGAACATTGGCGTAAGCGCAGTCATAAAGTTTGCAAGCGCGTTCAATCGCCAAATCTTCGGCAACATCAACAAACTCACATCCACCATAATAACGCCGACCGGAATAACCCTCGGCGTATTTATTCGTCATAATCGAGCCTTGAGCTTCAAGAACTGCCTTGGAAACAATGTTTTCAGACGCAATAAGTTCAATCTGATTCTTCTGGCGAGACATTTCTTGATCAATTGACCTGGCGAGTGCAGGGTCGGTTTCACTCAGAGAACGGTTGAAAAAATCACTATTTTCAAGTGTTTGTATGGTATTTTCAGATGCAGACATGGGCATTTTTCTCAAAATTATTTACAATAAATTCGTTAAGGCTGTGTAGCACATTAACCGGTGAATTTAAACTAGTGGCTATCAGCTTGGCGAAAGTAAGCCGTATAGTTAATATAAATTTTTACAAGTGACTTTCATAAAACTATATATACCTCATGATTGATTTTGAAAGTTTGAAAATTGCCGCAGGCGTGATTTTTATCATGATGAGCGGAGTATGGATTGCCTCCCTGTTTCTTAAAGATGTTAGCATTGTCGACAGTTTTTGGGGATTTGGCTTTGGGGCAGTTGCTTTTGCTTTATATTTTGTAAACGCCGGCGGTAAAGCTCAGGCAATTTTAACTTTTCTGGTCAGCCTATGGTCACTTCGTTTGGGGCTACATCTGTTTATAAGGTGGTCGGCAGAGCCTGAAGAAGACCATCGTTACCAAGCAATGCGACGTAATAATCCGGGTTTTTGGTGGCGCAGTCTTTATATCGTTTTTGGTCTCCAAGGTTTACTGATGTGGGTGGTTGCGCTTCCGGTTCAAATTGCCCTGAGTGTTCCCGCTGTTTCCGCAAATCTATGGATATATCCTGCGGCATTTATATCTGTTGCCGGCTTACTGATTGAAACATTCGCTGACATACAACTTAATGCTTTTAGGAAAAACCCTGAAAATAAAGGCAAAGTTCTTAATACTGGTCTTTGGTCTGTCTCGCGGCATCCAAATTATTTTGGTGATGCATTTTTCTGGTGGGGTATCTGGTGCGTCTCAGTAACGATTTCTTTGAAGGCACTTCTTGTTATATTCGCACCCGCTCTAATGACATTTTTAATAGTAAAAATATCAGGAGCCGATTTGCTGGAAAAAAGCCTTGTAAAAACCCGACCCGGTTATCAGGACTATATGGCGCAGACAAATCGTTTTATCCCAAAGCTGTTTTAGAGCATATTATCAAAAGCTAAAACGATACGCGCTTTAACATTTATATTTTTTATGCTGATATAAACTTAAAAGACGGGGGACATAATGCTTACAAATACATATCCAACACTTCAATTTAATCTCGGAGAAGAAGTCGAAATGATGCGTACATCAGTTCGAAACTTCGTAGATGATAAAGTTGCCCCGCGTGCTGCTGAAATTGACAGCACTGACGTTTTCCCAAGGGATTTATGGCCATTAATGGGCGAGTTAGGCTTGTTTGGTGTTACCGTATCTGAAGATCATGGCGGATCAAACTTAGGCTATATGGCTCAAGCTATTATTGTTGAAGAGCTTTGCCGTGGGTCGGCTTCAGTAGGCCTATCATATGGCTCGCATGCAAATTTATGCGTTAACCAGATTAACCGATGGGCAAGTGAGGCGCAGAAGGAAAAATATCTGCCTAAATTATTGAGCGGCGAACATCTCGGTGCTTTAGCAATGAGCGAAGCCGGATCGGGTTCCGATGTCGTATCCATGAAACTCAAAGCCGAGAAAAAAGGCGATAAATACATCCTGAATGGCACAAAATTCTGGATAACCAATGGCCCAACGGCAGATGTTCTTGTTGTTTATGCCAAAACCGAGCCAGAGGCAGGTTCCCATGGCATCACGACTTTCCTGATTGAAAAAGACTTCCCAGGCTTTTCTTGCGCACAAAAACTCGACAAGCTAGGCCATCGTGGTTCGGACACTGGCGAACTTGTATTTGAAGATTGCGAAGTGCCTGAAGAAAACGTTATGGGCCCCCTAAATGGTGGTGTCAGCATTCTGATGAGCGGGCTTGATTATGAACGTGCTGTTCTCGCCGCATGGCCACTTGGTATTATGCAGGCCTGTATCGACACAGTTATCCCCTACGTGCATCAGAGAGAGCAATTCGGTAAACCCATTGGCACTTTCCAGTTGGTTCAGGCCAAGCTCGCAGATATGTACACAAAAATAAGTGCAACACGGGCATACATATATGCAGTTAACCAAGCCTGTGACCGCGATGAAACAACGCGTAAGGACGCTGCCGCCGCTATTTTGTTTGCCGCCGAAAACGCAACACAATGCGCACTTGATGCCATCCAACTAATGGGAGGCAATGGTTACATTAATGATAATCCTGTTGGACGTTATTTACGCGACGCCAAGCTGGCAGAAATCGGCGCAGGTACATCTGAAATCAGACGGATGCTTATCGGGCGTGAGTTGTTCAGTGAAACAGCCTAATCTCGTCAGAGCTTATTGAATGTCCAAAGCGCAATTTCCATCCCTAAGAATGAGGCGGTTTCGCCAGACTGATTGGGTGCGGCGCATGGTTGCCGAAACACGACTTTCCGTAGACGATTTAATCTGGCCGATTTTTATTCAAGATGGCGAAAATCAAAGCGAACCTGTTGCCGC
>QOQK01000039.1 GCA_003331985.1 PS1 clade bacterium | reverse complement strand
CGCTTTTGATAAAACTGATTGGGCAGTCAACCATGCGTTTCGTTTGGATTGTCTGACGCAATTACGGGATGCTTTGGTAAATGATATTGAGAATATTCGAAGCCAAGTCTTAGCAGAAACAGGCTCACCTGCCGGCATTTGCGGACCGCAAGGCCCACAATGTGATGTCCCAATCAGTTTTATAGATACAAGCCTTGAACTTCTCAAAAACTATAATTGGGGGAGAGATCAAGGTATGGCGAATTTCGGCGGTTTGGAGTCTAAACGCCTCATCGAAAAGGAAGCAATAGGAGTTGTGGGCTGTATCACTCCTTGGAATGTGCCATTACAAATTAACCTGGCCAAAATTATCCCGGCTTTGTCGGCCGGTTGTTCAGTGGTTCTCAAACCGGCTCCTGACACCCCATGGTCGGCAACATTGATTGGTGCTGCGGCAAATCAAACAGACATACCTGACGGCATCATCAATATTGTGCCATCATCCGACCCCCAGAGTATTGGTGAACAACTTGTTAACGACCCTCGTGTGGATATGATTTCCTTCACTGGCTCAACTGCCACAGGGCGCACCATCATGTCTGTAGCTGCCAGGACAGTTAAGAAAGTATTCCTCGAACTCGGTGGAAAATCTGCAAATATTATTCTTGATGATGCAGACTTTAGCCAAGCTTTATTATCAGCATTAGCCGTTTGTTTCCATGCCGGCCAAGGGTGTGCCATTCAAACCCGCCTTCTCATTCCGCGAAATCGCCAACAAGAGGTGGGGGAAATACTGATTAATTATTTCAAGATGATTGACTATGGTGGCAAAAATACAGACGCCCACATTATGGGACCATTGGTCAACTCTTCACAAAGAAGCCGAGTTCTAGACTACATTGAAAAAGGTAAAGCCGAAGGTGCACGTATTCTTTTAGGTGGTAACGCGCCTAGTCATTTGGAAAAAGGCTTTTATGTTGAACCCACAGTTTTTGTTGATGTGACAAATGACATGACCATTGCCCAAGAAGAAATATTTGGTCCAGTTTTGTGCGTGATTGCCTATAAAGATGAACAAGAGGCTGTCCAAATCGCCAATGACTCCATATTTGGTTTGTCAGGCGGCGTGTGGTCCGCTGATGAAGCGCGTGCAATAAGAGTGGCCCGACAGCTTCGAGCCGGAACCGTAAATGTCAATGGCGGTAACTTCTACTCCGCTGATGCGCCATTCGGGGGATATAAACAAAGCGGCATTGGAAGAGAAATGGGCCTGGAAGGCTTTGAGGAATATCTTGAGACTAAAACGATAGCTATTGCAGGATAAAAAGGAGAAATGTAATGAGCCAAGAAAAGCACGATTTAGGACGCGAATTTTATAAGAAAGTATATGCAGACACTCTGCCTGAGATGCCTGAAAGAGGTCAATTTGCCTTTTTCGATCATATGCTCGAGAATCTTTTCGGCACTTTATGGGCTGACGAGGAAAGTCTTTCCATCCGTGATAGAAGACTAGTGATTTTAGGCGTTATAATGTCTGTTGGCTCATATGATTTATTTTCAATTCAAGCGAGAGCCGCTCTGATGAATAAAGAATTGGGCATTAAAGAACTTGAACAGATTATCATTACAGGCACGCAATATTGCGGGTATCCAAAAGTAGCTGCCTTTAATGCTATTCTTAAAGACCTTATGGATGAATTTTCCGAAGATGAATAACAAGAATTTATAGATATTGAAATTTACGCAGATAAATATTAAAAACTTATTATTGCCATTGGAGTTTTTTGATGCCTGAATTATTCAGCGAGTATAATTTTCTTGTTTCTATTTGCAGCCTATTAGGACTAATTGCGCTCAGCCTTTCAGTTTTTTTTGTTACGCAACAATTTCCTACATTCAAAGAAGCACATAAAGCCAATCTTATAGCTAATAAAAAAATGAAGGAGAAAAGCTTTTATTCTCCTACAGTCAGAAACGGCATTATGGGATCTGGCATAGGGTATCTGGTTAATTATTCTTTAATCTTACCGTTAACCATAACCGTTGAATTTGCATCAATTTGGAATGTCCTATTTTCTGTTTTCATCATTCTGATGGTTTACGATTTTTTTTATTATTTGATGCATCGCTTTCTTTTTCACGGTGATATCCATTTTTTTAAAACTGTCCACGCCGTTCATCACCAGATGAAGAATCCTAGCCGTGGGGACTCCTCATATCTTCACTGGCTTGAAGGCACAATGGGTGTTTTGTTGTTTGGCTTTACTGTGGGTGGCCTCAGTTTGATTTTTGGAAAGTTTGATCTTGTTTCAATTGTCATCACAATGTGGCTCTATCAGGAAATTAACCTTCATAATCACGCTATATTCGAAACAAAAACTTTCCCCTTTAAAACTCTGCATAAAATATCTGCGGACCATCACAGGCACCATGTGAGTTTTAACAAAGGAAATTATTCTTCGATTACTTTACTTTATGACTGGATCTTTGGCACCTATGAAACCGAAGAGACGGCACCTTTAAAATGCGCCTAGTTTTGCAGTATTAATTCAGCAGCGCGATAAGCCAGCATCATCGTTGGTGCATTTGTAGCTGATACCGGCACAACTGGGATAGTGGAAGCATCCCCAATTCTAATGTTCTCAGTACCCTTCAAACGTAATTCTGTATCAACTGGATAGTCGTCTCCATCACCCATGCTGCATGTCCCAACATAGTGATAGCAGGTCATTGTATTTTTAAAAATATACTCATGAAGCTTTTCTAAGTCTTCAGCATCAGCACCGGATGACATAACGGTATTGCCCCAATCCATTAATTGAGGTTGCTTGCTAATTTCCATCATTCGCAAAACACCATTGGTCATGGTTTGAAGATCTCTTGGGTCACTATAATAAGCAGGGTCAATTATAGCGGTATCTTCGTGGTTATTTGAGGCCAGTGAAACTGTGCCTCGGGAAAAAGGTTTGCCGAAAATAACCACCAGTCCGTATGCCTTATCTAAAGGCGCACTGATAAGAGGCAATCTAAAGACAAATTGAATTGCCACACGTAGAAGGCTCCTCGCCAAACCACCAAACCTCGCTTTGCCGCTTAATATTTCAAATGGTGCGAGCCTAAGAGCAGCAGCTTTAATTGTAATTTTTGATGCGACAGAGGTAAAACAAACATCTGCTTGGCCTTCAGGCAAGTCTGTATGTCTATTCATACGGTCAAATCCATAAATTTGCGGATGAAAGAAGTCTGCGTTTTTCTTCCCCTTAAATAGGATGTTTACACAAGTATGATCCTGCAGATTTCGACCGATAGAGGGAATGTCTTGGACTATGGGTATACCAAACTTAGCAAGTTGATCCGCCGGCCCGAGGCCTGAAAGCATTAGAAGCTTTGGGGTTTCTAAAGTTCCAGCACAAAAAATAACCTCTTTATTACATTCCGCAGCGTGGCTAATGCCATTTTGTTTGTAGGAGATGCTTACAGCCCGCTTGCCCTTAAAATTAACTTTTTCAAGCTTAGCTTCAGTTTCCACCCTGATATTCTGGGAATTACTCTCTTTCAAAAAAGCTACATAGGAACTTCGTCGACCGTTCACATTATTTAGTGTGTTGTAACCAAAATATCCGCATAATTCCCCATCATTTAACTCATTCTTGCGCATGAAACCGGTCATTTCAGCTGCACCAAGAATTTTCTCAGTGAGGACTGTTGGTTCTTTGGTTTGAATCCCCAATCTATCTTCAAGTTTTTTAAAAAAGGGGAGATTATCATCCCATTGCCAGCCCTGTGGCCACTGAGCGTAATCATGCTTATCACCACGAGTGTATACCATCCCATTTATGGAACCGCTACCACCCATGCCGCGCCCGGAGCCTACGAATATTTCTTGATCTCCACATGCAGCTTGCTTGATTGTCAATCGGTCATGTAAAAGGGCATCATTTGCAAAAGAGATTTGAAAGCCGTTATCCGTAAAGGTTTCAGGATTGTTTTCAGCCGCTTCCCCGGCTTCTATTAACAGAACAGAATGTCCACCCTCCTCAGCAAGCCTACCAGCAATAATACATCCGGAGGACCCTCCACCGATTACGATATAGTCATAAGTGTCGTTACCATAATTGCCATTCATGATTTACAATCATCTTTTTGAATTTATAAGATTAGTTCGTAGTATGATTATACAGTTGGTTGTATAATAGATGAACAATTTATATTATCCAAAAACCGAAATAAGTGGATAAACTGAAATGCGAGCACCACAATATTCACAAGACCCCCAATCAATTTTCAAATCTGAATTTATTTATAACCCGTTCCCAATTCTAGACTCATTGAGGAAGAACTCCCCGATATCTTCTATTGGAAACTCTGGATTTCACCTCATTAGTTCTTTTGAACTTATCCAAGAAGTTCTTGATAGGGAGGCAGATTTTTCAGCCAACTTAAAAGGGGTCTTGTACCGTTCACATGACGGAAACCCTGACTGTTTTGACCTTTCCGAGACAGGTGCGCTTGATGTTATTGCCACAGCAGATGGTGCCAATCATGCACGCCACAAAAAAGTTCTCGCCAATGCCTTTACAACAAAATCTGTCATGCAATATGAGACCTATATTCGTAAAATTGCCGATAAAGAAATCCAAAAAATAAAAGTCAATGGGGGCAGCTGCATTGCAACAATTGAAAAAATACCTGCCATGGTTATCTCAAAACTTATTGGCCTCCCTGATACTGAATATGATGATTTTATGCGGTGGATTATGATAGGAGGGTCTATTTTAGCAGGCGAAATCTCTTCAGAAGGTCTGCATTATCTTGCTGTAGAAACAGAAAAAATGAGTGGATATTTACTCGAAAAGTTTGATTTGTTACAAAATCCTAACTTCAAAGATCAATCATTACTCTCAGTATTACGAGACGCTTTTGAAAATGGAGTTCTTTCTCAAGAAGAAGCCATTGGGATTGCAATCATACTTTTTGGTGCGGGAGGAGAGTCGACCTCAGCACTGATGGGGTCATCGATATATCATCTGGCTACCAAAAGTGAAATTCAGAATGAATTACGTAAAAATAATGAATTAATAGTTCCATTCATCGAAGAAGTAATTAGGATGTTTCCACCTTTCAGGTTTCACTACCGGCACGTAAATTCTGACTGCTTCTTAGGAGGCTATCCATTAGTATCAGGAGAAAAGCTTTTACTTAGTTGGGATTCAGCCAATAGAGATGAAAACCAATTTGACAATCCTAATGAATTTTCACTTAAAAGAGAGAAGCCCAAAAATCATATGGGATTCGGTAGAGGGGCTCATTTTTGCATTGGTGCAACTTTAGCCAGGTTAGAGGTCAAAATATTTATAGAAACACTTTTAGAAAGTTTTGATCAATTCAAACTTAAAAATGAACCTTGTTACCTAAACAGTATTTTTGTAAGACGTTTCACTAGTCTAGAGATTGAATAAATGTATTTAGAAATAATATATATTCATCTTATCGTAATTAGATGATGGCCTTATCCCTAAGCCTATAAACAAAAAAAATCTCAGACTTTTTTTATCACTACAATTGAATATTTAATAAATAGAAAATTATTTTTAATATGATTTTTCTGTTTATTTCCGAACTGTATTCGTTAATAGTCTATCTATGATTTAATTATATTAATTATTAGGAAAACTTATAGGGAGGAAACTATGAAAAAATTTATTCGTTATACGCTGCTTTTCCTTTTAGCTGGACCTGTTTTGAATATTTCATCACTGCAAGCACAATCACTGGATGAAATAATTGTCACAGCTCAAAAGAGAGAGGAGTCAATTCAAGACACACCAATTTCCATGGCAGCATTCGGATCTGAAGATTTGGAACAGATGGGTGTAGTTGAGATAGGCAATGTATCTGATTATCTAGTTAATGTTCAGATTGATAAACAATCAGGCAGTGTTGATAATTATGGTTATAATATTAGAGGTGTTGGCGCATTTGAAACCAATCTATTAAATGATAGTGCTGTAGGCGTCTACTTGGATGGTGTTTACATTTCCAGGAGCACTTCAACAGCTTATGATGTTGTTGATCTAGAAAGAATTGAAGTTTTAAGAGGGCCGCAAGGCACACTCTACGGAAGAAATACAATTGGTGGAGCTATTAATTTAATTACCAAAAAACCGAGTGAGGATTTTGGTGTAAAGGTTAAGGCTACTGTTGGTAATAGAGACAGAGCAAGAACTAACGCTTCAATTAACACTGGAACTTTTGGTAATGGATTATCCGCAACCCTCAGTTTTAATACCGATGAAAGAGGCGGTCTCGTTACAAATAGTTATAATGGCGCTGAGCAAGGTGCGATTGAGTCTAAAGCATTTCGTGTAGCCTTACGCTGGCAACCTAATGATCAGCTCACAGCTGATTTGACGTTCGATAAGTCAAACAGAGACAATAATGGTAATCTGTATCAAATATCCATGATGAGACCATTAAACGCTCAAATTGGTGGAGCATTATCCAGACAAGCCGCTGCAGCAGCAAGTATGAGCCGTCTTGGAACAGCTCCAGCATTCTATACTTCAGGTTTAGACTCATTCTCAGATATTGAGATGACCACGCTTACAATCGAGTATGAAGTTTCCGATCTTATGACATTGAAATATATTGGCTCTGATAGAGATTGGGCAAGCGGCACTCAAGGAACAGATTTTGGATCATTTCCGTCAGATGGAGCGACTGTATTAGCTGATACTAATCCTTCTAGTCCCTGGTTCGGGCTTGGGGCTGCTGGCCTAGCACCTGTACCTGCAGGAACCTATGTATCAATTTTTCGGGCTACAAGATTTTCCGAAAACGAACAGCAAAGCCATGAAGTTCAGCTAGTTGGTGAGTCTGATGATGCAAAATTTAAATATGTAGTTGGTTTATACAGCTTTGAAGAAGAGAGCTATGAAGATAATCCACAATTCTTCACAATGCCCGCGACATTTTTATATGGTCAATTAGACGCTGGTACCCAAGCTTTTATGTGCGGAGCTGAACTCGTTCCAGGACTTGGCCCCTGTTTTGGGAAAGATGGCGTCGCAAGTCAACCTGACTTCGAATACGGCGGTGATTTCAAATCACAAGCTATATTTGGTCAATTAACTTACAGTGCTACAGATGCATTAGATTTAACCCTTGGCCTTCGATATACCGAAGATGAAAAAGACGCATTCTTCGCAAATACTTTGGTAACTCAGGGCGGAATACCTTTACCTGCTGGCACAAGAGTAAATGCGGGTAAATCTTGGGATAATACTAGTGGTACTTTTATTGCCAATTATGCGGTGAATGATGAAACTAGAGTCTATGCCAGCGTTTCAACTGGTTATAGATCTGGTGGATATACCCCTCGCGCATCTACTGCAGAAGGTTTCCAAAGTGGTTTTGATGAAGAAACAGTAACTAGTTATGAACTGGGTGTAAAATCAGACCTACTAGATAACAGGTTAAGGTTTAATTCATCAATCTTTCATATTGATTTTGAAGACCAACAAGTTGCAAGTTTTGAAGCAGGCACAGGTGGGGCCACAAGTGTCATCTTTAACGCTGGCAAGTCTACAATTTCAGGTATTGAAGTTGAACTGACTGCCCAGCTTACTGAAGCTCTGAGACTAAACTTAAATGTTGGCCATATTGATAGCGAATATGATGAATTCATATCTGGCAGAACAGATCCAGTTTCTGGTTTTCCTTCGCCGACATTAACCAGCCCGAGCTATAATGCTGCTACAGGCGAAGAAGATATTTCAGATACTGCTGTGTTTCCTACTAGTCCAGAAAATACTGCCAGTGTGGTGCTTTCATATGACTTCCTTGGAGTAAGCTGGGCTGATATAAATGCACGTTTAGAAATGACTTACAGAGACAGCATGGTCTTTCACCCGATAAACGTTCTTTATGATAAGACTGAAGACCAAACCTTAATAAATGCAAGAGTAACTTTTTCAGAGTTAGCTATAGCTGATGAAAAACTTACGATTGCTGGGTGGGTTCGAAATCTAACAGATGAAGAATATAGAGAATGGGGTATCGATTTTGGTGGCGCTATAGGTCTTATCAATAATACCTACAGAGAGACCAGAAGTTATGGAATAGATTTGATTTACGAATTTTAATCAGTCTGTTTTAAATTATAAAAATTTGTTCCCTGTGAAATTTCACAGGGAACTTTTTTATCTGCTGACAGTTCCATAATCGATGGCAAGACTGGCCCCACTTACAAAAGAAGCACGATCACTACATAACCAAGCAATTCCTTCAGCCACTTCTTGAGGGGTCCCAAATTTTCCAGACGGAATACTATTTAAAATAATTTCTTCCATACCCTCACTCATGTTTAAAGCTTGGTCAAGGAGTGGAGTTTTTGTAGAACCTGGCAACACTGAATTAACTCGAATTCCACGTGATAGATTCTCTGTTGCCGCTGTTTTTGTCAAACCAAGCAAAGCATGTTTCGATGCACAATACGCTGCCATTGATGGGACAGCAATTAACCCTGCGCCCGAAGAAACATTAACAATACTACCGGAACCTTGCTTAATCATTTGAGTAATTTCATGTTTTAAACAAAAAAACACTCCCGTAAGATTTACATGGATTACCTTAAACCAATTATCATATGTAGTATCTTCAATATTTGAGGGATTTCCTGTAATACCAGCATTATTTACTGCACAATCTATGCGACTATGCGTTTTTGTGATTTCATTAATAACTGCAAGGACATCTTCTTCATTAGTAACATCACATTTAAGATAGGTAGCCTTAGAGCCAATTTCGTTACTCACACGCTCTCCAGAAACATCATCAATATCAGTAATAATTACATTTGCACCCTCAGAAGCAAATAATTTTGCAGTAGCTTCTCCAATGCCTGACCCACCGCCAGTTATAAAGGCAACTTTGTCTTCTAAAAGCAATTTTCAATCCTATATATCATAATGTTTTTTGTATTCAGAGAATCTCTCATTAACACTTGTGTTTTTAAGTCCATATTCACCCAGTGAATATTTATGGTTAGAGTTTTTATTTAACTGAACTTTGCTTTGGTTTTTAATCTCATCTATAACGCTGTGATTAATACCCTCACCTAAATGAGAATATATTTTTTTCAAAACACCAATCGAGTCATCCAATATTTCATTGTAGAAAATATCAATAAAATTTGATGAATACTGTTTTCGAAATTCTATAGTTTTATCTAAAACATGTGCCCATTGCTCAAGTTGTTGCACACCGAGTTCGTTTGGGGATGTTAAGGGTTCTGACATTGATTTAGCTGACATAACCAAGCTGCAAACTGAGGGAATAACCTCTACTGGATCACGATGAATTTGAATTACTGTTGCATCTGGAAACTGTTTAAATAGATAGTCAATTGACCACATATGTGATGGATCCTTAAGCACCCATCTTTTTTCTCGATCATTAAATCCGATAATTTGCAGAGAACGATAAAAATATTCATAAGTTGAAGAAAAATTAACTGAATAAAGCCAATCTTGATAATCAGGTATTGTCGCATTGCTTTGAAAGGTCACGTTTTCAAAACAATGCATAAGAATTAAACGGCACTCATCAACCTTGTCAGCTGCCATTTCATGAATATTTTTAATTTCAGGATTCATTTCATGATACGAAGTTAAGGCTGATTCGACTTCTAAGTATCTTGGATTATTATTCCATTTTTGCCTTTCTGGTCTTGGCTCTGGAAAGGTTCCTAACCAATTCTCTATTCCTTGATTTTCTGGATGATAACATAATAAGCGATGCAAAAAAGTTGTTCCCGATCTTGGCAAACCAATAATGAAAATTGGTTTAGCAATTTTGTACTGAATACATTCTGGAAAGTTTTTAATTGAAGCCTGTAGATAAAGTCTTCCTTTCAAACAATTTAGAATTGTGCCGTATGCAATCTGCTGACCTATTTCGTTAAATTGTGAAGTTCTGTCATAAGCATCAAGAAGTATTTCAAGACTTGAAATATATTCTGTGGAACCAAAGTCATAATGACCGGTCTGTTCGGTAGCATCGGAATGCAATTGATTAAATAACGATAGAAAACTCTGGTTCATATTTTTAATGCCTTAATTTTATTATTTTTGAAACTGCGTTTTCAAAGGAAAGTAATTCAGTTTTAACATCAGGATTATTATCAGCTATATTCCACCTTATTGATATACAGCCTCGGGAGTGTTCAACTGTATTAATCCAATTGTATAATCCAGGGTCCTTAGGACTAATTATAAATCTGTATTTACCGTCAACATCTGCTCTAGCGTTAGAATGGTTGAAGTGTGTACAAAAATCCATGTAATCCAATGACTCAAGCCAGTAATTAGTAACTTGGATATTCCAATATTCACAATTGGGTGGGGCTAACTCCACTAAAAGAACTTCATCTGAATTTAATTCAAAATAGCCGTTATGATAGAAAGTATCAGGGTCACCATTTGCGAATTTTAACAAATCTGGATCAGTGGGATTTATCTCGTTTGGCTTAGATTTAAAGTTATGTGTCCAATGCAAAAACTGTTTAACAACACCCTCCACAAACATACCACTCAAATTTAATGTATTTAAAAACTGTGAAGAAGTTAATGGTTGTTTTATGTGGTCAACAGTGCTGGTTTTAATCAACTCTATACTAATATCTGCAGGAATATCTACTTCACGGTTTAAAAGCGTTTGTCTTATTAGAATTGAATTAGTCTCATGAATAATAGGAAGCCAATCACCTTGATTATTATTTTTTGAAACAATTAGTTCAAATTCACCATCAGCACCTATGGATAATTCTTTCAACTGTATATTTCCGCTACACTGCAATCCTTTGTCTGAACCTAATCCACCATAATAAGATCCAAAGCTGATATTAAATGCATCATTTTTATTTCCATGTATACGGTAGTCATACAAACCTGAAATTAAAGTTTGTCCATATACAAAATCAGGATTATCTCCCCCAATTCTTGGTGAATTATAATCAATAATAGGTCTGATAGGGCTAGGTGGATCTAAAAACTTACTTAATGAATAATTTACTAATCGAGCTAAATAACGGTAACCCTCCACTCGGTCCAGTTCATTTTCTGGAGAATTTTTAATAATTTCATTTCCAATTTTAAGTATTTGGTAGCAGTAATTATCCCAAATTATTGGATCAAATAAATCTTCTGAAGCATCAGTCATATTAATCAATTCCAAAATAGTTTTGTATTATAAAAATTTTCATCTTTCTAAAATTTAATAATTTGAATTAAGCTAGACTCTAATCATTTTTATATAAATTTAAACCAATTTTACTATTGGAGGTTTAAGCAATGCTAATGCGTGATAAGATAGTTATCGTTTCTGGAATTGGACCAGGGCTTGGGCAAGAACTTGCAGTGCTTGCAGCACAAGAAGGGGCCGCAGGCTTATCAATTGCAGCCAGAACCCCTTCAAAACTTGATGACGCAGAAAATAAAATTCGCAGTTTAGGAATTGAGACACCTATTCTGAAAATAAAAACGGATATTACTGACCGTAATCAATGTGAGCATCTTGTAAATGAGACAATTAGCATATTTAAAAAAATAGATGTACTTTTTAACAGTGCATACGACCCAGGCGAATTTGAATTTGCAGACCAAGCAGATCTTCGGAATTGGAGGCGCGTTATGGACACTAATTTTTTCGGCTCGTTAGAGCTTACGCAGTGCTGCATCCAAAAAATGAAAAATCAAGGAAGTGGCTCAATATTAATGATAGCCACTATGGCAGAACATAAGCCAATGTTAATGAATGGAGGTTATGCTGCATCAAAATCGGCTTTACGAGCAGCAACCAAGCAGCTTGCTATGGAACTCGGCAATTCAAATATAAGGTTAAATAGTGCACATATTGGATGGATGTGGGGGCCAGCGGTAAAAGGGTACTTCGAAAATCAATCTGAAGATACTGGAATACCAATAGAAACCCTAAAAAAAGTAATTACTGATGATATTCCTCTTGGGAGAATACCTGAGGACGAAGAATGCGCTAAAGCTGCGATGATTTTGGCATCTGATTATGCGAGTGCTGTCACAGGAGCTAGTTTGGATGTTAATGGTGGAATGTTTATGCCAACGTGATTTGCATTTGTCTGATAAAAATTAACGGCAGGTAAAACCTCCATCAATAATAAGTTCAGTGCCTGTAACATATTTCGACTCGTCAGAGGCAAGGTAAAGGCATCCGTTAGCTATATCCTCAGGATCACCCATTTCGCCAAGGGGGATTTCATTAGCCATCCTTGTTAAAAGTGCATCAACTTCATCTTTTGGCATCGTAGTTAATGCATTATCAACCATCGGTGTACGCATAAAGCCTGGATGAACAGAGTTCACTCGGATCTTGTAATTTTGTGCAGCGCAATGAAGCGCAGCTGACTTGGTAAAGAT
>QOQK01000038.1 GCA_003331985.1 PS1 clade bacterium | reverse complement strand
CGGCGGGTACGCATATTGCGGTTTTATGTGACAATGATATGCAACCGCTCCGCAATGCGATTATGTGGAGCGACCAGCGTGCGGCAAGCATCATGCCTAAACTCATGGACGCTGAAGATAAAATTGTGGCGGAAAGTCTGCATGCGCCAAATCCGACATGGACACTTGCACATCTGGCATGGCTCTTAGAAAACGACTCAGACCCTATACGCGAAACACATAAAATTTTACCTGCCAAAGACTGGTTGCGCCATTGCCTGACCGGGCATATCGCCACGGATTTATCTGATGCTGTCGGTCTGCAACTCGTTAATGCCCATAAAGAAGAATGGAGTGCAACGCTTTGCGATTTGGCTGGGGTGAACGTCTCGCAGTTGCCGGAAATCGCAGACAGTAAAGACTATGCAGGGCAGATCTCTGAAAGTGCAGCCCAGAGATTTAAACTCTCCCCTAAAACTGCTGTTTACACAGGCGCCATAGATACCTCTACCGAACTACTCAGACCCTCTGATTACAAATCAGATGCTCCCGCTTCTATCAAGCTTGCATCTGCCGGTGTTGTTTATATGTCTGTGCCGGATAAAACCTCTTTGCCGCCGCTATCTTGCTATCCGCATTGTACAGCCTCAGATGGCTGGTATCTGGCGTCAGGCATGAATAGCTGTACGACTGCACTGGACTGGCTCAGCAAAGAAGTACTGTCTGATATATCCCTGCAGGAGTTTAATGAATGCGCCGCCAAAGCACCAGTGGGAGCAAAAGGGGTTGTATTCCATCCTTACCTCATGGGTGAGCGCGCCCCGCATTGGAATCCCGACTTAACAGCCAGCCTTTCCGGTATGAGCCGTGAAACCGATAAATCAGATATCGCCCGCGCAGGTTTTGAAGGTATCGCATTTGCCATTCGGGATATTAAAGAAAATATGGAAATGTTAACGGGCAAAACAGCTGAGAATTTTAATCTGTTGGGCGGGGGGGCAAAGAGCCGTTTATGGAGTCAAATTATTGCCGATATTCTGCAAACCCCGATACACGTTCAGCCTAATTCTGATGCCGCTTATGGTGCCGGTCTACTTGCCTGTCACGCACATACAGGCCAGATGCCACCCGCAATATCTAACACCACAATAATGACCTTTGAACCCGATACATCCCTCGCGACATTTTACGCCGAGAAACATGCAGAATTTAATCTGCTAAGACAAAAATTATCCTGATGTTTTGAAATTTTGGTATGTATAGTCAGATAATTGATGAGAGTTAAAATGATGCAAGATAGAGTTTCCATTACCCGCCACGATCATGTCGCCCATGTCGAAATGATACGTGAAGACAAAATGAATGCCCTTGATAAAGGCATGATGGAAGGTCTGGTTGAAGCCGCTGAGACACTGAGCCAAGAAGATGATATACGCGCTGTAGTATTATCAGGCAAAGGGCGCGCTTTTTGCGCAGGGCTGGATGTCTCAAACTTTGCAAGCATGATGAGTGGCGAAAAATCTAATGTTGAAAGCGTTCCGTTAACAGAGCGAACGCATGGCATCGCCAATTTGTTTCAAAAATGCAGTTTTGCATGGCATGAGCTGGAAGTGCCTGTCATTGCAGCAGCACATAATACTTGCATAGGCGGTGGGCTTCAGATTTACCTAGGAAGTGACATTCGTTTTGCTGCACCGGGTACAAAATTCTCTATCATGGAAATCAAATGGGGGCTGATACCTGATATGGGCGCAACCCCAATCATGTATCACCTCGCGAGACGCGATGTGATTAATGAACTGACCTATACAGGTCGGGTATTTGAAGCAGAAGAAGCCAAACAAATCGGATTTGTATCTCACATTGCGGACGACCCCGTAGCGAAGGCTCTTGAAATGGCTCAGACCATTGCCAGCAAAAACCCTGATGCCATAAGAGCTTCCAAGAAGCTATTATCCAGCGCTCCCTATTTGTCAGAGGCTGAAGGACTGATGATGGAAGCAGAATTACAGCAAACCGTAATCGGCTCACCCAATCAGATTGAAGCTGTCATGGCTGAAATGGAAAAACGCCCAGCTAAATTCTCGGATACCAAAAAATAACTATTCAAAAAGAAGCGAAAACGGCTGCTCAATTATTGACTTAAAGGTCGCAACAAACTTTGCCGCCTCAGCACCGTTAATGACGCGATGATCACTGCTTAATGTCACCCGCATAACTTTTTTAATTTCAGGGCCTGATGCACCGGGGAGATATTTCTCTTCGGCACCACCAATTGCCAAAATCGCTGATTGAGGCGGATTAATAACAGCTGTGAAATCACTAATACCAAACATCCCAAGATTGGAAACAGAGAATGTCCCGCCCTCATATTCTTCAGGCTTGAGACGCATCTCACTCGCGCGCGCGGCAAGCTCCTTCACTTCAGCAGCAATTTCTCTGACAGATTTTTCATGCGCTTTTTTTACAATCGGCGTGATTAACCCACCGCCAGGCAGAGCAACGGCAACAGAAATATCAGCATTATGAAATCGCATCACATGATCATCAGCAAAGGCCACATTAACTTCCGGCACTTGAATTAATGCCTCGGCAGCGGCCTTGATGATAAAATCATTGAGAGTAAGTTTCTCTGAAATATCTTTGTCTTTAAGCGCGGCATTAATTCTGGCGCGAATTTTCTCCGCCTCATCAACATGGCAATCAATGGATACATAATAATGTGGAATCTCAGATTTAGCAGCCGTTAGACGTTTCGCAATAGACTGAAGCATTGGCGAAATAGGCTCCAAAGAAAACTCATCCTCTGAGAAGAATAATTTTGGATCAGGTAATTCAGTTGTCTTCTTAGTGACCTGTGTCTCTATTGGCGCTGTATTGAGATTTGCTGCAGGGTTGGCAAGCACGCGCTCAATATCACGTTTAATTACCCGACCCGCCGGCCCTGATCCAGAAATCAATGCCAAATCTAGATTATTCTCAAGCGCTAATCGGCGCGCCAATGGGCTCGCAAATACTCTTGAATTAGTAGGAGAAGGTAAAGTTGACATTTCCTCCACTCAACCTTGTCGATAACAAACAGTATTGATGGCCTGAATAACTTTGTCCGTGGACGGCAATGCCATTTTTTCAAGATTATCGGCATAAGGTAAAGGCACATCAAGCCCAGTCACACGTGTGATGGGCGCATCAAGATAGTCAAAAGCTTCACTTTGCACAGCCGCTGAGATTTCAGCGCCGATGCCGGCAACGGGCCAACCTTCTTCAACCGTAACCAGTCGATTGGTTTTTTGAACTGAAGCTATCACAGTTGCCGTATCAAGCGGGCGCAGACTACGTAAATCAATTACTTCACAATCCACACCTTCGGCAGACAGGCTTGCTGCCGCTTCCAAACAGGCGTCCAGACTTCGGCTGTGCGACACAAGGGTAACATCGCTACCTGCTCGTAGAATTTTCGCACGTCCGATTGGTAATATATAATCATCACTCACCGGCACATCAGCTTTGACAGAATATAAAAGCTCATTCTCCAGCACCAGCACTGGGTTTGGGTCACGAATGGCGGCTTTGAGTAATCCTTTGGCATCTGCGGCAGTGTAGGGTGCAACGACTTTAAGACCGGGTATATGTGCATACCATGCAGAAAAGTCTTGGCTGTGTTGAGCGGCAACACGCCGAGCGGCGCCGTTTGGCCCTCGGAAAACGATTGGACAAGTCACCAGACCGCCGGACATATAATGAGTTTTAGCGGCAGAGTTGATAATCTGGTCAATCGCCTGCATCGCAAAATTGAAAGTCATAAATTCGACGACTGGCCTCAGCCCGGCAAAGGCTGCACCAACACCCAATCCGGCAATACCATGCTCAACAATCGGTGTATCAATCACACGTTTAGCGCCAAATTCATCAAGCAATCCCTGCGTTACTTTATAAGCACCTTCATATTCGGCGACTTCTTCACCAATCACAAAAACTGTTTCATCACGACGCATTTCTTCGGCCATTGCATCCCGCAAGGCTTCACGAACACTTTGTTCGGTCATTTCCGCATCTGCGGGTAATTCGGGGTCTGCCGCAATCGTAACAGTTGCTGGCTGGGGAACGACGGATGATGCTGGTGGTTGTTCTGATACAGCAGGAAAAGGCGTCTCAGGTTTTTCAGGGACGGGGGCTGGCGCAGTTTCAATATCGGATAATGCCTCACCATCGCGCAGTAAATAAGCTATCGGTGTATTCACCGGTATATCTGATGTACCCGCCTCAATAACAAGCTTTCCAACCTCGCCATCAGCAGCGGCTTCAAGTTCGACAAGCGCTTTGTCAGTTTCAATTTCTGCCAGTACGTCACCGGCTTCAACCTTGTCACCCTCTTTGACAGTCCAACTTGCTATTTTGCCTTGCTCCATCGTAGGAGAGAGAGCTGGCATCACGACCTCAACCGGCATGATTTTCCTCCACATAAATATCAGTCATTAATGCCGAACTGTCCGGCTCAACATTTTCCAGCGCTTTATTAGCCGCTTGCTCAATGACATCAAATACATCATCCTGAATTTTTTTGGCTTCTTCTTCATTCATGAGCTTGCGCTCTATCAGGCGGTGCTTAAGCATATTAATCGGGTCATGATGCTGGCGCATATCCTTGACCTCTTCACGCTTTCTGTATTTTGCGGGATCTGACATAGAGTGCCCGCTATAGCGATAGGTTTTCATCTCTAAAATAAATGGCCCTTTGCCACTCCTGGCATGTTCTAGAGCTTCCAGAGAGGCAGCATAAACTGCCTCAATATCCATGCCGTCAACCTGCCGCCCTTCTATACCAAAGCTTCTGCCGCGCTGGGATAGATCTGTCTGTGCTGAGGCGCGTTCAACGCTCGTCCCCATCGCATATTGATTATTTTCAATAATATAGAGAACAGGCAGTTTCCAGAGCGCAGCCATATTAAAGCTCTCATAGACCTGCCCTTGGTTTGAAGCGCCATCACCGAAATAGGTAATGCTGACGGCCGGGTTTTTATCTTCCTTATAGGCATTGGCAAAAGCCAATCCGGTACCAATTGGCACCTGCGCACCGACAATGCCATGCCCGCCATAAAAATGTTTATCGACATCAAACATATGCATGGAACCGCCCTTACCTTTCGACACGCCATCTGCGCGTCCCAGCAGTTCTGCCATGACGTTATATGGATCTACCCCGCAGGCAAGAATGTGCCCATGATCCCGGTAAGCTGTTATCATTTGGTCTTCTGGAAGCTTGGCCTTTGCGATACCGGTTACGACTGCTTCTTGACCGGAATACAAATGACAAAATCCGCCAATTTTTCCGAGACCGTAAAGCTGTCCGGCGCGTTCTTCAAAACGCCGGATAAGAAGCATGTCGTGATAAGAAGAAACGAGATCCTCTTCACGCATTAATTTATTCGTTTTCTGTGTCTGCTTGACGGGTTTCTTACCCATAAAGTCTCCATCCATTAACAATTTTCGGTATCAATATTTCAAAATCTACTTAATGCGAAATCTCTCACTAAGACTTAATGATGCTGTCCTGTATTATTTTTTATATATTATCCAATTCGCCATGGTGGACACAAGCAAACACTGACATAAAAACCCCATATTACTAAAATAGTCAGTTTATTTCGGGGCTTAGCAACTCTTGGAAATATAATTTCCAATCTCACTATAAATTGTTTCGGTTGTAACATGATGTTATGGCAGATTAGATCGCAAATAGGAAAAATACATATGTATCGCCCACAACCTGTCCATATTCTGATCGGACTTATCGGCTTCACCGCCTTTATTTTGATGTTATGGACGCTTCCTAGCCACGGAAATTATCTGACCCCCCGAAACCTTTTGATGTGGATGGTGATTTTTTTGATATGTGGCGTCGGGTTTGTTCCGGTTGTTCTGTCAGGCTTCATCAAAATTAAACGGGTCTGGCTCGTGGGGCTTATTCCTCCAACCTACATACTCCTCCGCATGATGATCTTCGGCAGCGATATACCCGAGGCAACTCTGTTGACCATCACAGCTCTGACAGGTTTCTGGCTTCTGCTGATTGCCTTGTTACAAATCAACATCACAGAAAAGCAATGGGATTTGATTTTCGACATTTTGCTGGTTGGCACATTCATTAGTTTGTTGGTGACTTTTATATTCCCCGTATATTTCAAAACCCATCTGACATTTTTGCCGGACAACATGAAGGCACCATTTGCGGGGTTTGAGCAGCGGAATGTGATGGCTTCTTTTTTAGCATCGCTTGTCACACTATCCTTTGTACGAGACGTCAAACTTACTCGGCCAAGAAAATTGTTCTCCGCGATACTTCAATCGTTTTTTACAATTATGTTCGTGACCGTTATTTTCGGAAACGGGAGCCAGGCAGGAATGCTGGGTCTCATGCTCGCCTGTTTTATGGTTAGTATCATGGCCTTGTTTTTTGTTCATGACGGCAACCGACCTGTCAGACAAGTGTGTGTTTTTTGGTGT
This sequence comes from PS1 clade bacterium, assembly GCA_003331985.1. Lineage (GTDB taxonomy): Bacteria > Pseudomonadota > Alphaproteobacteria > RS24 > RS24 > Micropelagius. The sequence continues at coordinate 7,119 of QOQK01000038.1, read as the reverse complement.
CTTATCCTCGCCGGTTATTTTCTCAATCTACTTCTCCCGTCTGTTCATATTCTTACAGAAACAAAAGAAGCCGTGGATTTATTCAATGACGGTTTAGCTGCACAATTTTCAAGTAATCTTAGTGAAATTCAGGGGTCACAAACTTTACGCATTAAAGGGTGGCTCATTACTTTATCTCTTATTGGTGACGCGCCAATTTTTGGTCACGGCTTAGGACGGTTTCCAGATGTGTTCTACGAGACGCTCACATCAAGCTCTGAATTTCATAAGAAGCCTTACTTTTCTTCTTCACTGAGCCATCCTCATAACGAAATTCTTTATATTCTCTCAGAGCATGGGCTGATCGGCTTTCTGCTCATTACTGTCCCTTTTATTTACATGGCCTCTGGAATGATGAAACAAGCTGGGCCGACATCCCTATATATATTGGCTTTGCTTCTCCCAATCGGCCTGCACAGCATGGTGGAGTTCCCTCTATATATATCGGGGCTTCATTGGCTATTGCTTAGCCTCATGATTGTTTGGGCTCTCAATTTTGAGAAAGCTTCACTTACATCGCAGCCATTTTTACCGGCCATACGCCCAAGCATTCGATTATTTCTCATTCTAGGTGTCATATCACTACCGTCTTTTTACGCCGGTCAGATGGCTTTTACACTTCATCAAGCATGGGTGCATACCAATGACTACCGATATAAGAATTTCGCCGGATATATTGAACATAGCAAATATAGACCCGAATTATGGCATCCACTTCTCGGCAGGCGATACACCACCCTTCACGAAATGGTTGTTGTCTCTGAGGCTTCAAATTTCGGCTACAAAGAAATTGTTGAAAAGTTATTACCCAAACTTGAGTCCGAACGGCACCATTTTGAAACATATGGCTATTGGGTAGCCCTCGCCAAAGGCTATGAACTATTAGACGACACTGAAAAGCTTGAAAGCCATTTAAACCGCATCAAAATAATCAACCCTCATTATCACGGTAAATTGATAAACAGTCTTAACCTTGAAGTGTCTCAATAAGTATTGAAAATTGGCTTTTGAAAATTGGCTTTTGAAAATTGGCTGTGGCATCTGGATTTATATCTTTGGCGTGGTAATCTTCTAAAAAAGGAGACCATCCATGTCTGAGAATGAATTCATGTCCCCTGAAGACATTAACAAAGTTATTGAAAACGTTACTGCACTTGCAAGCGTCAAGGATATTAAAAGTCTTAAAGGCGAGGTCAGTGACGAAGAATGGGAACTTAGAGTCAACTTGGCGGCTCTTTACAGACTTGTCGCCATGAATGGGTGGGATGATATGATTTATACGCATATATCCGCACGTGTGCCTGGCCCTGACCATCATTTTTTGATTAACCCGTTTGGCATGCTGTTTGATGAAATCACAGCCTCCAGTCTCGTTAAAGTTGATATGGAGGGAAATGCTGTCAATGAGAGCCCCTTTATAGTTAATCCAGCAGGCTTCACCATCCACAGCGCTCTTCATATGGCGCGCGAGGATGCCCAATGCGTCATTCATTTACATACTGATGATGGCGTTGCCGTGTCTGCTCAAAAGGAAGGGCTACTCCCCCTATCCCAGCACGCCATGATTTGCTGGAATCGCTTTGCCTACCATGATTATGAGGGCGTGGCGCTTAACCTTGACGAAAGAGAAAGAATTGTTGCTGATATGGGTGATAAGCAACTTATGATTTTACGCAATCACGGAACACTGGCTATTGGTCGCGATTGCCAAACAGCCTATCAGGCTATTTTCTATCTTGAGCGTGCCTGTAGCTTTCAGATTCGTGCCATGTCCGGTGGGACACTGAACACTCCGCCAAAAGGAACGCCCGACCTATCTTCCAGTCAAAGTGACAGTATTTTTAATGGTCTCGCCGGAGCATTGGCATGGCCTGGACTTATGCGCAAATTAGATAAAATTGACCCCTCATTTAGAGATTAGAAATTATGGATATTATGAGTAAGTACATCCGGTTTGATTGCACGGATGCAGTAACTAACGATATTGAGTCAGAATTCGCCAACCTTCTGAGAAAGGCAGATAATGTCCGCCATGCTTTTAAGGAAAACCCGCTCCCTTTATTTACTCAACTTGACAATAAGGAAGATCTCAGCGCAATGCAGGCGCTTGGGGAGACCATTCAAGAGGGTGCAAAAAGGATTGTCGTTCTTGGTACTGGTGGATCAAGTCTCGGTGCCCAAGTGTTGGTTCAGATTAATGGCTGGGGCACACCTGCATCCGGTATGGTAAAAGCTTCCGGGCCGGAGATGATTTTCGCAGATAATCTGGACGGTCAGAGCTTTGACCTGCTTCTTGATGAAGCACAGCTTGCACACACTAAATTCATAGTTGTTTCAAAATCTGGCGGAACCGCAGAAACCATGATGCAACTCTCTTGTGCGCTGACCGCCCTTAAAAAGGCCGGGTTGGATACAGCAAAGCATGTTTCAGGTATTGCGGGAAGCGGGTCAAACACTCTGAGGGATGTCGCCGAACGCGCCGAGTTTCCGCTTTTACCTCATGCTGACGGCATTGGCGGAAGATTCGCAGTGCTCACGAATGTTGGTCTATTACCCGCATTGCTCATGGGCGTTGATCCCATCAGTGTTCGTCAGGGCGCATCTGAGGCACTGTCCAGCTTTATGGAAGCTCCTGTCGCAGAAATCCCGTCGGCCATTGGTGCGGCGATGCAAATCGCACATGCCGGTAATAACAGAAATATTTCAGTCCTTATGCCATATACAGACAGGCTAGAGCGCCTTGGATTTTGGTATCGCCAATTATGGGCTGAGAGCCTCGGTAAAGACGGGCAAGGCACCTGCCCCGTTAATGCGCTTGGCCCGGTTGACCAACATAGTCAAGTTCAGCTTTATCTCGGTGGGCCAGATGACAAACTGTATAATTTAATAACTGCCAAAAACCAGCATCCGGGTCCAAAAGCCTTAGCAGAGGCCTGTGATATTCCAGAACTTTCTTGGCTTCAAGGGCGCAGTATCGGGGAGTTGGTTGCAGCAGAGGCCATAGCGACCTTTACAGCACTCAAAGAAAATGCTCGTCCCGTAAGGCATATAGAAATGCAGGATGTCACCGGACATTCAGTCGGTTACATCCTCATGCACTTCATGCTTGAGACGATTATCGCCGCAGGGCTAATGGATATTGATGCTTTTGATCAACCAGCTGTTGAGCAAGGAAAAATAATTGCCAAAAAGTTAATGTCTGAAAGTTCAAACTAACGGCAGGTCTTCTTCCTGGCTACTTGGTCTGTAGCGGATAATCAGGCAGGCCGCGGCAATCAAAACAATTGCAACTGCCTCGTAAAGCAAATTTACCGGCTCGGATTCTTTACCTTGCAGAATAATCAAACGGCTGAGAGCTGTCATGGCAATAAATAAAGGCAGCGTAATCGGGATTTTCTGGCTTTTGTAAAAGACCGCTACCATGCCAAGTACTTCTGTGTAAATGAACAGAAGCAACAAATCGGCAAGCTCTACATGACGATTGCTTATCAGGTGAAAAATCTCTTCCATTGTCGCGTAGAGAGTGGCTAACGCAATAATACACAGCAAGACTTTTTCTGTAGAAATCAGAATTTTATGCATATTCATATCCTTTACGAGGTAGTTGTTATTTAGAATAATAACCGACAAAAACCACAATAATTTGTTTGTTTCTGCCCTTACATTAGCCTAATTACCCGTCAACCCGTTGTTTTACAGATATTTTCCTGTTTTCATGGCTTACGATTAGGTAAGGTGATTTCAAGTAATACGGATATATAGGGGTCTGAAATGTTGCGAAAAATAATGCCGGTATTGATTTTGGCAATTGGGAGTTTATTCACTCTGTCCAACCCTGCCTTTGCCGGATTTGATGAGACAGTAAACGCTGCCTTAGCCCCTATTTCAAAAGCCGTTTCGAGCTTTATTTTCTTTTCCGTACCTCTAAACGGCGCAGATATTCCTTTAATTGTGGTATGGCTGATTGCCTGCAGTGTTTTCTTCACTTTTTATCTGAGGGTGCTGACCCCACGTAACATTAAAACATCCTTGAAAATGGTACGTGGCGATTATACTGACCCTAATGATGAGGGCCAAATTTCGCATTTTAAAGCTCTTACAACAGCGCTTTCAGGTACTGTAGGTGTCGGCAATATTGGCGCCGTAGCTTTTGCCATTACAATTGGCGGACCCGGCGCATTATTCTGGATTATTGTCGGCGGTTTACTTGGCGCAAGCCTGAAATGCGCAGAATGCACACTGGGCGTGAAATACCGGACAAAACACCAGGACGGCTCAGTCTCGGGTGGCCCCATGTATTATCTTGAGGAGGGGTTAAAAGAAAAAAACCTTCCCCGCCTCGGCAAAATTATCGGATGCATGTATGCCGGCTTTATCGTCATTGGCTGCCTCGGCATTGGTAATATGTTCCAATCAAATCAAGCCTATGAACAGCTTCAACTTGTAACAGGCGGCGCAGACGGATTTCTATTCGGTAAAGGCTGGCTTGTCGGGGGCATAATGGCCTTCATCGTCGCACTCGTATTAATTGGCGGCATCCAGTCCATCACCCGTGTAACCTCAAAACTTGTGCCGGGCATGGCAGGTATTTATTTTATCGCAGCGCTAATAGTCATTAGTCTCAACATTGAGGCATTACCCGGAGTTATTGCGGATGTTGTGACGCAAGCATTTAATCCTGCCGGTATTACCGGCGGTTTATTTGCTGTGATGATTATAGGCTTTCGACGTTCAACCTTTTCTAACGAAGCGGGGCTTGGTTCCTCCTCAATTGCACATGCCGCTGTTAAAACCAATCAACCGGCGTCGGAAGGTTTAGTCGGCTTACTTGAGCCGCTCATCGATACCGTCATCATTTGCCCGCTGACGGGTCTGGTTATTTTACTGACTGTCTTTAGCCCCGAAATGGTTGGTGGAGATGTGCAGGGCGTACAACTGACCTCCGCAGCTTTTGAAACAGTTATCTGGTGGTTCCCAAATGTGCTGGCCATTGTCATTGTTTTATTTGCCTTTTCCAGCATTATTGCTTGGGGGTATTATGGTCAAAAGGGCTGGATCTATCTTTTCGGGAATGACCCGGTTCAAAGTAAGATTTTTTTGCTGATTTACTGCGTTTTTGTCCTCATCGGATGCACCCTAGATCTAGGGGTTATAATAGATTTTTCAGATGCGATTGTTTTTTGTATGGCGTTACCAAATGTTTTGGGATTATATTTTCTAGCGCCGGTCGTTAAACGTGAAGTCGGCACTTATTTAGAAAAATTGAGATCTGTAGAAACTTAAAGACAAAGTTTTTTGTGCGTAAGGTGTGAGATTATTAATGGAGCATCCAACATTTTCTACCATTGTGGTCAACCCACTCAGCCGGGCATTAGGTGCAGAGATAGAGGGCGTGGATTTATCTCAACCACTTGAGGACGCTCAGTTTAAAGATATTCAAAATGCTTTGTTTACTTTTGGCGCAATCGGGTTTCGAGATCAGACTCTGTCTCACCAAAACCAAATTGATTTTGCACTGCGCTTTGGGACTTTAGAAGTCCACCCCATTGTTAAGGGCATGGAAGGGCATCCCGAAATCATCAGAATGCACAAACCTGCGGGGACACCTGCCAGTTTTGGTGTAGGCTGGCATTCAGATAATTCATTCTTTGATCAGCCAAGCCTTGGTTCAGTCGTCTATGCAGAAACAGTACCACCTGTCGGAGGGGATACCTTATTCGCAAATCAACAACTGGCATATGACATGTTGTCTGATGGCCTAAAGGAAACTCTGGAGGGACTTGTCGCCATCCATTCAGCCAAGGAAGCCTACACTTCGCCCACAGCGCTGGAAAAATACGACTCCGACGGACCGATAAGCTATAAGAAAAGCGATGTTATAGAGAAATTTGTCGAGCACCCTGTTATCATCAAGCATCCCGTAACTGGGAAAAAAGCGCTTTATGTCAATGCCATGTTCACCCATCATTTTAAAGGCTGGACAATAGAAGAAAGCAAACCCTTGCTTGAGTTCTTATGTACGCATGCCACACGAGAAGATTTTCAATGTAGATTCAAATGGGAAAAAAACTCTCTGGTTGTGTGGGATAACCGAGTCGTTCAGCACGCTGCTTTGAATGATTATGTTGATTATGACCGCACGCTTTACCGGGTGACGGTCAACGGCACGATGCTAAATTAAACGGCAAAAATTACTCAATCCATAAAAAAGCAACCCACTGCGATACTGCCGTGGGTTACTTCTAATTTATGAAACCAGATAAGGATTGCTTATTAGAATTTACAAGAAACCTTGGTAGCGATGAATTCTGATTTTACGTTCCAGTCATCATCGGTATTTTGCTCTAGGTAAACACCGACTGACAATTTGTCAGATACTTTATAATCGACACCATAATTGTTCTGCGCTTCGTAATACTCGCCATCATCATATCCGTCTCTATCAATGGCAAATTTAGGCTGGATTTTGGCATAGGCTTTAAAAGCGCCAAATTTCTTCTGATATTGAACCCGTAGCCAGACATTCGCGAAATCGTCTTTAGACTCTTTGTTAAAAGCCCTATATTCAAAACGCGGCGCAATGGAGAAACCACTATAGTCCAGTGCTTTCGGCAAACTTAAGCGAAAGCGATGCTCAACATTGCCTTTACTTTGTTGATAGCGATAGGCGTACCCATAACCTGCAATCTTCACATCGAACTGCGTCATCCAGTTATCCAGGCGTGAGTGATCTCGATATTTCAAGCTCATATTGCCTGATTTGACTGTGAAATTATGTTGTGAGTAGTCAAAAGAATCTGATGCAAAAGATGGGGTAACCAATAATGACGTAAACAGTGTCATAAGGGTTGACGTTATCATTGTTTTTTTCATAAGAATTATCCCCAATTTAACTAACATGTCTCTGAGTAATTGAGTCGCTAATCTCGTAAAATTCATCAACAGATCGTCAAATGCACCCAAAACATTATGATTTTGTGACATTTTAAAATATTTATTTCAGAAATATGTAATTTCAGTGTATTTATTTCAAATATGTGACGATTTTATAAAATTAATCCAGATTTTGCGCTCACAACG
>QOQK01000037.1 GCA_003331985.1 PS1 clade bacterium | reverse complement strand
TGTATTGTTGTCGCCATTGATGCCAAACAAACTGATGAGGGTAGACGGGAAATTTTTACCCATGGCGGGCGTGAGGCGACAGGGATAGAGGCTGTTAGTTTTGCCCAAGAAATGGTTGCGCGGGGTGCTGGGGAGATACTTTTAACTTCTATGGATCGCGATGGAACCAGAGCGGGCTTTGATCTGGCTCTAACACGAAAGCTTGCGGATGCCGTGCCGGTTCCCGTTATTGCTTCGGGCGGTGTAGGGCATCCGGAGCATTTTGTCAGCGGTGTTGTTGAGGGGCATGCAAGTGCGGTGCTCGCGGCGAGTATTTTCCATTTTGGGGACTTTACAATTTCAGAAGCCAAGCAGATTATGCAGGCCGCCGGAATTGAGGTCAGACTTTAGAGAGGCTAGGGTGAGAGCCTCAACGGGAAAATTAAATGGTGTCTCGAAAATCAGAAATAATTGATCAGCTCTTTGAGATTATAGAAGCGCGTAAGAACGGCAATGCCGATGCTTCTTATACGGCGAAACTCATCTCAAAAGGACCGGCGACTATCGGGCGAAAGCTTAATGAGGAGTCTGTCGAAGCTTTGATTGCCGCAGCACAGAATAATCCCACCGAACTGGCTCAGGAGGCCGCGGATGTGATATTTCATTTGCTGGTTTTGTTGGCGTCGTTGGATGTCAGTCCAGATGAGGTTTGGGATATTCTCGCTAAGAGGCAAGGAGTCTCCGGTCTTGAGGAAAAAGCATCAAGACAATCGGCGGATAAAAAAGAGGTTGTAAAAGGGGATTAGCGTATGAAGAACCCTGAGGATAAGAGTGTAGATGAAAACGGAAGCCCGCCTTCCCCCTATCGGCATTTCTCGGCCTCGGCCTGGGGACGGCTTCGTGATGGCACCCCCTTGCCGTTGACTGAGGAAGAGGTTGTCGGTTTGCGCGGCCGCGGTGAGACGGTCTCTATCGCTGAGGTTGAGCAGATTTATTTGCCGTTATCGCGCCTTCTCAACCTTTATGCGGAGGGGGTTCAAGCGTTACATGGGGCGACTAATGCCTTTCTTGGGAGCACCCAGAAGGTCCCGTATATAATCGGCGTGGCCGGGTCGGTGGCAGTTGGGAAAAGCACCACATCTCGTATATTGAAAGAATTGTTGGCGCGCTGGCCAAATCACCCAAAAGTTGAGCTGGTTACTACTGACGGGTTTCTTCATCCAAACAAAATTTTAGAGGAGCGCGGCCTTGCCGACAGAAAAGGGTTTCCCGAAAGTTTCGATTTAGCTGGCCTGCGTAAATTTTTAACAAATGTGAAGTCCGGCGAGAAGGGTCTTCAGGCTCCAACATATTCTCACATTATTTATGACGTTGTGCCTGACCTATATCTTGAGGTGGATCAGCCGGACATCTTAATTGTTGAGGGGCTAAACGTATTGCAGCCAGCGCGCCCGGATGATGCGTCGGAAGGCATTCCGTTTGTCTCGGATTTTTTTGATTTTTCAATATTTATAGATGCTGAGCCGCCGGTCATTGAGGAATGGTATGTAGAACGCTTCCTTGGATTGCGGCAGACAGCGTTCAGTCAGCCTGATGCTTACTTCTCACGCTATGCCAATTTGGATGATGTGGATGCGGACCGCGTGGCACGAGAAATCTGGAAACTGATAAACTTGCGGAATTTAGAGGAAAATATTCTCCCATCCCGCTGGCGAGCAGACCTTGTTTTGCACAAATCTGCCGACCACACGATTGACCAAGTGTCTCTTAGAAAGATTTAAGAGGAAGATTTAAGCGAGACCAGCTGACGCAATAAGCTCTTGCAGATTTACTTGCGGGCGTGGGCCGACATGCTTAATGACCTCGGCGGCTGAAACAGCGCCGCGTCTTCCGGCGTTTTCCATTGTTTTGCCAAGCGCGACCCCCGAGAGAAATCCGGCTGCAAACTGATCGCCCGCACCCGTGAGGTCAACAGGCTGGTCAACAGTCTCTGCTGCAATTTCGGTTACCTCATTAGACATCACAATGACTGCGCCATCAGCGCTGCGGGTAATCACGCCGTTAATATTTTTTTGCTGCATCGCAGCAATTCGATCCTGAATGGACGCCCCGCCGAACATGGCCTTGGCTTCAGCATCATTTGACATGACCATGTCAACAGATCCGGCGAGTGCTTTATTAAAGGTGTCGAGGTGGCGTTCGACGCAGAAGCTATCCGATAACGACAAGGCCACCTTGCCGCCGCCGCTATGAACCATGTCACAAGCTTTAAAAAATGTTTCTGCGCCTTGCGGGCTGTCAAACAGATAGCCTTCGGCAAAAAAGACTTTTGTTTGTTTCAACAAATTTTCATCAAGGTCCTCGGGCGTGATGAACGCAGCGGCGCCGATGAGGGTATTCATGGTTCTTTCAGCATCGGGCGTTATCAGGACAATACATTTACCGGTAGGTGTTTCATTGTTGAGAGGTTGACCGAAAAGCTGGATATTCATTTCTGAAAGGTCGCCCGCAAATACGTCCCCGAAAGGGTCATTGGCGACTTTACCGATAAAGCCGGATGACATGCCGAGCGATGCTGTTCCTGCGATGGTGTTTGCCGCGGAACCACCTGCGGTGCTGGTATGAACATTTATCCGATCAAGAAGTGCCTTGGATGCCTCTGTGTCAATGAGGGTCATTGCCCCCTTCGGCAAGCTTAGCCTGTCTAAATCTGCGTCTGTGACATCAGCAAAGACATCGACAAGTGCCGCACCCATTCCGATAATATCTATTTGTTCATTTGACATGCAGCTCTCCTCATACTGGCACTTGTCGATACAGGAAGCCCTGATTGGGGTCAAGTAAATCGCACAGCAAGAGATTGTGAATGTTTATTCCATTGTAATGTATGGCAATTTCTGGACATTTGTTTCAAATCGCTCTAATTGCCTTTTAATGAAAGATTTTCTGTGGATAAGTTTATGCTTCACGCTTCTGGTCTCATGTGCCGGTGAAGCATATTATGCGGAAAACTCAGCAGTTAACGACATGGCCTCTTCTGCCGAGAAACAAGTAAAAACACAAGCGTCACAAGCTGAAGGCATTTCGGACTATTCTAAATCCCCTCTTCTGCCGGCTATGCCGAATATCCAGCTAGCCCGGCTTGGTGAGCCGTCACTGGTTTGGCGTGAAGGGGAAACAACGATATTGCAATTTGCGGGTATGCCTGATGACAAAAGAGTGCCTGACTGTACCTTGCTCGTTTTTTTGGATGCGCGGGGTCAGCCAACAGGGCTTCATTCTAGGAATCCTGCCATTTCCGGTGTGAATACGGCTGATGACTATTCTGATAATGCGGCCTGCCTCAAGGCTTGGAGCAAATTTAAGAAGCGTCAATATCGGGGTTAGCTGTTTTCAAGACGCATTTCTCAAGCCTGCGTTTTATCTTTATAGCGACACAAATCTTGCACAACACAGTTAGGGCAATCCGGTTTGCGAGCTTTGCAAACATATCTGCCATGTAAAATCAGCCAATGATGGGCGTTAATTCTGTATGGATCGGTCACGCGTCTATCAAGCTTCTTTTCAACTTCAAGTTCATTTTTCCCCGGGGCAATCCCTGTTCTATTTCCAAGCCTGAATACATGGGTATCTACCGCAAATCTTGCTTCACCGAAGCCAATATTAAGAACCACATTTGCCGTTTTGCGTCCGACACCCGGTAAAGCCATCAACGCTTCACGATCCTGAGGGATTTCGCTGTTGTGAAGGTCGATAAGTTTTTGCGAAAGGGCATAAACATTTTTGGCTTTGTTACGATACAGCCCAATTGTTTTTACATGCTCGCGTATGCCCTCTTCGCCAAGCGCAACCATTTTTTCTGGGGAATCCGCCAGCTGAAAGAGCATCTTTGTGGCTTTATTTACCCCCTTATCAGTGGCTTGAGCCGACAACACGACGGCAACGAGAAGGGTGAACATATTCACATAATCTAACTCACCTTCTGGGTCAGGCATTGACTCAGCGAGACGGGCAAAGAATTCGGGTATCTGGGAAACTTTCATTTATGCCTGCCTTCTAGATTGGGTGGTAACGAAATACTGCGAAATTAAGACGCACCTCCTACACTTGAGGCGTGAGCTTTTAGACTTATTATAACTATATGTCCGATGAAAAGCCTTTTTTCAGTGCTGTGTTACGCCCCAATTGCTCTTTAAACAATTTGGGCTTTATCGTGTTGATGTCATTGGTGTCAGGTATTTGCTTGATTACAGGCACTTTCTTTTTGCTGATTGGCGCTTGGCCTGTTTTTGGGTTTTTCGGTCTTGATATTCTAATGCTGTATATGGCCTTTCGGCTTAATTACCGCGCAGCCAAACGTTATGAATTGGTAGAGATTTGCGATGACAGGCTTACGGTGACTACCGGCTGGGACGGGGTGGCAACAGACTTGAAGGCTTTTGATCCTTATTGGGTTCGATTACAGTTGTCCAAATCCGAAAGCTGGGTAGGGCCGCTTCACCTTACATCTCATGGGCAAAAGCTTGAGATAGCCTCTTTTCTTGGGCCGGATGAACGCTGTGATTTTGCTGATGCGCTTGACGATGCACTACAAAACTACCGCGCTGCTTAACACCCCCCCATTTGCATAAATTATTTTTGCGACTAAGCTGGGTGTATGTCACAAAATAAAAATAATTATGCGGCAGGATTTGATACCCCGTTGGGGCGGATGATTTTACTTGCTGAAGACGCAACCACTGAAACTAACAAAAACTCTTCACTTTACCTTGTTGGGCTGGGCTTTGCCGGAACAAAAATGAATGATGAGGCCGTAATAGCCGATCTGTCTCGACAGCTTGGTTACCAAGATGTGTTGCCCAACCCTGAAAAACTAAAGTCACTAGCGCGTCAAATTATAAGTCAGCCAGATAAAGTGCCTATGTTGCTGCGCGGCACAGATTTTCAGAAGACAGTCTGGCGGCGGCTAATGGAAACTCCGGCCGGTAGTACAACCACTTATGGAAAGATTGCTGATTATTTACAAAGTGCGCCGCGTGCAGTTGGTGCGGCCGTGGGCAAGAACCCAATTTCCCTGCTAGTCCCTTGCCACAGGGTTATCGGTTCAACAGGCCATTTGCATGGGTATCGATGGGGATTGGACGTTAAGAAATGCCTGCTCGCGGCTGAGGGCGCCCCCGTTTCTGTAGCGCTGTAAAATTACAGAGCTTTCAGTGTTGCTGTCCCCGTGTCGGAAATATCATAAATAATGGGCTCACCCGTACCAATTTCCCTGGCAAGAATTTCCTCTTGTGACAGGCCCTCCAGCATCATGACGAGCGCACGGAGTGAATTGCCATGCGCAGCGACCAAAACAGTTTCGCCTGCCAGCAGCCGTGACTTGATGCTGGTTTCATAATAAGGCAACACTCTGTCGGCGGTGTCTTTTAAACTTTCACCGCCGGGGGGTGGGATATCATAGGAGCGCCGCCAAATATGGACTTGCTCATCCCCCCATTTTTTGCGTGCGTCATCTTTATTTAAACCTGCAAGGTCGCCATAGTCGCGCTCGTTAAGAGCTTGATTTTGGATTACTTCAAGAGCGCTCAATTCAAGGGCAGCTAGAATAAGTGCACAGGTTTTTTGCGCGCGCTGTAAATCAGATGTAAAGGCAATATCAAAATTATAGCCAGCTTGCTTGAGCGTGTTCCCTACCTGAACGGCCTCTTCGACGCCCTTTTCTGTTAAATCTGGATCACGCCAACCAGTGAATAGATTTTTTGCATTCCATTCACTCTGCCCGTGACGAACTAGAACTAAACACCCCATTGTGTTGCCTCCTAAAGACCTAAAACATCAGACATGGCATAGAGACCGGAGGGTTTATCCCCGCCCCATAAGGCGGCCTTAAGGGCGCCTTGTGCAAAAATATCTCGGCTTTCGGCATGATGGCTGAGCACAAGGCGTTCATTCTGCCCTGCTAGAATAAGCTGGTGGTCGCCGACAACACTTCCGCCGCGCAGTGCTGCAATTCCAATTGCCCCAGCTTCACGCGCACCTGTTATTCCATCTCGCCCACGGTCCGCGACATCTTCCAGCGAGACGCCTCGTCCTTCAGCTGCCGCCTCACCCAGCATCAAGGCTGTGCCTGATGGGGCGTCTACCTTGTGACGATGATGCATATCAAGAATTTCAATATCCCATGAATTGTCTAAACTGGCAGCTGCTTGCTTGACGAGATTGGCCAGCAAGTTAATGCCAAGACTCATATTACCGGATTTCACAATCACGGCGTGGCGCGCCGCGGCCTCTATTTCGACCTCTTGATCTGCGGTAAACCCTGTCGTGCCAATGACATGCACAACGCGCGTTTGCGCCGCAAGAGCGGATAGTGCCGTACTGGCAGAAGGGTCAGAAAAGTCGATAACACCATCCGCATCTTTCATCATATCAAGTGCATTATCAGTGATTGTCACGCCCAGCGCGTCCAGCCCAGCTAATTTTCCGGCATCTTTATTAAGAGCCGGACTGTTGGCATGTTCCAGTGCGCCCGCAAGTGTAAAGCGCTCATCTTCTGAGATGAGGCGGACAAGTGTTTGTCCCATTCTTCCGGCGCAACCATTTACGACAAGTTTCATATGGATTTAATAGCAGGGGTTTGCTTTGAGGGCTAGTGCCGAGCGAGGCTCGACATAATTATCAGGATTAATCATCTAAGCTTTTAAGAAATTTTTCACTTTCAGGATAAAGCCCTGACTTGCTTTCGGAGTCGAATTTTTTGAGTAAGTCTTTCTGCTTTCGGGAGATTTTCTTTGGTATCTCCACCGCAATTTGGACATATAAATCCCCGAAATGACGATTACGCAAGACAGGCATCCCCTTGCCGCGTAGACGGAATTGCTGGCCCGATTGCGCGCCCTCAGGAATGGTAAGCTTCACCTTTTTGCCATCAAGCATCGGCACTTCAATTGCTCCGCCCAATATGGCGTGTGTCATATGTACTGGAATACGGCAGAACAAATCTGCGCCATCTCTTTGAAGGAGGCTGTGCTGACGGATGCTTATAAAGACATAGAGATCTCCGCGCGGCCCCCCGCGGGCGCCGGCATCCCCCTCACCACTCAGGCGAATGCGCGTGCCATCCTCAATACCTTTGGGGACGTCAAAGGACAAATTGCGTTCTTTATGAATATGACCACGCCCGCCGCAATCACCGCAGGGGTCTTTAATCATCCGGCCTTCGCCGCCGCAACTATGGCAAGTTCTCTCAACAGTAAAAAAGCCCTGCTGGGCACGAACTGTTCCCTGTCCGTTACACGTGCCGCATGTTACAGGCTCAGTACCCTTTTTAGCACCACTGCCATTGCAACTATCGCACCTAACGGCACCAGTGACGGCAATCTGTTTTGAAACGCCACTAAACGCTTCTACCAAATCAATTTCGAGGTCATAACGAAGGTCATTGCCTCGGCTGGGACCGGCTTGACGACGGCCGCGGCTCCTGCCGCCAAAGAATTCTTCAAAAATATCGCCCATAGAGCCGAAGTCACCAAACCCGGCGCCACCGGCACCCGCTGCGCCCGGGCCTCCATTCTGGAAAGCGGCGTGTCCATAGCGGTCATAGGCGGCACGGTTATCGGCATCCTTGAGGCATTCATAAGCCTCATTGGCTTCTTTAAAGTTTTTTTCAGCCGTTTCATCGCCGGGATTAAGATCGGGATGGTATTTTTTGGCGAGAACCCTGTAAGCTTTTTTCAGCTCAGCCGCATCTGCATCGCGGCTAACGCCCAGTGTTTCGTAATAGTCACGTTTTTCCAAGGTCTGGCACTCCTGTGAGGGCGCATGTCGTCAGCATGTCAGACAGTCATCGGCTTCCGGAGATCTGTCAGGATACTTTCTGTTCTTCATCTGAGTCGTCATTGCTCACTTCTTCAAAGTCAGCGTCGACAACATCTTCACCATCTGTTTGAGCGTCAGAAGCGGCATCGCCGGCGGCCTCAGCTTCTTGTTGAGCTTTGTAAACCGCTTCCCCAATTTTCATTGCGGCCTGACTGAGGGCCTGAGCTTTGGCGTTAATATCATCTAAATCTTCGCCTTCCAGCGCCGTCTGCAAATCGGAAACCGCTATCTCGGCTGCATCTTTATCAGCCAATTCGATTTTGTCTTCGTTTTCGGAGATTGTTTTTTCTGTAGCATGAATAAGGCTCTCAGCATTATTTCTGGCCTCAGCAGATTCGCGGCGGGTTTTATCGGCCTCGGCATTCGCTTCTGCGTCTTTGACCATATTTTCGATGTCATCATCAGAAAGACCGCCAGAGGCTTCAATGCGGATGGCTTGCTCTTTCCCGGTGGCTTTGTCAGTCGCCGAAACATTCACAATGCCGTTTGAGTCGATATCAAAGGCAACTTCGATTTGCGGCACACCGCGCGGAGCGGAGGGCAGGCCCTCAAGGTTAAACTGGCCAAGTGCTTTATTGTCTTTCGCCATCTCACGCTCGCCCTGATAAACGGCGATGGTTACAGCTGACTGGTTATCTTCAGCAGTTGAGAAAACTTGAGACTTTTTGGTCGGGATTGTTGTATTGCGCTCAATCAGACGGGTGAAAACGCCGCCTAAGGTTTCAATACCCAAAGACAGGGGCGTCACATCCAAAAGAAGGACGTCCTTTACATCGCCCTGCAATACACCGGCCTGAATTGCGGCGCCCATGGCAACCACTTCATCCGGATTCACACTCATATTGGGCTCTTTACCGAATGCATTCTTCACGAACTCGCGAATTTTAGGCATACGGGTCTGCCCACCGACCAGCACGACCTCGTCAATCTCACCGGCAGATATGCCGGCATCACTCATGGCTTCTTCACATGGTTTTCTGGTGCGTTGAATTAATTCATCTACCATGCCTTCAAGTGCGGCACGGGTTATTTTGGTGTTCAAGTGTTTCGGCCCTGATTGATCGGCCGTGATGAAGGGGAGGTTCACTTCTGTCTGAGTGGAGGCAGAAAGCTCAATCTTAGCTTTTTCAGCGGCCTCTTTTAGGCGTTGAAGGGCGAGCTTGTCGTCGCGCAAGTCAATGCCCTGCTCTTTTTGAAATGTTTCAGCAAGGTGATCTAGAATGACGTTATCGAAATCTTCGCCACCGAGGAAGGTGTCGCCATTGGTAGCTTTCACTTCAAAAACACCATCACCGATTTCAAGAATGGACACATCAAATGTCCCGCCGCCAAGGTCATAAACAGCAATGGTCTGACCCTCTTTTTTCTCCATGCCATAAGCAAGAGATGCGGCTGTCGGTTCGTTGATGATACGCAGCACTTCTAGACCGGCAATTTTACCGGCATCTTTTGTAGCTTGACGCTGGGAGTCATTAAAATAGGCAGGCACAGTGATAACTGCCTGATCGACTTTTTCACCCAAATAGCTTTCGGCTGTTTCCTTCATTTTCTGCAAAATAAACGCTGAAATTTGCGATGGGGAATATTGTTCACCGCGCGCCTCAACCCAAGCATCGCCATTGTCAGCTGGGCAAATGGTGAAGGGAACCATTTCAATATCTTTTTGTGTGGCGGGGTCCTTGAAAGGTCTACCAATGAGTCTTTTTACGGCAAAAACTGTATCTGTCGGGTTGGTGACAGCCTGACGTTTCGATGGTTGCCCGACCAGTCTTTCTCCGTCTTCTGCAAAACCAACCATGGAGGGCGTTGTTCTTGCGCCCTCTGAGTTTTCAATCACACGAGGGGTTTTGCCGTCCATAACAGCAACACAGGAGTTTGTGGTTCCCAGATCGATTCCGATAACTTTACCCATTGTTCCACCTATTCACTTTAGTCGTCTAAAATTCATGTTTAAGCTTGTTTAAAGCAATCTGAAGTCTTCTAAAAAGGCTTTAGACTGCTGAAACAGTTTCATATTTTGCCTTTATCAAGGGCAATTGAGAATTATATAAGGATGGGGTTGTGGGACTACAAGGCCGTAGCCCAAAAAAATTTAATCACCCTAATTTGGGGTAAAACTAAGCTTTGGTATCATTAATGGACTTAAATCACGCAAAATATATTCCTGAATATTGGTCGCCCACTCAACAGAGAGCTGTTTTGGCCGCCTTAATGCCTATAATCGGGGTAGCACCTTTTTTTAAGCCCCGAATGCCGCGCACCAATCAGCCATGGTCAATTGTTATGACAAATGCCGGGCCGTTGGGTTGGGTTTCCGATGTTAATGGCTACCGATATCAAGAGGTTCATCCTGAAACAGGCGAAGCATGGCCCCCCTTGCCTGATATTTTGCAGGCGGCATGGTCGGATTTAACAGGTCTTGATGTGCCAGCCGAATGTTGTCTGATTAATTTGTATCAAGGTTCACGTGCGAAAATGGGGCTGCATCAGGACCGTGACGAGATAGATAAGGATTTTCCGGTTTTGTCGTTCTCGCTCGGTGACTCCGCACGGTTTCGGGTTGGTGGCAAAACCAGAAAAGGCCCCACGCAATCAGTGAAGCTCAATTCGGGTGATGTGGTTATTCTGAAAGGCGAGTCGCGGCTGAGCTTTCATGGTATTGACCGCATCATGCCGGATTCGTCACAGCTTGTTGGCGAATATATTGAAGGGGGCGGTCGGGTGAACTTAACGTTGCGGCGGGTAAATCCGGCTTAAGCGAAGCCTAATATAACCGTAAATGTTTAACCGTCTTTTGCAACACCAACTTTTGCAGGTCTAAGCAGGCGTTCACCAATCATATAACCGATTTCTACAACTTCGATAATCGTGCCGCTATCCCGCCCAGTACCGGGGGCTTCATACATAGCTTCGTGGAAATTAGGGTCGAATTTTTCACCTTCTGGGGCAATCGGCTTTAAACCATTGCGCTGCAATGCGGCCATTAAGTCGCGCTGGGTTGCGCCAACGCCTTCTAGTAGATTGACCATATTGTCAGACAATCCTTCGCGGTCAGTTTCTTCTATTGCGTTGAGGGCGCGTGTCAGATTATCGCCGACGGAAACCATATCGCGGGCAAAACCTGTCACCCCATATCTAAGCGCATCGGACTTATCACGCTCAGCGCGGCGACGGGTATTTTCAAGTTCAGCAGCCAGCCTGAGCATCTTCTCGTTCAAATCCGCGATTTGCTGTTCGGGATCAATTTCTTCGGGCTCTTCTTTATGTTCTTCTTTATTCTCTTCTGGTGCGGGTTGTTCAGAGGGTTGCTCATCAGGGGCAGAAGCCGCCTCAGTTTCAGCATTAATTGTGTCGGCATCAGATGTATTGGCTTGAGCGGTATCAGTTTCCGCCTTAGGGGCCTCTTGATCTTCCATGTTTTTGTCGGTGTCGTTCTCGTGACTCATCATTTAATTCCCTAAATTATCTGATTTGGCTTTCAGAACATCTTATTTAGGAGGTATGACGCGCGAGTTCAACCTTTAGGATTTATTCACTCTTGCTGATGTTCCATCCAGCCGCTAAACAGATGACTAAATTTTACTTTTCAACGAACAGGACTGTTAATGACACAAATGATAAGACCATCAGGTCGCCAATATGATCAATTGCGATCTGTCACGCTCGAAACGGGTGTTGCCAAACATGCTGAGGGGTCCTGTTTGATAAAAGCGGGCGATACACATGTCTTGTGCACAGCAAGCGTTGAAACACGGGTACCGCCATGGCTCAGAAATGTTGGTACGGGCTGGGTTACTGCAGAATATGGTATGTTACCCCGATCTACATCTGACCGCATGCGCCGCGAGTCATCAGCGGGTAAACAATCAGGACGCACACAAGAAATTCAGCGCCTTATTGGTCGCTCTCTTCGCGCCGTTACAGATCTCGCCGCGCTGGGCGAAAATCAAATCAGTCTCGATTGTGATGTTCTCCAGGCAGATGGCGGGACACGCACAGCCTCAATCACCGGTGCTTTTGTTGCGCTTTCACAGGCAGTTGACTGGATGAAAACCAAACAGATCGTTGATGCTAACGCGGTTGTCATTCGCGATCATGTCGCGGCAATATCGTGTGGAATTTATAAAGATGAGCCGGTGCTTGATCTTGATTACGCCGAAGATAGCAACGCAATTGCCGATGCGAATTTTGTGATGACAGGCAGTGGCTCACTTGTTGAGGTTCAAGCCACAGCTGAGGAAAGACCTTTTAGTCAGCAGGATTTTTCTGCTCTAATGACGCTTGCCGAGGCGGGTATTCGGGATCTGGTCGTGTTACAAAAGCAATCTCTCGGTTAAAATATCTCTTAGTTAAAATGTCTGGGGCGTTACATGTCTGAAAATCGAAAAGTCTTATCAGGAAAACTTATTGTCGCCAGCCATAATGCCGGGAAGGTAACTGAAATTAATGAGTTGGTCCGTGCATTCGGTATCGAAACAATCAGCGCGGCTGACTTGGATTTGCCCGAGCCGGAGGAAACCGGCGACACTTTCATTGCAAATGCAGAGCTAAAAGCCCTTGCCGCCGCACAAGCGGCTGGTCTGCCGGCAATTGCCGATGATAGTGGGCTGGCGGTTGACGGGCTGGGCGGCGCACCAGGCATACATTCAGCCAGATGGGCTGAGGGGGATGTTGAAAAGGGAGAAACAGCTGGGCGTGATTTTGAGCGTGCCATGAGAAAGGTCGAGGAGGCGCTAACACGTATTCCAGATGCTCCCAGAACGGCACATTTTGTCTGCGCACTGACCCTTGCATGGCCGGACGGTCATTGCGAAAGCTTTGAAGGGAAGGTCTTTGGCGAACTGGTTTGGCCACCGCGTGGGGATATGGGCTTTGGTTATGACCCGGTGTTCCAACCCGATGGTCTGGCAAAAACCTTTGGTGAAATACCGCCGGATGTAAAACATGCTATGTCACATCGGGCGGAAGCATTTCAGAAACTTGTTACAGCATGTCTGAAAGATTAGGCGCGGCGGCAGCAAAGGCATCAGAAAAGGGGGAGCCAGAGGCTCTCGGCATTTATGTTCATTGGCCGTTTTGCCTGTCGATTTGCCCCTATTGTGATTTCAATGTTCATGTATTCAAAAATGTTGATCAGGATAGTTGGCTGAGGGCCTATACCGCAGAAATTCAACATCTTAGTAATTTGACGGATTACACAAGCCCTGTGACAAGCGTTTTTTTCGGAGGCGGCACCCCGTCTCTGGTGCGCCCGGATATTCTCGAGGGTGTTTTAAATGAGATTAATTCTGCTTGGGGGTTGTCGCCAAATGCAG
Source organism: PS1 clade bacterium (assembly GCA_003331985.1). GTDB lineage: Bacteria > Pseudomonadota > Alphaproteobacteria > RS24 > RS24 > Micropelagius. The sequence continues at coordinate 545 of QOQK01000037.1, read as the reverse complement.
AAATTACACTTGAGGCTAACCCCGTCGGGCTTGACAGGTCATTGTTGGAGGACCTAAAGAAAGCGGGCATTACGCGCTTTTCTATGGGTGTGCAATCGCTGGACGATGCCGCGCTTTCATTTCTTGGCCGTACCCACAGTTCGGCTGAGGCAATTGCGGCCTTTGCGTTGGCACGTGATGTTTTTGATTATGCATCCTTGGATATGATTTATGCCCGTCCTGAGCAGACCGTTGACGCTTGGAAAGCAGAACTTACAACCGCTTTAGCTTTGGCGCCGGATCATTTGTCGGCTTATCAGTTGACGATTGAGCAGGGCACCAATTTTGGCAAGCTCTATCAGGCGGGACGGCTGTTCTTGCCAGAAGAAGATGTGCAAATTGGACTTTACGATGTGACGCAATCGCTCTGCCACGATGTGGGGTTAGTAGCTTACGAAGTTTCCAATCACGCGCGACCGGGCCATGAGTCCCGTCATAATATACAGTGCTGGCAGGGAGCGCCCTATATTGGAATTGGCCCCGGCGCACATGGGCGCGTTGATATT
>QOQK01000036.1 GCA_003331985.1 PS1 clade bacterium | reverse complement strand
CAGGAGCTTCTTCAACAGGAGTTTCCTCGGCAGGAGCTTCTAGAGCAGCTTCAGGCGAAGGTTCGGCTTGTGCACCAATATCCACACCTGATGAGACTGCGCCTTGCTCAATACCGTCAATCACGGCACCTGAGAAGAGTGAACAATAAAGTTCGATAGCACGCGTTGCATCATCATTGCCAGGAACGGGATAGGTAATGCCATCTGGATTGCAATTACTATCAAGAATAGCAATCACAGGAATACCAAGCTTATGTGCCTCAGCAATTGCGATGGACTCCTTGTTGGTATCAATCACAATCATCAAATCAGGTAGACCACCCATATCCTTGATACCGCCAATCGCAAGTTCAAGCTTGTCGCGTTCGCGTGTAAGATTCAGGATTTCCTTTTTGGTGAAGCCAGTAGAGGCCTCTTCAGCCAACAAGTTTTCAAGTTCACGCAAGCGTTTAATTGAATTTGAAATTGTTTTCCAGTTTGTCAGCGTACCGCCCAGCCAACGTGTGTTCATATAATACTGAGCACATTGTTGCGCTGTGCGCGCGATAACTTCAGTCGCCTGACGTTTTGTCCCGACAAACAGAACTCGTCCTCCAGCAGCTACCGTGTCACGAACTGCAACAAGTGACTGATGCAGAAGCGGGACGGTTTGTGCCAAATCGATAATATGAATGCCGTTTCTGTCCCCAAAAATATAAGGGGCCATTTTAGGATTCCAGCGATGTGTTTGGTGACCAAAGTGAACCCCAGCTTCTAATAGCTGGCGCATGTTGTAATCCGGTAGAGCCATGACTCTTTCTCCTTTCTCCGGTTAATCCGCCATGAGGAAATGGGCCGAACACTTCGGCACCGGAGGGGCTTTACAACTAGGCAAAACCAATCCTCATGTGTGTGATGCGGCGGGTATAGGACAGGTCGGGCAGGAAAACAAGCCCCAATTATCATTGTTAAGGGCTTTTAAATATCTTCAACATGCAAAACGCCGTTCAAAGCCTTGATAGCTCCCGAAATGCGGGGATTTATCTGATATTTCCCAGGCAAACGAAGTTCAACCTCATGCCGCTCATTTTGCATGATAAGGGTTACAATCCCACCTTTTGCAGAATTCATTTTGATATCCGTGTCACTCTTACTGCGTCCTTCATCAAGTTGTTTCCTGATATATGGCAACGCGGTTTTGTTTTCGACGAAAACACGCAAGCTTGCATCATTACCCGAAGCCACCACTTCATCCAGAGAACGAATATTTTCGGCCTGTAATCTAATTGTGTCATCCTCGCGTGAAACTTTCGCGCTAATAATCACGGATTGTCCGACACTTAATATTTCGCGCTTATTATTCAGGACCTCTGAAAACACAATCGTTTCAAATTGACCGGTGGGGTCAGACAACCCCAAATATGCGAAAGGGTTGCCCTGTTTCGATTTACGTTCATCCATTTTAGCAATTGTTCCCGCAAGCAATACATTGTTTTCAACCGAACTTGGAAGGTCTTCAAAACTCAACACATTCATACGTCGTAATACTGTGCGGTAATCATCCAGCGGGTGACCGGAGAGATAAAAACCAATAGCGTCAAATTCACGGGTCAGGCGTTCAACAGGTGACCATGGAGCGACCTCCCGCAATGTCCGGCTTTCGGAAATTTCTTCTTCACCAAAAAGATTACTTTGACCTTCTTTTCTCTCATTTTGCGCAATCGTAGCTTCTGAGAGAAGCATTTTTACAGCATCAAAAAGCCGCGCACGATCAGTTTCTAGGCAATCAAATGCACCGGCAGATATCAAGTTTTCGAGGAGTTTGCTATTAATACCAACAGCACCAACGCGTTTAGCAAAATCAAAAATATCCTTATAAGGCCCGTTTTGACTGCGCTCGGCAACCAAATCAATCATCGATTGACGACCGACATTCTTAATCGCTGACAGCGCATAGATGATTTCCTGCTCACCCGTTTCAAACATCACATCCGAACGATTAATATCAGGCGCAGATACTTTGATGTCATGCGCCAGTGCATCCTGAACAAAAATTTGTAACTTGTCGGTGTTTTCATAATCAAGCGACATTGACGCCGCATAAAACGCCACAGGATAATTCGCCTTCAAAAATGCAGTCTGATAGGCTACCAGCGCATAAGCTGCAGCATGACTTTTATTAAAACCATATCCTGCAAACCTATCGACCTGATCAAAAACCGCACTGGCATTTTTTTGATCAACGCCATTTTCTGTAGCACCTTCAAGAAATCTACTTTTTTGCGCCTGCATTTCCGCTTTAATCTTCTTACCCATGGCGCGACGGAGCAAATCCGCTTCGCCCAGTGAGAAGCCGGACATCACCTGAGCAATCTGCATGACCTGTTCCTGATAAATAGGCACACCATAGGTTTCCTCTAGCACCGGTTTCAGCATGTCATGCATGTAATCAGGCTCTTCTTCCCCTTTTTTACAGGCGATATAACGCGGAATATTATCCATTGGACCCGGACGATACAAAGCAACCAGCGCAATAATATCTTCAAAACAGTCCGGTTGCATTTTGCGCAGAACATCGCGCATGCCGGCACTTTCAAGCTGGAACACACCCACCGTATCGCCACTGCTCAGCATGGTGAAGGTGTTCTCATCATCCAGCGCTAACTTCCCGAGATCAATCTCAACCCCTGTCTTAGCAAGAAGTTCCACCGCACGTTCCAGAACTGTAAGTGTTTTCAGACCAAGAAAATCAAATTTCACAAGTCCGGCAATTTCCACCCATTTCATATTAAACTGCGTGACTGGCATATCTGACTTCGGGTCACGGTAAAGGGGGACAAGCTTTTCCAGAGGTCGGTCGCCAATCACCACACCTGCAGCATGAGTGGAAGCATGGCGATAAAGACCTTCAAGTTTGAGACTAATCTCAATCAGCTGAGCAACAGCTGGGTCATTATCCCTCTCCTCTTGGAGGCGTTGTTCACTATCAATAGCTTCCTGTAAGGTTACGGGTGCGGCCAGGTTGTTAGGTACCATTTTACAAAGTCTGTCGACCTGCCCGTAAGGGATTTGCAGTACCCGCCCAACATCGCGCAATACAGCCCGCGCCTGAAGCTTTCCGAATGTAATGATTTGAGCAACTTGATCGACACCATATTTCTGCTGAACATAGCGGATAACTTCGTCACGCCGTGTTTGGCAGAAATCAATATCAAAATCTGGCATAGATACGCGTTCAGGGTTTAAGAAGCGTTCAAACAGTAACCCGAAACGCAGGGGGTCAAGATCTGTAATCGTCAATGCCCAGGCAACGACTGAACCGGCACCTGACCCTCGACCCGGACCAACTGAAATACCATTTTGCTTAGACCACTGAATAAAGTCGGCAACAATCAGAAAGTAGCCCGGAAACCCCATGCCATTAATGACCTCAAGCTCATAATCAAGCCGCTTAAAGTAGGTTTCTCGATCAGAAGCTGGCGGCATATCTGCAAGGCGTTTTTCCAGCCCTGCCCGCGCCTGGCGCGCTAATTCTTCGGCCTCGCCCTGGCCGCCATCCCCAGCGACAAAATCAGGTAAGATAGGTGCATGTTTTTGCGGACGGAAGGCACACCTTCGTGCAATTTCAACCGTGTTTTCTATTGCTTCGGGTAAGTCGGCAAACAACGAAACCATTTCTTGAGGTGTTTTAAGACGATGATTAGGTGTTAACTGGCGACGCTCAGTTTCGCGCACATAAGTACTCTCGGCAATACAAATCAAGGCATCATGCGCCTCGAAGTCATCTTCTGACTCGAAGAAACTCTGATTAGTCGCCACGAGTGGGATGTCATATGAATAAGCAAAATCTATCAGCCCGGTTTCGACTTCTTCATCGTCTTGAAGCCCGTAACGCTGTAATTCGATATAGAGATTATCGCCAAAAATATCGCGCAAGCGGTGAAGTATTTTTTCAGCTTCTGCTTTATTTTGCGACCCTAAAAACCGATCAATCGGCCCCTCTCGTCCACCTGTGAGACAAATAATACCTTCACCAGCTTTAGAAATATCTTCCAGTGTAACACCGGGTGGTTCAATTCCATCACCCTCCAAATGGGCTCGGCTAACAATGGAAAGTAAATTTAAATAACCCGTTTCATTTTGTGCGAAAAGCGCAATAGATGGTAGGTCATGGCGGTCACGACCCGATAACCCAAGACCACGAAGTGATAAAGTGACACCAATGAGTGGTTGCACACCGATACCAGAAAATTTTTCTGATATTTCAAGCGCACCAAAAAGATTATTGCGATCTGTTACCCCCATTGCAGGGGCTTCAAAACGTAAAGCTGCATTTGCCAATGCTTCAGGCTTTAACGCACCTTCAAGCAGGGAATATGCACTATGTGCGCGTAAATGGATAAATTTAACGGGCACTTCTTCTTTTAAGTCACTCATATTATCGCTTGTTGGGTTTTCTGTCATGGGCATCATTATTTCTCTTTACTCAATGTGCCATCAGTTCTAAGTCTTGTCAGGCTATGGATGATGTTTTTCCTGACAAAGAGGGGATTCGATTGTGGGTAAGTCTGGTAGGAGATGCCATGTCGCTCCCACACCGGTTCCACGACTATTTACAGAAAGCTTCCAATCATTAAAACAAAATACCCGAAGGAAATAAGCGACACCAACGCAATTAAATCTTTCACAATCATCAATCCTGACCCTTAACTATTTAAGAAGAATGATTATTGTTCACTTTTTGTTCTTTTTTGTCAATGAATATAATAATTAATAATTTCAATTAGCTAGAGGTAGTTAAATAATTTTACGCATGAATAATGCCGTCCGTCAGAGTTATTTGACGATCCATCAGAGTCGCAAGCTCAGGATTATGTGTTGCCACGAGAGCCGCACTACCATGTTCATTAGCTGTTTCAAGCAGTAATTCAAAAACCATACGACCGGATGCGGGATCAAGATTACCCGTCGGCTCATCGGCAAGTAGAAGCACTGGGTCATTAGCCAGCGCCCGTGCAATAGCAACACGTTGCTGTTCTCCGCCGGATAACTGCCCCGGATAATGCTCATGCCGTTCGGTTAAATTTAACCGATTTAACAATGTTGCCGCTTTTTCGCGTGCCACATCCTTACTCTTTCCTGCCAAACGCATTGGTAGCATTACATTTTCCAAAGCCGTGAACTCGGCCAATAAATTATGAAACTGATAGACAAAGCCAATGGACTGTCGTCTTAAAAGGGTTTGTTGAGCATCCGAACAACCGGCAACATTCTGCCCCAGAAGTTTAATACTTCCGTGATGCGCACTCTCCAGCAGACCAACCAAATGCAAAAAGGTCGACTTCCCTGCTCCCGACGGCCCCAACAGAGCGACATTCTCCCCACGATACAATGAAAAATTTACACCATTCAACACCTTCACCAACTTATCTGCATCACCATATTGATGATGCAAGTCAGTGATTTCCAAAACAGTGTCGCGCTTAGTCATTTCGTAACACCTCTACCGGCGCAAGTGATGCTGCGCGCCAAGACGGATAGAGCGTTGATAGAAACGACAATGCTAAAGACAAACCAGCTACCATAACCACATCTTCAACAATGATTTTAGCGGGAAGTTCATTCAGAAAATAAATTTCAGAGGGAAAAAGCTCTGTCCCTGTGAGAGACGTAATTAACTGTCGGATAGCCTCAATATTTTGGCAGAAAACCACACCGACTATTACACCGACCAACGTGCCGACCACACCGATAGATGCACCGGTGATAAAAAATATCCTCAAGACCGCCCCGCGTTTCATGCCCATAGTTCGTAAAATAGCAATATCGCGACTTTTATCTTTCACCAACATCACCAGACCTGAAACAATATTCAGTGAGGCTACAAGCAAAATCATCGTCAGGATAAGGAACATAACATTGCGTTCCACCTTTAACGCACCTGAAAGTGCGGCATTGGTTTGCTGCCAATCTCTCACCCAGCCTGCCTCTCCGACTGCTTGGTCAATCGCCGGACGTAAATCCTGAATTTTGTCCGGTTGCGCCACAACTATCTCCAGCGCAGCCATATCTGTACTTGTTCCGGTTAACGCTGATACTGTATCCATATCTGTGAAGATGAATGTGGCGTCATAGTCGGACAAGCCGACCTCAAAAATACTCTCCACAGAATATTGGCGCACTCGGGGAGCTGTGCCGAAAGGTGTTTTTGCCCCCTTCGGCGCTATCAAGGATATTGGCATGCCTATCTCAAGTCCGTATATCTCAGCCATGCGTTGACCAATGGCAAGGCCGGGAGCAGCGCTTTCAATTTGACCTACACGGGACAAATCACCGAACACTTTATTATCCGTCAAAACTGGAAGTTGAGGAATAAGCGCCTTATCAATGCCGCGCAAAATAGCTCCGCGTGCCGTTGTGCCGACCGAGACCATGACTTGGGCCTCTAAAACAGGTGTTACGCGCTGAACCCCATCCAATTGAACAAGTCTATCAACAACCTCTCTTTGTGACTGAAATGCTCCACCATAAGGACGAACAACCGCATGCCCTCCCACACCAAGAATGCGCTCAAGCAGGTCCGCCCGAAATCCGTTCATCACGGCCATAACAATAATAAGGGTAGCAACACCAATCATAATGCCTAGGAAAGATGCCCAGGCGATAAGCGATATCACCCCTTCCCGACGGCGAGACCGAATATATCTACCGGCAATCTGCCATTCAAATCGGTTAAAAAAACCTGTCATTACTTCTTTTCAGGTGGTGCAGATGCCAACCTGTCCATTGCCGCCCCCAGCGGAAGGGTTTCTTTTTCTCCGGTAGCGCGGTTTTTAATCTCAACCTCTCCGGCTTCAACACCGCGTGGCCCGATAACTGATTGCCACGGGCAACCAATTAAATCCATATCTGAAAACTTTCCACCCGCTCGTTCATCTCGATCATCATACAAAACGTCAACCCCAAGCGCAGTAAGGCGAGAATAAATATCCTCGCACACCTTATTACATCCCTCATCAGTGACTTTCAGATTAATCAAGCCAACCTGAAACGGTGCAACGCCCCAGGGCCAAATAATGCCGTCATCATCATGCGAAGCTTCGATAATAGCCCCAACTAATCGCGAAACACCAATCCCGTATGAGCCGCAATGTAGCGTAACATTTTGCCCATCAGGCGAAGCGACGGACGCCTTCATTGCTTCACTATATTTTGTCGCAAAATAGAATATATGTCCGACTTCAATGCCGCGCGCTTCCACTCTTTTGTCTGCCGGAACATCTGCCTCAAAAGCAGCTTGGTCGTGCTTTTCATCTGTCGCTGCATAGCCGGAAATATAAGGCTCAATCACTGGCGTTAGATCGTCGTGATAGCTAACCTCATCACCGGGTGCAGGAAGTTCAATTAAATCACGATGACAGTAAACAGCAGACTCACCCGTTTCAGCGAGAATGATAAATTCATGGCTCATATCCCCCCCAATCGGCCCCGTATCCGCCGCCATAGGAAGTGCCTTTAAACCAAGCCTTTCAAAGGTACGCAGATAAGCAACAAACATTTTGCGATAAGCAATACGTGCATCATCTACGCTGACATCAAAGCTATATGCATCTTTCATCAAAAATTCGCGTCCCCGCATCACACCGAAACGCGGACGAATTTCGTCTCTAAACTTCCATTGAATATGATAGAGGTTCAGCGGTAAATCTTTGTAACTGCGTACATTATCGCGAACGATCTGCGTGATTTGCTCTTCATTGGTTGGGCCATAAAGCATAGGGCGGTCATGCCGATCAGTAATCCTCAGCATTTCCTTGCCATAACCATCATATCTGCCGGACTCTTCCCACAATTCCGCAGATTGAATAGTTGGCATCAGCATCTCAAGAGCACCTGCCCGGTTTTGCTCTTCTCTGACAATATCGGAGATTTTGTTCAATACACGATGACCGAGAGGCAACCAGCTATAAATACCGGCACTCGCCTGACGTACTAGCCCGGCACGCAACATTAACCTATGTGATGCAATCTGCGCCTCAGCAGGGTTTTCTTTTAGAGTCGGCAAAAAATAAGCAGATAGACGCATTCAATTTCCTTTATTTATCATACGCCGATTGTCGCTAAATGCCGACAAGAATATCCGAGGTAAGAAGCCAGTAAACGATAATAAACAAGACTGTCGAGACAAGTGTTGTGATAAGCAATTTGCGCCCGATACGAACATTGGCAGGGGCACTCCCCGGCGACCCGGGTTCAACGTCGCCAGCCTCATCTTGGGTGACAACACCAAAAGGCAAAACTGTGAAAAGCGTCACAAACCAAATCATGCCATATATGGCAATGCCAAAGGTCAAACCAATATCAATCATTAAACCTGTTCCAGTTCAATCAACGTCCCACAAAAATCCTTAGGGTGCATAAACAGAACCGGCTTGTTATGCGCGCCATTTTTAGGCTCATCACTACCTGCAAAATGTGCGCCTTCGGCAATCAGCTTATCCCGCGCCTCCATAATATCCTCAACCTCAAGACAGATATGATGCATACCTCCTTTTGGATTGCGAACAATAAATCCGGCAATTGGCGAGTCATCACCCAGCGCTTCAAGTAGCTCAATTTTTGTATTTGGTAACTCTACAAAGACTGTCGTCACGCCATGTTCAGGCAAGGCAACAGGATCAGTGACCTTGGCTCCCAAAATATTTCGGTAAACATTTGCAGCCTCTTCCAGATTTGGAACGGCTATAGCGATGTGATTTAACTGACCAATCATAATGAACTCCTTAATTCTTGTCTCTTTTTTATACTGTGATGAAAGTGACTGCAACTTCAGGCTTTTTACCACAACGTCGCCGCATCTCTGAACGCACTTGTTTGGAAATTTCCTGCTCAGCACGCTTCGGGGTGATTTTCCCATTTTCAGGAATAACACGCTCCAGCGCATCAAAAACCCAATCTTCAAGGCTAATACCCAGACCATCATCATCCGGTAGACCCATCAAGACCACACCCGGAGTACCTGCCAGCCGACTGGCTTTATCCAGCGCCAAACTGACCGCGATAAATCCATTGAAGGAAAGTTTTCGCCTTTCACGTGATGGGCACTCATCCGCCGGCATAAACACATCGCCATCAAGATGCAGTCGCCCCGAATAAACTCTGTCAACAACCTCAGCGTTACCGGGAGCAAGTCTTACCATATCTCCATTTCGCACACAGATAGGCTGCGGCACTTGCAGATCTTTTGCCAATTTCTCATGAGCCAGCAAGTGTCTGAACTCACCATGCACAGGCACTGCAGCCTTTGGCTTAGCCCAGCCATACATCTCAATCAGTTCATCACGATTAGGATGACCGGAAACATGCAACAGACCATCGCTTCCCGTCAGCACCTCAACACCTATGGCTGCCAAGCGGTTTTGTAATTCCATCACTGAAGTCTCATTCCCAGGTATCATTTTTGAAGAAAAAATAACTGTGTCTCCCGGCTCCAAAACAAGGTGTGAATTTTGCCCCGCCGCCAACCGAGACAGCGCTGCCCTCGTCTCACCCTGACTGCCGGTGCAAACAATAAGTGTTTTGTCAGGTGGCAAATAACCTGCCTCCTGCTCATCGACGAGTGAAGGGAAGTCTTTCAAATATCCGGTTTTTTGTGCCGCATTAAATATTCGAAACATGCCACGACCAAGCATAGTTATATGTCGGTCATTTTTACTGGCAGCCTTCCCGATAGCCGAAAGCCGCGCTACATTAGACGCAAATGTCGTAATTACAACACGACCCTTACAATGCTTAACAGTTTCAGCAAGTGACTCGGCAACCAATGACTCTGAGCCTGACGTTCCGGGGGATAATACATTTGTCGAGTCGCAAATAATCGCCTCGATACCCTCTTCTCCAAAAGCTTTTAGCTTTTCAACATCTGTGACCTTGCCGATTTGTGGCGCAGGGTCAATTTTCCAATCGCCGGTATGAAGAAGATTGCCAACCGGTGTGCGAATAGCCAATGCGCAAGGCTCTGCAATAGAATGTGTAAGACCGATTAAATCAATGTCAAAAGGACCAAGTGTTATTTGGCTATTCAAAGGCAGAATATTTAATTCAACTTGATCTTCTAAACCAGCTTCAAGCAGTTTGCCGCGAACCAATTCGGCAGTGAACGGCGTTGCAAAAACGGGACATCGCAAACGCGGCCAGAGATATGCAACGGCACCAATATGATCTTCATGCCCATGGGTTAATACCAAACCCTTCAGGCGTTTCTTGTGTTGTTCGATAAAACGTGTATCGGGAAGAATGACATCGATACCCGGCTCTCTCTCATCGCCGAACATCACGCCTGCATCTACCATTATCCAGTCGCGGTTTCCCGGCAGACCATATCCATAGAGATTCATATTCATCCCTATTTCGCCCGTCCCGCCAAGCGGAACAAACACTACATCTTCTCGTCGTTCTGTCTCTGAACTTTCAGTCATTTATCTTACCTTTAGTTGCCCCAAAGAAAATATCTCCGGCTGCAATGAGGTGGATGCTGCCATCACTTTTTTCAAGTAAAAGTCTTCCCTCTGCGTCAATATCTCTGAAAACACCCGTTAAGCTCTCATTGGTCAGGACAGCTGTTATTTCCTTCCCAATGCCGTAAGCTTGTTCTAGCCATAAGGTACGAATGGCAGAAAACCCCCTACTCTCCAACAAAACACGCAACCGATCGAAGTGAAGCGCAAGAACCCTTATCATGTCTCTCGTTGTCGGAGAAACACCCACCGCTGCATTAAGAGAAATTGCCCGATAAGGGGTGTCTATCGGATGATGCCGGAGGTTAATACCAATACCAATAGCAAGACCGATTTCTTGCGCCTCATTTGAGAGCGTTTCCAACAGAATGCCAGCGCATTTCGCGCCCTCTATCAATACATCATTTGGCCATTTAAGCTTTGCAGAGAGTGTCGTCATTTCTTGAATACTCTCTTGAACCGCCAGTCCGGCGACAAACCCAAGTTGACCCATAGTACTAAGATCACATCGAGGCTTACACATTAGGCTTGTCATAAGATTACCCTCAGGCGATGACCAATTTCGTCCCATACGCCCACGACCCGAAATCTGCCTGTCTGTCATTATCCAAACAGGCGATACATTGCCTTCAGGTTGAGCAGCAAAAAGGCGACGCGCCTCATCATTGGTACTGCCGGTTTCAGTTAAATGAATAAGACCTGTGGCGTCCGGAAAATCTGGTGGAAATACCACCGGAAATTCAGACAAGGTCATTTAGCTGTATCCTGATAATGCACATAGCCAGGCTGAACATCTATTTCCAAGAACGCATCGGCAGCATTGTCCACGACTGAAACCAGTGGCTTCGGATATATGAAAAATAAAACCATTAAAAAAGCTGAAGCTCCCGCCAGAAGACTTAGATTTCTTGGCATAGGGAGATTCACCTCATCATCAGGTGCATCCAAATACATGATTTTCACAATGCGAAGATAATAATAGGCGCCGATGACACTTGTCAGAACACCCAAAACTGCCAGCGTATATAGCTCAGCATTAATTGCCGCTCTAAAGACATAAAACTTGCCGAAAAAACCCGCCAAAGGTGGAATACCCGCCATAGAAAACATGAAAACGGCTAAACAAAATGCCATGAACGGGCGCGTTTGACTAAGACCGGACAAATCATCAATTTGTTCAACCATGCCCTGCGACCGGCGCATAGACAAAATACAAGCAAAAGTGCCAATCGTCATAACTGAATAGATGATGATATAAATAATCACGCCGCTAACGCCTTCGGCGCTGTTTTCACCGGCAATGGCTGCAAAACCGACCAGCGCAAACCCGATGTGCCCGATAGAGGAATAAGCCATCAAACGCTTAATGCTTTGCTGCCCAATCGCAGCAAGTGAACCCAAAACCATACTGGCGAGGGACATGAAAATAATAATTTGCTGCCATGCATCCTGCGCCTGCGGGAAAATAGTAATTACCGCCCGCATAAAGAGTGCCATGGCCGCCAACTTAGGCGCAACTGCTAGAAAAGCTGTTACAGGCGTAGGCGCACCTTCATATACATCCGGCGTCCACATATGAAATGGAACAGCAGAAATTTTAAAAGCAAGACCGGCCATCAAAAAGACCATGCCGAAAATCAAACCAATATCATTCCCCGTAAAGCCAAGGCTCGCCAATTCCTGAAAATTGACAGTTCCGGAAAAGCCATAAATCAGCGAGACACCATACAACAGCATGCCGGAGCTCAACGCACCCAGCACAAAGTATTTTAGCCCAGCTTCGGTGGATCTAACCGAGTCACGATTAATAGAAGCGACCACATAAAGTGCAAGGCTTTGAAGCTCTAACCCCATATAGACAGCGATTAAGTCATTGGCAGAAATCATAATAGACATGCCACAACTCGCTAAAAGAACCAGAACTGGATACTCAAAGCGTTCAATTTTTTCCTGATGCATGAAGTCATGCGCCAGCACAAGCGATGCGGCAACAGCAATGAAAGTCATTGCCTTCATCAGGGCTGTAAAATCATTCATCAACAAGGCGCCGTTAAAGGCAAATCGTGCTTCTGATGGTTGAAACAACACAACGATAGCCGCAACCAGTAGCAAAAAAATACTACCCCAACTGATTGGACGACTAAGATTTGATGAGCTGAACACCCCAACCATCAGCAAACCCATAGCGCCAAAAAACAGAATAAGCTCCGGCAATATGGCCATTATGTCTAATTGTAGCATCATGTTAATTGCCAACCCCTGTCAGTGCGTCATGGTAATTTGTAAGAAGTAATTCTACAGAAGCAGAAATAAGATCCAGAATAGGCGCTGGCCAGACACCAAAGATAATCGTTGCGGCAACCGGGGCTGCAATAACGGCTATTTCTCTGCTATTCATATCTGTAATGGATTGAAGAGCCTCGTTCTCCAACTCGCCAAAACTAATTTTTCGATACAGGGTCAAGGCATAGCAAGCTGAGAGAACAACTCCTGTTGTCGCCAATAACGCTGTCCATGTATTAACCTGAAAAGTACCAATAATGGTCAAAAACTCTCCAACAAACCCTGAAGTTCCCGGCAGACCAACATTCGCCATTGTAAAGAGCATAAAAACAGCAGCATAAATCGGCATACGATTTGCCAACCCACCATAGGCGGCTATTTCGCGTGTGTGCATACGATCATAAATTACCCCGACACACAAAAACAACGCACCGGAAATCCAACCATGTGAAAGCATTTGAAATATTGCGCCCTGAACACCTTGCTGAGTGGCCGCAAAAATTCCCATGGTAACAAACCCCATATGAGCAACAGATGAATAGGCAATAAGCTTTTTCATATCCTCCTGTGCAAGCGCAACAAGTGAGGTATATATGATTGCAATCACACTCAATGCAAAAACAAACTCAGTGAACATGTCGGTGGCCAGCGGGAACATAGGCAGTGAGAAACGTAAAAATCCGTACCCGCCCATTTTCAACAACACACCTGCCAAAATAACTGAGCCAGCTGTCGGCGCCTCCACGTGCGCATCAGGCAACCACGTATGAACGGGCCACATTGGCATTTTGACGGCAAAACTGGCAAAGAAAGCCAGCCAAAGCCAGGTTTGCTCTGTGCTTGAAAACTGGAAATTTGCGAGTGCTGTCATATTGGTCGTGCCAACCTGCCAGTACATATAAATCAGCGCCAGTAGCATAAGTACGGACCCAAGCAGCGTATAGAGAAAGAATTTAAAACTTGCATAAACGCGTCTTGCCCCACCCCAGATACCAATAATTAAGAACATCGGGATTAAACCGGCCTCAAAGAAAAGGTAGAAGAGCAACAAATCCTGCGCGCAAAACACACCAATCATCAGAGTTTCCAGCACAAGAAATGCAACCATATATTCACGTATGCGCGTTTTAATGGATTCCCATGAAGCAAGAATACATAAGGGCATCAAAGAGGTTGTTAGAATTATAAAGAGTACGGATATACCATCCACACCCATAACATAATCAATACCGCCGCCGAGCCATGAAGCTTGTTCAAGGAATTGTAAATCTGTGCGGCTACCATCAAATTCAAACAACATAACAATGCTTAGAATAAGCGTC
>QOQK01000035.1 GCA_003331985.1 PS1 clade bacterium | reverse complement strand
CTTTATCCGCCGCCGTACGCAAGACGAAATTCGCGATGCCAAGAACGTCAGTCTTGATGCCTTACCGGATCCTGAAGCTGATAAAAGTCGTGCCAAAAACCCTGAATGGCTGGTTATGGTCGGCGTTTGCACCCATTTGGGCTGTGTGCCACTTGGTCAGGCTGGTGAGTTTAATGGCTGGTTCTGCCCTTGCCACGGCTCGCATTACGACACATCAGGACGTATCCGCAAAGGCCCTGCGCCTAAAAACCTAGAAATTCCGCCTTATCAATTTGTCAGCGACAGCCGAATTAAAATCGGCTAACGCCCTAACAATCGAGGATTATTAAATGAGTGGTGAAAGCACCTATCAGCCAAATAATGGATTTACCAAATGGATGGACACGCGTCTGCCGCTTTTAAGGCTGGCGCATGACAGTTTTGTTGACTATCCAACGCCGAAAAACCTGAATTACTGGTGGACATTTGGCGGTATTCTGACGTTTTGCCTTGTGACGCAAATTATCACAGGCATTATTTTGGCAATGCACTACACGCCCCATGTCGACCATGCGTTTAACTCGGTTGAGCATATCATGCGGAACGTGAACCATGGCTGGTTGATTCGTTATATCCACGCCAATGGCGCATCCATGTTCTTCCTCGCGGTTTATATTCATATTTTCCGCGGCATGTATTACGGCTCTTATAAAGCGCCGCGTGAAGTCTTATGGATTCTTGGTGTTATCATTTATCTGCTTATGATGGCTGCAGCTTTTATGGGCTACGTCCTACCTTGGGGGCAGATGAGCCTGTGGGGCGCGACAGTTATTACAAATCTGTTTGGTGCGATTCCGCTGGTCGGCGATAGCATTGCAACATGGTTATGGGGCGGTTTCTCGGTTGATAATCCGACACTCAACCGCTTCTTCTCGTTGCATTACCTCATTCCATTCCTGATTTTTGGGGTTGTTATTCTTCATATTTGGGCATTGCATGTTCCCGGCAATAATAATCCTGTCGGGATTTCAGTGAAGTCCGAACAAGATACAGTACCATTCCACCCTTATTACACAGTGAAAGATGGGTTTGCGCTGGTCGTGTTCATGATTTTGTTCAGCTATTTCGTGTTTTTCGCGCCAAATGTGCTGGGTCACGCTGATAATTACATACCGGCTAACCCGTTGGTAACACCGGCGCACATTGTGCCTGAGTGGTATTTGTTACCGTTTTATGCGATTTTGCGTGCAGTTCCGGATAAGCTCGGTGGCGTGATTGCGATGGTCGGTGCGATCTTTATTTTGTTCGTTTTGCCATGGCTGGATACATCTAAAATCCGTTCAGCCCGCTATCGTCCGCTGTTCAAGCAATTCTTCCTAATTTTTGTTGTGAATTGTCTTGTACTCGGCTATCTCGGTGCCATGCCGGCTGAAGGTGTTTACATCACGCTGGCGCGTATATGTACGATTTACTACTTCGCACATTTCCTGATTATTCTGCCTCTTCTTGGTTTGGTTGAAAAACCTATGGAAATTCCAGAGAGCATATCTGCCTCAATCCTGCCGGAGACGGCTGCAAGTCCGGCTGAATAACCGGCTGACTGAATAAGTGAGATGAACATGAATCGACTATCTGCCCTCGTTTTCTCCGCACTGCTAACCGCCGGTTTATTCATAACCGGGGCTGAAGCTGCCGGAGATGCCAAACATCCTGAAGCGATTGATTGGAGCTTTAAAGGCTTGTTCGGCACGTATGACAGAGACTCTCTGCGCCGTGGTTACAAGGTCTATACGGAAGTATGTGCTTCCTGTCACAGCATGAACCAGTTGCGTTTTCGCAATCTTTCCCAGCCCGGTGGCCCTGAGTTTACCGCGCCGGAAGTCAAAGCGATTGCTGCGGATTTCACTGTTGAAGACGGGCCTGATGATTATGGTGACATGTTCGATCGCCCGGGTCTTCCAAAGGATGGCTTTGTAAACCCATTCCCGAATGTTCAGGCCGCACGTGCCGCCAATGGGGGTGCTTATCCACCCGATTTGTCACTTATCACGAAGGCGCGCTCTGGCGGGCCTGATTATATTTATGCCCTGCTGACTGGTTATGAAGACCCACCTGCTGGGATGAAAATGCGTGATGGTCTCTATTACAATCCGTATATGGCAGGCGGCAAAATTGCTATGGCAGCGCCTCTGCTTGAGGATTTGATTGAATATACCGACGGGTCGGCTGCTTCTGTTGAGCAAATGTCCTATGATGTTGTGACATTCCTGAACTGGGCGGCTGAGCCGGAATTGGAAGAGCGCAAGCAAACTGGTTTTATGGTGTTAATATACCTGACGGTGTTTGCCGGATTGCTGTTCTTCTCCATGCGTCGCATTTGGGCTGACAAGCACTAATTCCGTTACTTCCTAATAGGTGCATGGCAGAAAATCCCGCAGAAAGTGCATGAGATGCTTGCGCTGTGTGCTGCTCATGGCAACGCGCTGATATTCAATTAGTTTGCGGGTCGGGTGGTCGAGCAGGCTGGCAAAGTCGGGCGCGGTGGTTAGATGTTTGCGCTTTAGGTCATATTTCTCGATAAATTTTTTCAGCATATCGGGGCTGATGGCTTCATGCCCATATTCAATTTCCCGATAGGCTTGAACGCTCATAATATCTCGCACAAAAACATGGCGCGGAATTTTTCGGCGCAGGCGGAAAATCCATAAACTATGTCGAATATTATCGGCTTGTGTCTCGTTCATTAGCGCCCCTCTTTGTTTTTCTTGTTAAAGCAAAGTGGCACCGGATACGCAAGTGCCGGGGGTTAGCAAGCCAGATACAGGATCGGCTACGACGTATTGAGTTCCCCTAAGAGAACCATATTCTGCCGTCACCCCGGCGCAGAGCGCGAGGTGAACGATTTTTCCAGCAATTCATAAAAAAAGGCTTAACGCACGTCCCCAACAAATGAAGATAGCGATAAGCCACATACGCAATACAAATTGCGGCCTGTATTAAGGTTGCTAAACCCGCCTATTGCGTTCAACAATAGGCATTATCAGACTAGTTAATTTGCGCCGACATATCAAGTCGCGCATAAATGGGCTGACAGGTGGCGCTATGTGCCTGTGCGGGATGGTGCGGGTCGGAAGCCTTTACACGTTAAATTTGAACAGCATCACATCGCCATCTTTGACGATGTATTCCTTGCCTTCTTGTCGAAGTTTGCCTGTTTCGCGTGCGCCGCTTTCGCCCTCGCAAGCCACATAATCCTCATAGGCCGTGGTTTCAGCGCGGATAAAGCCGCGTTCGAAATCTGTATGAATAACCCCTGCGGCCTGAGGGGCGGTTGAGCCGCTTCTCACGGTCCAAGCGCGGGTTTCCTTTGGGCCACAGGTGAAATAGGTGATGAGATCAAGCAAGCGATAACCTTGCTCAATAAGGCGGTTGAGGCCTGGTTCTTCCAATCCGAGGCTTTGTAGATATTCAAGCCGTTCCGACTCGTCCAACTGAGCAAGTTCTTCTTCTATTCGTGCTGAAATCACAACCGTTTCCGCACCTTCTGCGGCGGCTCTTTCAGCGACTTTAGCCGACAAAGAATTACCTGTTGCCGCGCTGTCTTCCTCAACATTGCAAACATATAAAACCGGCTTTGAGGTAAGCAGCTGGAGGTTTTTAAAATCTCTTTCGCGCCCTTTAGGGATATCTACCAGCCGCGCCGGACGGCCTTCACGAAGCTCTGCCAAGGCCAAATCGACAAGTTCCAATTCCTCAATTGATTTCTTGTCTTTGGTGGTCGCTTTTTTTCTTAAATTACTTTCACGTTTTTCAAGGCTTTCCAAATCCGCCAGCATCAATTCTGTTTCAACTGTTTCGGCATCTGCCAGCGGGTCAATTTCCCCCTCAACATGTGTGATATTCGAGTCTTCAAAACAACGCAGAACATGAGCAATTGCGTCGACTTCACGAATATTACCAAGGAATTGATTGCCGAGGCCTTCTCCTTTGGAGGCGCCACGCACAAGTCCGGCAATATCTACAAAGCTAAGACGGGCAGGAATAATTTCCTTGCTTGCGGCAATGCCTGCCAAGGCATCCAAACGCGTGTCAGGTACCGAGACTTCCCCTACATTGGGTTCGATGGTGCAGAATGGGAAATTAGCTGCTTGTGCCGCCGCAGTGCGGGTGAGGGCGTTAAACAGGGTTGACTTGCCAACATTGGGCAGGCCGACAATACCGCATTGAAATCCCATTACTCTGTTCCCTTTTCAGTTTTATCAGTCTGCTTATTATCTTCTGAGACGCTTTCATCCCCGTGGAAAGTTAAATGAACACGGTTTTGATACGTCGCGTCTTCACCCAGCCCGTCATTTACTGCCAGTAAAGGCGCATGTTCGGCAAGTGCATCCAGAAAATCGGGTAACCAGTCTCTATCCGCTTTTGAGAAATCTTTCAGCACATGAGAGAGAACAAGGTCTTTATGACCCGGATGCCCGATACCTAATCTGGCACGCCGGAAATCTGCCCCAATATGCCCTTTCAGGGATCGTAGGCCGTTATGACCTGCAAGGCCACCACCTGTTCGCATGCGCAACTTGCCCGGTACGAGATCGAGTTCGTCGTAGAACACCACTATGTTGGATAGCGGTAATTTTATCATCCTGACAGCTTCTGCCACGGATTTGCCGCTCTCATTCATATAGGTTTCAGGCTTGAGCAAAAGTGTTTTTGTTTCGCCAAGACGCCCAGCAGATAGCTGTCCTTGGAATTTGCTCCGAAAAGGAGAGAAGTTGTGAGTCTCGGCAATCCGGTCAATAGCCATAAAACCGATATTATGTCGGTTTCTTGAATATTTTGAACCCGGATTACCAAGGCCAACGAGCAAAAGCATTTGCGCTTAAAGCAAAGAGATTACTCTTCGCCTTCCTCGCTACTATCACCTTCAGCACCATCTTCACCTTCTTCACCTTCGCCTACATCATCGTCGGAATCATCCAGTTCAGCAGGGGCAGCAATCGTCGCAATGGTAAAGTCACGGTCGGCAATGGTTGGCACCACACCATCGGGAAGTTTCACATCAGAGATATGAAGCGAGTCACCAATATTGGCTTCCGCAAGGTCTAGTTCGATAAATTCCGGAATTTCAGAAGCAGGGCAGTTCAGTTCAACCTGATAACGCACAACATTCAAAACACCACCTTGTTTTAAGCCCGGGCAGGTTTCTTCATTGAGGAAGTTCACAGCAATCTCAACCGCAATTTTTGCGCCCTTACCGAGCCTTAGAAAGTCGGCATGCAGGATAAAGTCTTTAACCGGATGCAACTGAACGTCACGGGCAATCGCACGTGTCTTTTCACCGTCTACATCAATCTGGATCAATGTGGACATTAGGCGACCAGAACTATAGAGCTTCGTGATGTCGCGTTGCTCAACGGTTATGCTTTCAGGGTCTTTTTTATCGCCATAAATGACGGCGGGAATTTTCCCGATATTACGCAATGCACGTGCGGGCCCCTTGCCGTCACGTTCGCGCTTTTCAGCGTTAATTTCAAATACTTCAGCCATTTTTAACTCCTTTAAATACAGGGCTGGACGCCCTGTCCCGGGTTCCCTCCAGGGGTGCGAACCACAAACCTCACCAAGCGAGATCGTTTTTACGGGGTGTGCCGGACTTATAGACAAACCGGCGGGGCGGGGCAAGAAAAAAGGCACCGAAGTGCCTTTTGAAATCACTTAATTTAAGAGGAAAATCAGACGTTAATCATGTCTATGCCGTTTTCTTTGAAAAATTCGCGTAACTCGTCTTCTTCGAACATTTCACGAATGATATCACATCCCCCCAGAAACTCGCCTTTTACATAAAGTTGAGGAATTGTCGGCCAGTTCGAGAAGGCTTTGATACCTTCACGCAATTCATCATTATCCAACACATTCACACCTTTAAATGAAACACCGAGATAAGATAAAATCTGTACAACTTGACTGGAAAACCCGCATTGTGGAAACACAGGTGTCCCCTTCATAAACAGGACAACCTCGTTATCTGTTATTTCTGAAGTAATGATACCGTTAATATCTGACATGAGTGTCTCGTCTTCCTGAGTTAAGAATTATCATCTGATGGTGCAGGGGGTAAAGCCGTCTGAAGCGCCAATGCGTGTAGGCCGCTACCCATATCGCCTTGAAAGGCATCATAAACCATGCGGTGTTGTTGAACGCGGGTTTTACCTTTGAAACTTTGAGATGTCACAACTGCAGAATAATGATCACCATCGCCGCGCAAATCAGTGATTTCCACCTGCGCATCCGGAATAGCTTCCTTAATCATGTCTACAATGTCAGAGGCCGTCATCGGCATCATCATCTCCTGCACGTTTAAAACATTATAGTCTCAGAACTACACAGTTTTCATATAGTCTGGCAACCAGTTTTCATGGATGGCGTGTAGCTCTTCAACAGATATGTGTACGCGCTCTGCGATTGTCAATTCCGTACCGCCAGTTTTTCCAAGATAGGTAAGCGTAAGCCCACTTGCATTTGCTTGTGCGAGTATCTTATCCGCATCATCGCCAACCATCACATAGCGACCTTGGTCTTCGCCAAACCAGAATTTCGCTGTGTTGTCATCATCTATGTGGCACCCCACATTATGCGGCAGGCACATCTCCGCCACTGCAACCAGAAGGCCGCCATCTGATATATCGTGGACCGCATTAACAATACCGGCATCAATTAAATCGCGGACAAATTCACCGTGTTTGCGCTCCAGCTCAAGGTCAACTGAGGGGGGGGCATAGATGGCATCATCTTGTAAAATAAAACGCTGATAAAGCGAAGATCCAAGGTGACCTTCGGTTTTACCGAGGACAAAAATATACTGATTAGATTGTGTGAAGGCATTACCGACAGCTTTTTCGTAATCTTCAATTAAACCCACGCCGCCAATCGCGGGGGTAGGGTTAATGCCCTGACCATTGGTTTCGTTATAGAGTGACACATTGCCGGAAACGACAGGGAAATCGAGCGCTTCACAAGCCGCGCCCATACCTTCAAGACATTCTACAAATTGACCCATTATTTCAGGGCGTTCCGGATTGCCAAAATTCAAGCAGTTGGTAATAGCCAGAGGAGTTGCGCCTGTCGCGCTAATATTACGATACGCTTCGGCAACAGCCTGTTTGCCACCCTCAACAGGCTGGGCCAGACAGTAGCGCGGGGTGACATCGGTGGAGATAGCCAAGGCTTTTTTAGTTCCATGCACCCGCACCAGCGCGGCATCTCCGCCCGGTCCTGCAAGTGTGTCGCCCATAACCATGCTGTCATATTGCTCATAAATCCATCGACGCGAAGCGATTTCACTGCATCCCATCAAGGTTTTCAATGCATCAGTAATATTTGTGTCATCCACCTGCGATGGGTCTATATGAGGAGCGAGAGGCGTTGGGGTATAGGGGCGATCATATTCGGGCGCACCATCTGCGAGGGGTTCAAGCGGCATATCCGCAATCATTCGGCCTTCATGATGAACCACCATGCGTCCGGTATCTGTGAGGGAACCAACCACGGCAAAATCCAGTCCCCAACGCAAGAAGATAGCTTCAGCCTCAGACTCTCTGCCTGGCTTAAGTACCATCAGCATGCGTTCCTGACTTTCAGACAAAAGCATTTCATAGCCCGTCATATGAGTCTCACGACACGGGACTTTATCGAGGTCGAGAACAATGCCGACACCACCTTTATCAGCCATTTCAACAGAGGACGAGGTCAGCCCCGCCGCGCCCATATCCTGAATGGCGATAATGGCGTCAGACGCCATAAGCTCCTGACAGGCTTCCAGCAATAATTTTTCAGTAAACGGATCGCCGACTTGAACTGTTGGGCGTTTTTCTTCCGAGGCATCATCAAATTCTGCAGAAGCCATAGTCGCGCCATGAATACCATCACGCCCGGTTTTGGAGCCAACATAAACTACTGGCGCACCAATGCCTGTCGCGGCGGCATAGAAAATTTTGTCTGTGCGGGCGAGACCAACACACATGGCATTGACTAGAATATTGCCATTATAACAACTATCAAAATTGACCTCGCCGCCAACAGTCGGGACGCCGATGCAGTTGCCATACCCCCCAATACCGTGAACAACGCCGGCAACCAAATGCCGGGTCTTGGGGTGGCTTGGGTCACCAAAGCGCAGGGCATTCATATTAGCTACCGGACGCGCACCCATCGTGAAAACATCGCGCATAATCCCACCAACGCCCGTTGCGGCACCTTGATAAGGTTCGATAAAAGAAGGGTGGTTATGACTTTCCATTTTAAAGACTGCCGCATCCCCGTCGCCAATATCAATCACGCCGGCATTTTCGCCAGGCCCTTGAATAACCTGAGGCCCAGAGACGGGAAGTTTTTTAAGCCATTTGCGTGAGGATTTATAAGAACAATGCTCCGACCACATGACGGAGAAAACACCCAGTTCTGTCATGTTAGGCGTGCGCCCCATATGCGCGACGACTTTTTCATATTCATCGGGCTTTAGCCCATGCTCCGCAACAATCTCAGGGGTGATTTCCGTGTCATTAATATGAGCGGTTCCAGGTGGGGTCCTATCTTCTGTCATGAAAGTGCCTCTACCAGACCTGTAAACATTCGTTTGCCGTCTTCACCGCCCAGTGCTGTTTCGGCACGGCGTTCAGGGTGAGGCATCATGCCCAAAACACGGCCTGAAGCATCGCATATGCCGGCAATGTTTTTGCAGGCACCATTTGGATTATCCTCTGGAGCATATGACAGAACAATCCGACCTTCACCGGAGAGTTCGTCCAGTGTTTCATCATCAGCAAAATAATTGCCTTCATTATGCGCCACAGGAATGACAACTTCTTCACCTTGTTGATAAAGCCCTGTGAAAGGCGTGGTGTTGTTATCGACGATTAAACGTGTGTTGCGGCATACAAAATTCAAGTCAGCATTTTGCATTAAAACCCCTGGCAATAACCCACATTCGGTTAACACCTGAAACCCGTTGCAAATACCCAGCACTGCCGTGCCTTTTTGTGCTTTTAAAACGACTTCTTTCATAATCGGGCTGTTTGCTGCCATTGAGCCGCAACGCAGATAATCACCATAGGAAAATCCACCCGGGAGAACGATTACATCGCTGTCAGGCAAATCGCTGTTGCCGTGCCAGACCATGTTCGGTTTTTTGCCGGTTGCCGCTTCAAGACAGACGGCAACATCGCGGTCGCAGTTTGAGCCGGGAAATACTATGACTGACGCTTGCATAACTATTCCGCCAGATTTAATTGAATGTCGTAATTTTCAATGACCGTATTCGCGAGGAGTTTCTCACACATTTCGGTGATTTGTTTTTCAGCTGCTTCAGGCGTATCAGCGTCTATATCCAGTTCAATAAGCTTGCCTTGTCTAACTTCGTTAACGCCGGAGAACCCAAGTTGTCCCAGAGATTTTTCGATGGCCTTGCCTTGCGGATCCAATACGCCATATTTCAGAGTGATTTTAACAGTCGCCTTCATAATGAACTTTCAAAATTAATTTTTTATAAGCACAGGCCCAGATGTACCACCCTGGCTTTCACGAGTGATTAAACCAAGACGCGCTGCAACTTCCTGATAGGCATTTAGCAGACCACCCAGATCTTGACGGAAACGATCCTTATCAAGCTTATCGCCTGTTTTGATATCCCAGAGACGGCAATTATCCGGGCTGATTTCGTCTGCCAATACGATACGCATAGCTTCTTCTTCCCATACCCGCCCGAATTCGAGTTTGAAATCGACCAGCCGTATACCGACAGCGCTGAACATCCCGCACATAAAATCATTAATGCGAAGGGCAAGACCTGAAACTTCTTCAATTTCTTGTGGGGTTGCCCAGCCAAAGGTTGTGATATGATCCTCAGAAATCATGGGGTCACCAAGTTCGTCATCTTTGTAATAATACTCCACCAATGTACGGGGGAGATGCGTACCCTCTTCAAGGCCGAGCCGTTTGACCAGAGAACCCGCAGCAAAGTTTCGCACCACAACCTCAATCGGAATGACATCGACTTCTTGAACCAATTGTTCGCGCATGTTTAGGGATTTGATAAAGTGGGTAGGAATACCCAGATTGTCGAGTTGGATGAAGATATGTTCTGAAATACGATTATTTAGAACGCCTTTACCTTCAATCACTTCGTGTTTTTGAGCATTAAAAGCTGTGGCATCATCTTTGAAGTGCTGGATAATAGTTCCCGGCTCAGGGCCTTGATAGAGTATCTTGGCCTTGCCTTCATAAAGTTTTTTTCTTTGGGACATCAGATTTCCAATTCATCGCCAATTCATTGCCAACTCAGCGTATGACAAAAAATAAACCCGCTAAGTGATTCTAACAATCCAAACCGCCTTCTTCGGGTGCTGAATTAGTCAAAAACCCGTGCAAAAATATCGTCTACATGCTTGAAGTGATAATCGAGGTTGAAAAGAGCTTCCAATTCTTCATCACTCAGCGTGACCTCTTCATCTGCCTTCAACAAGTCTAAAAATTGACCTTCGCCACGCCAAACCGGCATAGCGTTTTGCTGCACAATTCGATAGGCATCTTCCCGGCTAGTGCCGGCTTGGGTCAGCGCCAGTAAAACACGCTGAGAATGGACTAGACCCCCCAGCAAATCGAGGTTTTTCTGCATGCGTTCGGGGTAGATAACAAGCTTCTCAACCACACCGGTTAGTCTTGCTAAGGCAAAATCCAAGGTAATGGTTGCATCCGGTCCAATCATGCGTTCCACGGAAGAATGTGAAATATCCCGTTCGTGCCATAGGGCAACATTTTCCATTGCAGGAACAGCCATTCCACGCACCAGACGGGCAAGGCCTGTCAGATTTTCAGTTAGCACAGGGTTACGCTTATGCGGCATAGCAGAAGACCCTTTTTGACCGGGAGAAAAATATTCCTCAGCCTCAAGTACTTCAGTTCTTTGGAGATGGCGAATTTCAACAGCTAGGCGTTCCATAGTTGAGGCAATAACACCGAGTGTGGCGAAAAACATGGCATGTCTGTCGCGCGGAATGACCTGAGTGGAAATCGGTTCAATCGATAGTCCCATTGCTTTGGCAACATGAGTTTCGACAGCCGGGTCAATATTGGCGAAAGTCCCAACCGCGCCGGATATCGCACAAACTGCGATTTCTTCACGAGCAGCGAGGAGGCGTGTTTTACATCTTTCAAATTCGGCATAAGCTTGTGCCAATTTGAGACCAAAAGTTGTCGGTTCGGCATGGATAGCATGACTACGCCCAATACAAGGCGTCATTTTGTGTTCCATAGCTCTGGTTTTTAACGCTGCGAGCAAAGCATCGAGGTCAGCTAATAGAATATCCGAAGCGCGCGTTAGTTGAACATTAAAGCATGTATCCAACACATCTGAAGACGTCATGCCTTGATGTACAAAGCGAGCCTCTTCTCCTACATGTTCTGCAAGGCTGGTAAGAAAGGCGATAACGTCGTGTTTAACTTCTCGTTCAATCTCGTCGATACGCTCAACGTCAAACGCGCCTTTTTCCCGGACAGCCTTAGCCGCCTCGGCTGGGACAATACCCAAATCTGCCATAGCATCCATGGCGTGTGTTTCGATGTCTAACCAGATTGAAAAGCGGGTTTCTGGCTCCCAGATAGTGACCATTTCTGGTCGGGCATAACGCGGAATCATAATTTTATCTCCAGACCAGCGATTTACCAGATTGCCGGAGGATTCTCCAGCCTAAACGGAAACTTATCTACAGAAGTCCCTCAGATTTAAAACTGTACTCACTGCCACGGGCAATAATCAAATGGTCGTGAAGAACTATTCCGAGACTTTTACTGATTTCATCAAGCTGTTTTGTCATCTGGATATCTGCTTTAGACGGGGTCGAGTCGCCGCTTGGATGATTATGCACAATAATCATTGCCGAAGCTGATAAAGCTATAGCCCGTTTCATAACCTCACGAGGATAAACAGGTGTATAATCAACTGTTCCGGTACTTAACATTTCATCGGCTATTAGCTGGTTTTGGCGGTCAAGAAATAGGGCGCGGAATTCTTCAATTTGTTTTTCAGCCATTGCTGTTCGGCAATAAGTGACAAGGTCATCCCAAGATTTAAGGGCTTGCCGCCTGATAATTCGGCTTTGCCCAACTTTCTTGGCCGCGCTCTCAACTATTTTCAATTCTGTGACGACATTTTCAGAGATGCCTTTGACCTCACGCAATAAGTCTCTATCAGCGGATAAAACACCTGAAAGGTCGCCAAATTTTTTAATAAGATCTTTAGCCATAGGTTTTATGTCGCGTCTTGGTATTGCGCGAAACATAATCAGTTCCAGCATCTCATAATCTTGTAAAGCCTCAGCTCCGCCATTTATAAATCTCTGGCGAAGTCTGTCTCTGTGTCCTTTGTAGTGTTGGTCGGCTGTTTTTTGTTGTTTTTCTTTTGCCAAAATAAACCTTATTGCGATGGTATTTTATGAGGTTGATGAAGCCCTTTGGGGGATTCAGTAAATATTTCACACCCATCCGGCGTGACGCCTACCGAATGTTCATATTGCGCCGAAAGTGATCGGTCGCGGGTTACGGCTGTCCATCCATCGGACAGTATTTTAACGCCAGGTTTTCCGAGATTAAGCATCGGCTCCACAGTGAAAATCATACCTGGTCTGAGTTCCATACCCTCTCCGGTCATGCCGTAATGAAGAATATTGGGGGCGTCATGGAAAACTTGCCCTAAACCGTGACCACAAAAGTCCCTGACGATTGCCATGCGTTGACCCTCGGCGTGAGATTGTATTGCTGCTCCTACATCACCAAGGGTTGCACCGGGGCGGATAGCTTCCAACCCTGCCATCATCGACTCATAGGTTGCATCCATCAATTTTTTGGCGCGGATTGGAACGTCCCCAAGCGAGAACATGCGGCTATGATCGCCGTGCCACCCATCATAAATCAGTGTCACATCTACATTCATTATATCGCCATCTTTTAAAATGCGGTCACCGGGTATGCCGTGGCATACAACGTGATTAATGGATGTACAGATGGATTTTTTGAAGCCGCGATAATTTAACGGTGCCGGGACGGCTTTATGGTCAAGGATAAATTCATAGGCAAGCTTGTCGAGGCTGTCAGTTGTTATGCCCGGTTTAGTAAAGTCTGCAAGCATATCAATGCATTCTGCTGCCATTTTCCCGACTTTACGCATGCCGTCAAAAGCTTCAGGGCCGTGAAGTTTGATTTGACCGTTATTAAGAAGCGGGGCGCGGGATGCGTCTATGTAATTCATCTTACGTTTCCAGAATGATTATTCATGGTTGTTTATGTTTGTTATTTGCAGATTACACAATGAGAAATAACAATGCGACAAAATTTCTCAAGAAGTGGTTTTTCGGGCTTTAGTCGTCGCTAGCAAAGTGCTATAGGACGTTTCTGTTTACCTAGCAATGAGCTTGGCCCCCTGGTGGAAGTGGTAGACACAGCAGACTTAAAATCTGCGGCCGAATGAGGCGTGCCGGTTCAAGTCCGGCGGGGGCCACCACCATTTGCTCAGTTTTATGATTCAGTCTTAGTTTTATAGCGTTTCGTTGCCATTTAATCTGGAAATGTCATGATTTATGAAAGGCTGATATGGCTCTCTCACAAACACAAATAATCCAATCCCTAGCTGAGTCTCTTGGATGGTTTGAGAAGGAATTGGAGTGGGGTGTCGCTCCAGCTATATTAAACCATCTCACGGGGCGCATAGGTGAGTTATATGCAGCTATGATTACCCGTGGTCAAATGGCGTTGCAGACTAACCAGCGCGGCTATGATGTTATCAGTGCAGAAAATGAACGAATTTCAGTTAAGACGGTGACAACCAGCGCGCATGTTTCGTTCAACCCTCGCACATTTGGTCAGGTCGATAGAGTCATGGTTTTGCGCTTAAATATTGATGATGAAATCGGGGTTTCAGTCGAAATGCTGTTGGATTGCTTGGCGGGGGATTTTCTTGAACGCTATGGAAATAATGATGAGAAATTTTCATTTTCCATATCACCTAAAAAGCAACCACGAGAATCCTTGGAAAATCTTCAAATATCTGGCGAGGCCAAGTGGCGCGATTATGATATCCAGCAGTTTGAAAATGGAACAATCCGAGTTCTCATTTCTAACACTGTCCAACAAACAG
>QOQK01000034.1 GCA_003331985.1 PS1 clade bacterium | reverse complement strand
CATCCTGTTTTTTATCTTCCGTAACTTCAATTTGAAAGCCAGAGTCTTCTACCGAAGAGAGCAAAGCCGCATGCTTGATTTTTGTATCTATATCGTAACTCAGCCAATAGGCATCATGATGCCGCGCAATATATTTGTTGCATTTGGCTTCCGACCAATCGGGCATATTCATCTGCAAAACATCCAGAAATTCTTTCTGAGCATTCGCAACTCTAAGCGGCCTGTTGGCATGACTGGCAGAGCCGACCAACAGTGCCTCAGCTTCAAAATAAAGCTCTCGCAAAAGCTGGCCTTTCCAGCCATTCCAAATACCCGGACCAACAGCGCGAATATCAACCACAGTCAGCACCAACAAATGCCGCAATCTCTCCAAGGTCTGAACATTTGAAACAAAATCTTCAATGGTTTGCGGATCGGTCAAATCACGCCTTTGCGCCGTGTCGCTCATAACCAGATGGAATTCCACAAGCCAAGCCACAAGTTCGGTTTCATTTTTGGTTAAACCAAGGCGTGGTCCGAGGCGGCGAGCAATGCGGGCGCCGGCAAGCGAATGGTCTTCAGGCCGCCCCTTGGCAATGTCGTGTAGCAACACAGCCAGATAAATCACCTTGCGATTGATATTCTGTGACATCAAGCGGTGCGCAAGGGGGTGGTCATCCTCCAATTCGCCGCGTTCCAATTCAGACAAAATGCCAATGGCTCTGAGCAAATGCTCATCAGCCGTATAATGGTGATACATGTTGAACTGCATCATGGCGACAATCCGCCCAAAATCTGGCAATAGCTTACCCAAAACGCCCGCCTCATTCATACGGCGCAAAATACGCTCAGGGTGGTTGCGCGAGGTGAGAATTTCCAGAAACAACTTATTGGCTTCAGGGTTCTCTCGCAAATCCTTATCAATAAGATGACGCGAGCGCGTTACTTCTCGCAACGTATTTGGGTCAATCAGCAATTTATAATCATTGGCGATTTTGAACATACGGATGAGATTAACCGGATTGCGCCGAAATACATCCGAGCGCACCATCGTGAGGCGCTGGCCGGATATGGTGAAACCATGCACCTGTTTTTGACGCTGGAACAGCGCCGGCAACCGCGCCATTCGGCCCGGCTTGGTTTGCTCCGCTTCTAGGCGCGCACAGAAAATTCTGGTTAAATCACCAACATCTTTAGCAATTAAAAAATACTGGCGCATGAAGCGTTCGACCTTATTAAGACCACTTGTGGACTTGAAGCCCATGGCTTCTGCCATGGCAGATTGATTGTCAAAACCCAGACGCTCCTCAGCGCGCCCAGTCAGAAAATGCAAATGGCACCTGACCGCCCATAAAAAATTGTCACAGCGTTTAAAAAGATTCAGCTCTTCACGAGAGAGAAACCCGCAACTGACAAGCTCATCAAGTGTGTCTACCGCATAGCAATATTTAGCAATCCAGAACAATGTGTTCAGATCCCGCAATCCGCCTTTGCCTTCTTTAACATTTGGTTCGACCAGATATCTACTTTCGCCGCTTCTTTTGTGCCTTAGGTCGCGCTCATCCAACTTGGCTTTCACAAAATTACGCGCCGATCCGCTTAGAATTTTTCCGGCGAATTTTTTCCGAAATTTTGTGAACAGTTCCTCATCGCCAGTCAAAAATCTAGCTTCAAGCATCGCTGTGCGGATGGTCATGTCTGCTTTAGCTTGAGAGATGCAATCGTCTACATCCCGGGTAGCGTGGCCAACCTTTAACCCCATATCCCAGAGCATGTATAAAATAAATTCTACAACTTCTAGGCAGGCTTTATCTGCATTCTGGGGTGTGATAAAAAGCAAATCAATATCTGAACCGGGGGCAAGGCGCTGACGCCCATACCCGCCAACCGCAACAATTGCACATGAAATTGGCTGCCCATCCTTACCCTTCAAAAGCTGATTAGCAAACCGCGCCAGCTCAACAATAATATCATCCATTAGGGCGCTGATAACCTCGGCACATTTGCCGCCCCGATAATCCCGATTGAGCAAGTTTTCATGCGCCCGCTTATGGCCTTTTGACAGCTTCTTTTTGAGCATCTCAAGCGCCGCAGCTCTTGACTGAGTGAGAGCATCATCAGGCTTATTCGCGTGATTGCGCTCAATTTTATCAAACGCTTTACGAATTTTTTCAGCCGTATCAGGTCTTTTTAATGTTTTTAACTTTTTATTTTCCATGAGCCCGTTCACTTAAAATCCAACTACCTCTTTATATACATAACCTCTTACATACATAAGCCGCGAACCGAAAAATTATACCTTCATGCTTGATCCAAAATGTGACGCAGACGATAAATAAAATCCAACGCCTCTTTCGGGGATAAGCTGTCAGGATCTATTTCAGCCACTTCCTGACTTAACTTGTCAGCTGGGCTATCCTTCTTCTTATCTTGCACCTGTTCTGCAGATAGCGCTGGCGCAAATAATGGTAAGTTTTCCAACACGCCAGCAGGCTCAGCCTGTTCTCGGCTTTGTTCCAACTTTTCAAGCAGTATTCTCGCTCGATCAATCACAGGAGCCGGGAGTCCGGCAAGCTTGGCAACATGAATGCCATAAGAACGATCGGCGGCCCCATTAATCACCTCGTGGAGAAAAACAACATCACCCTGATATTCGGCAACTCGCATAGTGATATTCGTTACTTTATCGAGTTTCTCCGACAGGCCCGTCAATTCGTGATAATGCGTAGCAAACATGGTACGACATTTGTTAATTTCATGCATATGCTCAACGGTTGCCCATGCAATCGAGAGACCATCAAATGTGGATGTGCCACGCCCAATCTCATCAAGAATGACCAAGCTCGCAGGGCCTGCCTGATTTAATATCGCCGCTGTTTCTACCATCTCGACCATAAAAGTTGACTGCCCACGCGCCAAATCATCTGCCGCCCCAACACGGCTAAACAGACGATCAACGATTCCGATTTCTGCTTTCACGGCCGGCACATAGCACCCGCTTTGAGCCAGCACTGCAATTAATGCATTTTGGCGCAAATAAGTTGATTTACCCGCCA
The DNA here is from genome assembly GCA_003331985.1 of PS1 clade bacterium. Taxonomy (GTDB): domain Bacteria; phylum Pseudomonadota; class Alphaproteobacteria; order RS24; family RS24; genus Micropelagius. The sequence goes on along the minus strand of QOQK01000034.1, from coordinate 11,422 downwards.
TATTAGGCCCCGTGAGCAATAATAATCTGCCCGTATCACTCTGTTTATCATCGGCATGAATATGGCAATCATTGGCAATGAAGGCGCTCTCGCCCTGTCCGGACAATGACGTCTCGACCACTGGATGACGACCGCCCTCAACAAAAAAACGATTGTCACCATAAATTTCCGGACGCACCCAGTCCATATCGCAGGCAAGCTCGGCGAGCGCCAACGCCACATCCAGTTCAGCTAAAGCCTCGGCCGCGCGGCTGATCGCGTCAGCTTCCGCCAGCACCTCGCCACAAAGGGCCTTAAAAATTTCCTGTTCAAGCCCTGTCGCTTTTTCACCGGCACGAGAAATTTGACCGGCCAGCTCTGCCAACTCTGTAGTAGAAAACCGAACCGAGTTGGCGAGTGTCTGCCGATGAAAAAATGTCTCGGCAAAAGGGGCTGTCATTAGCCTATCGCCGTGTGCCGCCGGGACATCAATATGGTAACCAAGCACAGCATTATGTTTTACCTTAAGAGCTTTTATGCCGGTATCTTCACGGTAGCTATTTTGTAACCCTGCAATCACGCGACGGCTTTCATCTCTTAAACGCCGAGCCTCATCAAGTCCTGGATGATATCCCGCAGCAATAAAGCCGCCATCACGCGTCAGAATGGGCAGTTCATCAGCAAGCACCTTTTCGAGATGTTTGCACAAATCTTTAAGGGATGTTTGCGAGGGCGCAATTGCCGCCAGCGCCGTCTCGATCAGTGGCGGACAGGACATAATATCGGGCAGGGCTGTCGCCGCCAATTCAAAGCCCTGCATCAGCCCGTCTCTCACAGCCGCCAAATCGCGCGGGCCACATCTTTCCAGTGACAGGCGCCCAAGGGCACGCGCCATATCGGGCGTCTGTTTTAAAATCGAGCGCTTAGCCTCACGTGTCCTTGTGGTCTCGACACCCTGACCAGCATAAAAACTAATGGCATCAAGTCGCCCTTCAATGGCATGTTTTTGAGCCAAGGGCGCCGCAAGCCTTTGAGAAAGCATGCGAGCGCCAGGACCCGTTACAGTTTTATCAATTGCCGCAAAAAGAGAACCTTTTTTCTCGCCGGTTTTATTTTGTAGAATTTCCAGATTCTGACAGGTCGCCGCATCTATCCGCATTCTATCATCGGCTAACATTAAACGTGGTGGCTTTAGGTTCGGCAATTTCCCAAGTTGGGTGAGGGTGAGATAATTAATCAGGGAGCCGCCTGCGGCATACATTGACCGCGACCAGTTACCAAACCCCTCAAGTGTCTTAACCTGATACGCCTCTACCAAGGCCGCGTGACCGGACTCAGAATTAGACTGCGAGGTGGTAAGCTCTGTAACGGCCACATCACCGCAACTTTCAGCCAGAAGACCGTGTTTCTCTGGCTGTAGACTGTGCGGCAAAAGTAATTCACGTGGCATTAAACCCGCCAAACGCTCTTGAATAGCTTCAAATGTTCCGGCAAAAATCTGTACGTCGCCTGTCGACATATCCACCCAGGCTAAGGCAGGGTTTTCTTCTTGTCGGGTTTGACCGAAAGCGGCGAGGTAATTATTGACTCCGGCCTCCAACAGCCCCTCTTCTGTAAGCGTGCCGGCAGTTACGAGGCGCACAACCTCGCGCCGGACTACAGATTTTGACCCACGTTTTTTTGCCTCGGCAGGGTCTTCGGTCTGCTCGCAAATCGCTACCTTGTGACCCTGTCGAATGAGGCGATGGAGATAGCTTTCGGCGGCATGAAAAGGCACCCCGCACATCGGAATGTTTTCATCAAGATGTTTGCCACGATGGGTAAGGGTAATGTCCAGTGCCGCCGCCGCCGTAATGGCGTCATCAAAAAATAACTCATAGAAATCTCCCATTCGATAAAACAAGAGAAAATCCTGATGGCCCGCCTTGATGTCCAGAAACTGACGCATCATTGGCGTGATGTTTTGATCTGTAGTCGGCATTCTTATCTTTGTTGATAACATTTTATTTTCGGCGTTCAGCATAATGCTATCCTAGCAGAGCTACCCAGCAATGGAAAATGCGATATGGAAAATTACTGTTGGAAAATATCTGTTTAAATCAGAGGCACATGAAAACGAAATAAACTCAGGGCTTGTGATAATCCGCACATCACCGTAAATATCAACAAGGCAGGTGTTAAATGGATGACTCAACTGAAAAAAATATATCCGATCGTGAGGCGCTGAGGTTTCACAGTCGTGGCAAGCCGGGTAAGCTTGAAATCAACCCGACCAAGCCAATGGCGACGCAAAGAGATTTGTCTCTGGCCTACTCGCCTGGCGTGGCTGTTCCTGTGCGTGCGATTGCAGACAATCCCGACGCCTCTTATGACTTAACCTGTCGTGGCAATATGGTCGCCGTTATATCAAACGGGACAGCCATTTTAGGACTTGGCAATCTAGGCGCACTGGCTTCTAAGCCAGTTATGGAAGGCAAGGCGGTTCTTTTTAAGCGTTTTGCAGATGTTGACAGTATCGACCTTGAGATTGACACCGAAGACCCCGATCAATTTATCAACGCAGTGCGCTATATGGGGCCTAGCTTTGGTGGCATTAACCTTGAGGATATAAAAGCCCCTGATTGCTTCATCATTGAACAAAAGCTGCGCGAAGAAATGGATATTCCCGTCTTCCATGATGATCAGCACGGCACAGCTATTATTTGCGTTGCCGGCCTAATCAATGCCCTTCATCTTACAGGAAGAAATATCAAAGAAACAAAAGTTGTGATGAATGGCGCCGGCGCGGCGGGTATCGCCTGTTTAGAGCTATTAAAGGCGATGGGTTTGCCGTCAGATAATGCGATTTTATGCGACACGAAAGGTGTCATCTTTGCCGGACGCGAAGAGGGCATGAACCAATGGAAGTCAGCTCACGCCGTCAAGACAGATGCCCGAACACTCTCCGAAGCTTTGGATGGTGCGGATATCTTCATCGGACTTTCAGTAAAGGGCGCACTGACGGGCAAGATGCTGAAATCAATGGGGAAAGACCCAATTATTTTTGCCATGGCAAACCCAGATCCAGAAATTACACCTGAAGAAGCGCATGAAATTCGCCCCGATGCGATTGTTGCCACCGGGCGCTCGGATTATCCAAACCAAGTTAATAATGTGCTTGGCTTTCCTTATATTTTCCGTGGCGCGTTAGATGTGCAAGCCACAACAATTAACGAGGAAATGAAAATCGCTTGTGCTGAGGCTCTAGCCGCATTGGCGCGAGAAGATGTGCCCGATGAGGTTGCTGCAGCTTATAATGACGAACGCCTGCGCTTTGGGCCGAATTACATTATCCCCGTCCCATTTGACCCGCGCCTAATTAGAGATATCCCTCCTGCGGTAGCAAAAGCCGCGATGGAAACCGGCGTTGCCAGAAAACCAATTGTGGACATGGATGCTTATCGAGACCGCCTATCCGCGCGCCTTGACCCGGCGGCAGGTTCTTTGCAAGTTATTTTCAACAAAGTTCGCCAGAAGCCCAAGCGGATGATATTCGCCGAAGGCGAGCAAGAGCAGGTTATCCGCGCAGCAATTGCCTATAAAGATGCGGGTCTGGGCGAACCAATTCTTATTGGGCGGGACGAAATTGTTCTTGAAAATATGAAGTCAATCGGTCTCGGCGACAGAGATGATTTGAAAATCGCCAACACCAGCAATTCCGAAAGGGTTGATGACTATGCTGCCTATCTCTATGAGCGGCTACAGCGCAATGGCTTCCTCGAAAGAGATGTGATGCGCATGGTTAGTAATGACCGGAATATTTTCGGCGCCTGCATGCTGGCGCTGGGCGACGCTGATGCGATGATTACGGGCGTAACCCGCAATTATTCAATCGTGCTTGAACAAGTCACCAAAGTTATTGACCCAATGCCCGGCAAACGGGTTATCGGGGTTTCAATGATCTTGGCGCGCGGGCGAACTGTGCTGGTTGCTGATACCAATGTACATGACATGCCTAATGGCGAAGAATTGGCGGATATTACAGAACAAACGGCTCAAACGGCGCGCGCGCTCGGCTATGAACCAAGGGTCGCCTTACTCGCTTATTCTACCTTTGGTCACCCTGAGGGCGACAGATCAAGATATGTGCGCGATGCCATCAAAATTTTGGAACATCGTTGCGTTGATTTCGAATTTGATGGAGAAATGGCCGCCGATGTAGCACTCAATAAAGATGTCCGTAGCATGTATCCTTTCTCCCGCCTCAAAGATAATGCCAATGTGTTGGTCATGCCGGCTATTCACTCCGCTTCCATTTCAACAAAAATGTTGGGTGAACTGGGTGGGGCAACTGTGATTGGGCCAATGCTTGTCGGGATGTCTAAATCTGTCCAAATTGTTCGCATCGGGTGTACTTCTTCCGAATTGCTCAATATGGCAGCAATTGCGGCATATGATTTTTAAATAAAGTCACTCTTTTACATCCGATGCCATGCCGCGCCATACCATGGCGGATGCGATGTGCCTTGCGGCAAGGTTTTCACAACCATCTAAATCAGCAATCGTCCGTGCAACTCTTATTATGCGTTTATAACCCCGCGACGTGAGCTTGGAATTCGCTGCCTCATTAGTGATTTTATCAATAAGAACCTGACCATCTTCATCAGGCCTTGCAAGGTCACGCAAAAGTTCACCATCCAGATTGGCATTCAAACAACCTTGATTACGATCAAACTGAACTTTCTGAGCATTTGCAACACGTTGGGCAATATCAGCGCTCTTCTCCCCACTATCTGGTGACAACATATCCCGCAAAGATACAGGCGGCACCTCAATCCGGATATCAAACCTGTCAAGTAAAGGCCCCGACAGTCGGCCCAGATATTCGTTAATACATTGCGGAATGCGATGGCAGGAAAGTTCGGGGTCATTGGCGTGACCGCACCGACATGGATTCATGGCTGCAACAAGCTGAAAATTAGCTGGGTAAGTAATATGCGCTTCAGCACGGGCAATCTCTACCTCACCGGTTTCAATAGGTTGGCGCAAGGCATCGAGGGTCTGACGAGAGAATTCGGGCAATTCATCAAGAAACAAGACACCATTATGCGAGAGAGAAATCTCACCCGGCTTGGCCTGACGCCCACCCCCAATGAGCGCCGCCATACTCGCCGAATGATGCGGTGCGCGAAATGGCCTGTGGCTCGCCATATTCACGCCACTCCCACCGGAGGACAGGCTCTTAATCATCGTAACTTCCAGGCGTTGCTTTGATTGAAGGGGTGGCAAAATACCTGGTAATCTTGCCGCCAGCATGGACTTCCCCGCACCTGGTGGGCCGGTAAACAAAAGGTTATGCCCCCCTGCTGACGCGACTTCAAGCGCCAGTCTTGCCTGGGGTTGACCGCGCACATCTGACATATCCGGCATGTCTATTTGAGCTGTTTCAATGAGCGGTTAAGGTGGCGGTAGAATTTGCGTCTCGCGCAGATGATTAATCAGTTGAAGAATATGATCGGCCGCGACAATGCCCTGATTGTCAGGCGAAGCAAGCCCCGACCAAGCGGCCTCGGGGCCGCAGTCGGCGGGGCAAATAAGACCCAACCCCCAAGACATGGCAGCCATAGCAGCGGGAAGGGCGCCCGGAACCCCGCCAATCCGACCGTCCAAGGACAGTTCGCCTATGGCAACAAACCCCTTTACCGCTTCTGCCGGTAACGCACCCATCGCCACCATGAGCCCCAACGCAATGGGTAAATCATAATGACTGCCCTCCTTTGGTAAATCAGCCGGAGCAAGATTGACAGTAATACGTTCCGGTGGCAGGCCCAATCCGATTGCCGAAAGCGCACTTCTGACCCGCTCACGACTTTCGCCGATCGCCTTATCAGGCAATCCAACTGTGTTGAAAACCATTTTGCCGGGGGAGAGATGCACTTGCACATCCACCTTGACGGCATTCATGCCTTGAAAGGCTAGTGTATTGATACGTGCGACCATTATTATTCATTTTTGTTTTGGCCAGACCGATTTGCCGGAAAACAGGAAAGATACACTTAGAAAAAGAACTAAAATATAATCGATCAGGCAGGCGTTTTTTATTTATTAGCTCAAAATTATGTTATAAGTTTTAACATGTTTTTGTTGCAAAGTTGAGCTTGTGTAATGTTTAACCAGAAACGCATAGAAGTAAACATCGGTGATGTTTTTGTCGAATACTTCCATAATAAAAGAAAAATCCTGTCCATGATGGGGTTGTCTAAAGATTTTGAAATCTCAAATTTTCAAAATTTATGGACAGTCGTCCGTATTAATAATTTCAGTGGCTATCCTCATGCAGAATTGCAAGACACAAAAAGTGGCGGCACCAGAATAATCGCCGTTGATGCACTTGAAAAACAGGAAAACTACAAAAAATACACCCCGGAGCCTTTCGATAGGGCTATTTGAAACGTCACCGCTTTAGCCTGACCTCAATTGCATCCCAAATGAGCTTGGCAACATCCGGACCGCCGAAGTCTGCAATTTCGCGGATGCAGGTCGGAGATGTTACATTAATCTCGGTGAGATAATCACCAATCACATCAATGCCTGCAAAGATAATTCCATTATCCCTCAAATAACTGCCGATGGTATCGGCAATTTCAATATCTCTTTCAGATAATTCGGAGGCCACCGGGCGACCACCTACATGGACATTCGCGCGGGCCTCACCGGGTTGCGGAATACGATTCAACGAGGCCACCGCCTCACCCTCAACCAGGATGACCCGCTTATCGCCCTGCCTTACATCAGGCAAATATTGCTGCGCAACAATCGGCTCTCGGCTTGAGACCATAAACATTTCCACTAAAGCAGAAAAATTTTCATCTTGTTGTGTGACTCTGAAAACCCCAGCACCGCCATTGCCGTAAACTGGCTTAAGAATGATATCGCCAAATTCTTTTCTAAAGTCTTCCAGAGCCTTCAGATCACGCGTTAATAATGTTGGCGGCTGAAGTGTCGGAAACAAAACCGGAAGAATTTTCTCTGGTCCGTTGCGCACGGCAACAGGATTATTGACCACCAACGTCTCGTCGCAGATTTGTTCCAGCATATGGGTCGCAGAAATATAAGCCATATCAAAAGGGGGGTCCTGGCGCATTAAAACAACATCCATATCCTTCAGATTGTGTAACTCTTCCGGCCCCGCAGAAAAATAATCTTCGCTTTTGTCTTTGAGTGCCAAAGAACGTAGTCGCGCCGTGACCTCACCATCTCTCAGGCTCATAGCCTCCGGCAAGTAGTAATAAAGCTCAAAGCCCAGCTTTTGCGCCTCTAAGCCAAGGGCAAAAGTACTGTCCCCACCGACATCTATCGACTCTATGGGATCCATTTGAATTGCGACTTTTAAAACCATTTAACTTATCCGAATTATCTCTGGCGAAGCGCCTCTTCTTCAGTGGAAACATTGCTAAGCTCTTCTGCGGCGGCAAAAGCCAACATCATTTCATCCACTGTCTCAAACTCAAGCTTAACCTCAACCACGCCCGATATTGTTCGAGCATGATTAACGACACGCACCGCCTCTTCTTCCGTCGGGGCGATGCCCAGAATATATACCACACCTCTATAGGCTCTGATGATGAAATTCACTGCTGAGATTGCCTGGTCAGTCATCATAGAGGTGCGAAGGCGAGCGCTGATTAGGCCATCACGCGCAACTTTTGAAAAACTGCGGGGCTCGCTGACTTTTACATAGTCAAAAATTTGTCGAATGCCCGCCGTGTCGCCAACAATCTTCCGCAGGGTTGTGCGGGCAATCTCATCCTGTACCGTACCTGTTAACATCACGCGCCCCGCCAGCGCATCAATTTTGATTTTTAGCAACAGCGTATCGTCTTCCTGCAAAAGCGCGCGGTTCACCGCGACCATCAAGCCGGCATCGTTTACCCGCTTTTCAAAGCCGGGCGCACTCAACGCCGCCGATCCGACTGTTGACACGCCACCGACAATCGTCCCCGGCACCGTGCACCCGTATGATATGAGGAAGGGCAATAAGGCCGCCAAAAAAACCACAGTATGCCGCTTATGTCGGCGCAGTCTTATCTTTATTTTCTTAGCTTGTTCAAAATCCATGCACTTCATCGTCCCACATATTTTTAAAACGCTTTGGCCATTTTCTCGGAACAATAATAATCGCATCAAACCGCCATGAGCAATCAGCGTATTGCCTTTGCTGCGACATAAATATATCAGCAGCATTTGAAATCCGTCTCCATTGATGCGCTGTAATCGAATCCAATGCAGATTGTTCATTTTGGCGCGCCTTTACCTCGATAAAAGTGATGACTTTTCCCTTTTTGGCAACCTAATCAATTTCACCCAACGGACATTTCCAACGCCAAACCAAAACACGCCAACCTGTCAGCGTCAAATAAAGCCCGGCAATTATCACGGCGCGTATGCCGCGCCTATATGCCTGAATTTTTTTATTTTGTTGTTTTCTCTTACCTGTCAAAATCATTCATTTTCTTCATCAGAAAACGTTAACGCCAATTGATAAACATCTCGCTTAGACCAGCCGGAAAGCGCGGCAACTCTTGCCGCTGCAGTTTTCAGAGGCTGGCTTTTCATTGCAACCCCCAGGCTTTCCCGCACTTCTGACTCAGACATTTTTTCGCGTGCGGCGGGCGGGTTAATAAGCACCACAATTTCCCCGCGCGCAGAGGCATTGGCATCAATAGTCTCAATCAGTTCTGCTGGCGCGCCGACAAGAACCTCCTCAAAAGCTTTAGTCATTTCCCGGCACACTGCCGCCTCGCGGTCAGGCATTACAGCTTCAATATCTTTTAACAGCCCCGTCAGCCTTTTTGGACTTTCAAACAAGACTAGCGTGACAGGAATATCGACCAACTCACTCAGAGCTGTTTGCCGTGCCGCAGATTTAGGCGGTAAGAACCCAGCAAATAAAAATCTGTCGCTCGGAAAACCAGCAATGCTTAAAGCCGCAATCGGGCTTGACGCACCAGGCACTGAAAAAATTTCATGCCCCGCATCACGCACATCTTTAACAAGACGATAACCTGGGTCTGAAATCAGCGGTGTTCCGGCATCGCTGATCAGCGCCACCGACAAGCCGCCCTCAAGCTGGCGCAAAATTTCAGCCCGCACATGGTCAGATGAGTGTTCATGATAACTGTCAGGCTTGCGTTGAATACCATGCAGAGAGAAAAGTTTTTTGGTGATGCGCGTATCTTCACAATAGACTTTATCTGCCTGCGTTAGAACATCCAGTGCACGTAAAGTAATATCTTTTGAATTGCCTATGGGTGTGGCAACGACATAAAGGCCACCCTTAAGGACGCCTTTAAGATCAGGGCCATTTCGTCCAGACATGCGCGCATGTTTAGTGCTTTTAATCGGCTTTGAGACAGGGTGTTCCGTCATAATATGACTTTGCCTTATTCGTTCCAAATGGCAAGTGCCTATCCCCCGGAGCGGACTTCCGGCATTTGAAGTATCGGCATTTCACCTAATTTAGGAATATGTTAAAGCCATACTCAGGACATAATTGAAACTTATAGCTGTTAACTTGAATAAATTGTTGTTGATGAGATATGCCGATATGAAAAAGAACACATCTATGACGCTGGTGCTGACAGGCCTAATTACGGGCTTGATTGCAGGTTGTGCCACCGAAACGGATAGGAGTGGGTCAAATTCCCGTGGCTCTGCAACACAAGGGACCATTTATGAACTTCCGAGGAAAAAAGTGTCTCCGGGCTCCTTGGATTATCGCATTGTTGAAAACACCAAGGCTTTTTTGCGCGCCTTACCTGAAACCAGAAATCAACCAACAGCGTTTGAAAGCCGTTCCGATGCTCTGTCGGAGGAGAAGCGGCCTCAGATTATGAATGATGGGCGAATTCGCGTCGGGCTTTTGCTACCCTTCGAGTCCGGTAATGAATCCGTAAACGAGGTCGCAACCGATCTTTTTAACGCGTCACAATTGGCGGTTTTTGATATTAACCGTCCCGAGATTACCCTTATTGTTAAACCAACAAACGGAACAAAAAAAGGTGCGGTGAGGGCCGCGCGCGCAGCGCTTAATGAAGGCGCTCACATTATCGTCGGACCCGTTTTTGCGGACTCAGTCCGTGCTGTGACCCCCATCACCACATCTGCCAATGTACCTCTTATTGCGTTTTCCAATGACCGTTCTGTCGCCAATCAAGGCGTCTGGCTTATCGGTTTTTTACCCGAGCAAAATCTCGAGCGGATTATCGAAACGGCGAGACTAGAGGGCAAAGAACGCTTCGCAGCACTTATTCCTGAAACACCTTATGGCCAAAGAATTGCGGCGGCGCTCGAACCGACTGTCACGCGCTATGGCGGGGAACTGGTGCAAGTAGAATATTATCAAGAAGAAGCCCAATCCATGTTCGATCCGGTGCAAAAGCTTGCCCAATATGATGACCGGAAAGTCGCTAAAGAAGAAGAAATGGCGCGGTTGATGGAAGAGGCGCGCCTCTTGCTGCCTGAGGTCGAAGAAGAAGAATTTGAAAAGGCGCTTGAAGAAATAGCCCCTGAGCTTTTTGCCCAAATAAAAGAGCTTGAGCGCAGAGAAACTTTTGGGGAATTACCCTTTGATGCGGTTATTTTGCCTGAGGGTGGCGTAAAGCTGAGAAGTCTTGCGCCTTTGCTGCCTTATTTTGACGTCGATCCGCGTGAAGTCAAATTCCTGGGAACCGGCCTGTGGGATGACCCACAACTCGGTCAAGAACCACCGCTTGTCGGGGGGTGGTATGCAGCGCCGGACCCGGGGGGATGGAAAGCATTTTCAGGTCGCTATAAAAAAGTCTACGGACAGAAGCCACGTCGAATAGCAAGTCTAGCCTATGATGCTGTTAGCCTGACCGCCGCGCTTTCTGCCATTAACCCTGACAACCCCTTTGACGACAGTGCCATGACAAATGCCGACGGGTTTTTGGGCATTGACGGTATATTCCGCCTTAATGAAGATGGGCTGAATGAGCGCGGCCTTGCCGTGCTCGAAGTGAGGCGACGGAAAAACAAAGTCGTAACGCAAGCGCCGGATAGTTTCGTCCAAATTGATCGCGCCAAGTTGAATTTCAACGCTCTATTCCTGACAGATAACAGTGACACTCCATCTGAAATTAAGACAGAGGACGGGGTTTTGTTTCTGGACTCAGGCGATCAACAGCTCAGCGACCAGCCTGTCGAGAACGAGGCGTCCGCTCCGAGTGGCGACGAGCCTGTCCTGCCGGTCCTCCAATAAACCCTCAGATACAAGAAAATTTATTTTAGCCAAATCTAATGCGCCATCCGGTACTTCGGCATTTTTGGAAATGCCTGAAAGAGACACGCCTTCGACAAGGCGCAAACCGAACATCAGGCGCTCTTCGAAAACTTCCTCTTTTGACAACCCTTCAAGAGTGGCAAGGCCGTGACCAACCGACAT
>QOQK01000033.1 GCA_003331985.1 PS1 clade bacterium | reverse complement strand
GCTCTCGGACTTCAATCTGGCAACACCTAAGTTTGAGCATATTGCCGTAAAAGAAGCCGTTTTCCCATTTGGGCGATTCCCTGGCGTAGACACAATACTTGGACCCGAAATGCGTTCAACCGGCGAAGTGATGGGGCTGGATACGAATTTTGCGACCGCCTTTGCCAAAAGCCAAATTGGTAGCGGTACGGTTTTACCTATTGAGGGGACAGCTTTTATCTCCGTCAGAAATGACGATAAAAGTAAAATTGTGCCGTTGGCAGCAGAACTTCTTGAGCTTGGGTTTAAGATTTTGGCAACCTCTGGCACTTGCAAATTACTGGAGGATAATGGTCTCTCCGTTACGCAAGTGAATAAAGTGCTTGAAGGTCGACCCCATATTGTTGACGCCATGAAAGACGCCACAGTTGAACTGGTCATCAACACGACTGAAGGTGAGCAATCATTGGCTGACAGTAAATCCATCAGACGAACTGCACTTGAAATGAAAATTCCTTATTTCACAACTATTGCGGCAGCAGAGGCTGCAATTTCAGGAATTAAGGCTGTTCGCGCTGGCCCACTTGATGTCCGAAGTCTGCAGGATTACACCGCTAATATTACATAAAGAGTTGACCTGAATGGGCTTTATGTCCGAACATTATATCTAGAATATTCGCGGAGAGGTTTTTGGCTTTCCGTTTCGATAAAAAGGATCTGTGTCATGGAAAAAGTACCAATGACAGAAGGTAGCTATCAAAAACTTGATGAAGAAATTAAGCTTCTCAAGGGTCCTGAGCGCCAGCGAATCATCAAGGCTATTGCAGAGGCGCGTGAGCATGGTGATTTGTCTGAAAATGCCGAATATCATGCGGCAAAAGAACAGCAAAGCCACAATGAAGGCCGTATTCTTGAACTAGAGGATATGCTGAATCGTGCCGAAATTATCGATATCAGTTCCCTGTCAGGTGACAGCGTCAAATTTGGCGCTACAGTAAGCCTTGTTGATGAGGATACTGATGAAGAAATGACTTATCAGATTGTCGGGGATTATGAGGCAAATGTTGAAGAAGGCCGAATTTCAATATCCTCCCCTATCGCCCGCGGACTAATTGGAAAAGAAACCGGTGACAGCGTTGAAGTCAGAACCCCCGGTGGAAGCAAATTTTACGAAATTCTTGACGTTAAATTTATCTAGCTCTTCATAAATAAGCATAAAACCTCACAGGTGACATAATCAGGTCTTAGAGAGGTACACCGGGCTGTTTTTTGGTCTGGCGTATGGTCAAAGATGTTTTGACATTTGCAACATTTGGCGCGGGTGTAAGTTTTTGGGTTAGAAACATTTGGAATGATGACAAATCTTCAGAGACACATTTTAGTATAAAATCAATATCTCCATTTAACATATGGCATTCGCGGACTTCTGGCCAACTCCTCACAAGTTCTTCAAAAGCTTGCAAGTCTTTATCTGCCTGACTATGAAGGCCCACCATGGCAAAAACTGTCACAGTAAAGCCCAATTTAGCGGAATCGACATCGGCGTGATACCCCGTCAGATAACCAGCTTTTTCAAGCGCCCGCACTCTTCGTAAACAAGGTGGGGCAGAAATCCCGACTTTTTCAGCCAAATCGACATTGGTCATTCGTCCATCAGACTGTAAAGCGGAGATAATTTTAATATCTATTCTATCGAGTTCTTTTTTCATAATGCCGAGAGGTTAAAAGAGGATACGTCCATTGTAATTTTATTACCTTTTAGCGCAAGATTTTTTCTTAGTTAAGTTTTAACCATCTAATTTGCCCAAAAACTTTTTGAGTCAATTTTTTATCTTGACCATATGTTGGGATTCTAAGCATAAGAAGACATGTCAGATTCTATACATTCAAAAGTTTTAATCATTGGTTCCGGCCCTGCCGGTTACACAGCTGCCGTTTATGCAGCCAGAGCTATGCTTTCACCTGTTTTAGTGCGTGGCCTTCAACCAGGTGGTCAGCTCACAATTACAACAGATGTCGAAAACTACCCCGGATTTGCCGAGGCTATTCAAGGCCCTTGGCTAATGGAACAGATGGAAGCGCAGGCCGCCCATGTAGGAACAGAGATTATCTCCGATATCATTACAGATGCGGATTTGAAAGCATCGCCCTTCTCATTTAAAGGCGATAGTGGGGCAACCTATACAGCTGATACAGTAATTATTGCCACTGGCGCTCAAGCAAAATGGCTCGGACTGGACTCAGAAGACAAGTTTCAGGGCTTTGGCGTATCCGCATGCGCCACGTGTGACGGATTTTTCTACAGAGACAAAAAAGTAGTCGTTGTCGGCGGTGGTAACACCGCCGTAGAAGAAGCACTGTTTCTGACAAATTTTGCTTCCGAAGTAACCTTGATACATAGACGGGATACCCTACGCTGTGAAAAAATCCTTGAACAACGTTTACTGGCACACGAAAAAGTCAAGGTTTTATGGGACACTGAAATTGACGAGATTACCGGCACAGAAGAACCATTAGGCGTCACGGGTGCGCGCTTAAAAAATACCAAGACGGGTGCACTATCGGAGATTGAAGCTGAGGGGGTTTTTGTTGCCATTGGTCATGCCCCGGCAACAGAGCTGTTTACGGAACAGCTTGAGACCAAACAAGGTGGCTATCTCATCACCTCTCCTGACAGTACAGCAACATCTATCCCGGGCATTTATGCTGCGGGCGATGTTGCCGATGATATTTATCGTCAGGCTGTTACTGCTGCTGGTATGGGCTGTATGGCAGCTCTTGAAGCAGAGAAATATTTGGCAGAAAAAGAAGCTGTCTAGAATTTTAGACGATTAGCTTATTTCAAGTTCGTCAAAAACTTCTGTCATCATACGACGCGCTTCAAGTGCTTTAGGCCAGCCAACATATATCGAAATATGCATCATCATTTCTTCAGCTTCAATACGGCTTACTCCCTGATGTACGAGACCTCTGAGGTGAACTTTAAGCTCCGTTTCATGCTCCTGAACAGCCAACACAATACAAGTTATCACCGAACGATCGCGAAGACCGAGGCCCGGTCTTGACCAGATATCGGCATAAGCAGTGGCCATAACCATATCTGACAATACGCCATTCTTTTGCCCTTCAGCGGGTCTTTCCCCGAATACGTGCTCTGCGACCTGCCATCCTTTTTCGACACGATCTTTAAAATCTTCTTCACTCATATTGTGAGCCTATTTAATTATTAATTTTTTAAGGACGCACAAAAACGCTGAATACGCGAACAGGCCTCATTCAAATTCTCATCAGAGGTGGCGTAGCTGATGCGAAAATGGGGTGACAAACCAAATGCAGCCCCATGAACAACCGCCACCCCTTCGGCTTCCAACAAGGCGGTGGCAAAGTCTTCGTCATTTTCGATTACTCTACCTTCTGGCGTTGATTTCCCAACACATCCCGAACAAGACGGATAAACATAAAAAGCGCCTTCAGGCGTCAGGCAATTAATACCCTCTGCCTGATTAAGCATATCTACCACCATATCACGGCGTGTTTTGAAAACGGCATTACGTTCAGCAATATAGTCCTGCGGCCCGTTGAGCGCTTCAACAGCAGCCCACTGGCTAATTGAGGTTGGGTTGGAGGTGGACTGGGACTGAATTTTGGTCATGGCCTTAATCAATTGCACCGGTCCGGCGCAATAACCAATCCGCCAGCCTGTCATAGCATAAGCTTTTGAGACACCATTCATGGTTAAGGTTCTGTCATAAAGGGAGGGCTCTATCTGTGCGGGTGTCGCAAAGGTGAAATCATCATAAACAAGATGTTCATACATATCATCGGTCAGAATCCAGACATCGGGATAGCGAACTAAAACATCTGTTAATTTTTTCAACTCATCTGCCGTATAGGCAGCACCTGAAGGGTTGGAAGGTGAATTAAAAATGAACCACTTGGTTTTGTCGTTAATCGCTGCCTCAAGAATCTCGGGCTGGAGTTTAAAGCCATCCTCGGCTTTAGCTTCAATAATTACAGATGTCCCACCTGCAAGGCTGACCATATCTGGATAACTCACCCAATAGGGTGCCGGGATAATAACCTCGTCACCAGGGTTTAATGTCGCCATAAACGCATCATAAATGACAGGCTTCCCCCCTGGCGCCACAAAACATTGATCCTGAGTATAACTAAGGTTATTATCCCTCTTAAACTTTTCACATATAGCTTCCTTTAACTCAGCAATGCCATTTACGGCTGTGTATTTTGTTTCACCGCGATTAATCGCTTCTACTGCCGCCTGTTTAATATTATCCGGCGTATCGAAGTCAGGTTCACCTGCACTCAGTCCGATGACATCAACACCAGAAGCACGTAATTCCCTTGCCTTGTCAGAGATCGCAATGGTTGCAGAAGGCTTAACGCGTGACAGAGTTTCAGAAAGAAAAGATGAACCGGACATAAATTACTCCTAGAGGAAGGCTTGAAGGAAACACCACAAGAAGACAAATTACGCCCACAACCTACAAAATACAAGCAAGCTTTAGTGAACCTAAAAAAACGTTGCTAGGTTTGGTTACTGGGCCGTGTCGTCATCAGAAAGCAAACGCGGCAAGTGCCAGAAGAGCAACAGACCGAATATAATCATTCGAATAACATCACTTATGATTTCAGAATTAAGAGGACGAACTTCACCGCGCAAAAAGGCATTTGCGCCCTCTTCCTCTGAAAGAAGCTCATCAAGTCGGGCCATATCGGACGCAATTAAGTCAGGGAATACAGTCGTAATAGCAAAACTTAAAAGATCTACTGCTGTTACACCCACAACAATCATGCTGACTGTCGAGATAATCGCAAAATATATTTTTCTTAAATTAAGAAGCATGTTCATTCCTTTTTCTTTTTTTATTTAGAACCCCGCAATACTAGTAAATTGACTGGCGATGTCTATATTATTTCTATGTCTGAAGAGCAGCAAAGTCTGACTGGCCGCAAACCCCTGCCGCCCATCCCTGAGCCGGGACTTAACGAAGCTTCGTTGGAAAGTTTTGTTCCGCACCGCCCTATCCGCCCCAGGAAAACTGAGGGCGGAAAGGTTTTTAATTTAAAATCTGAGTTTGAACCGGCGGGTGACCAACCCAAAGCCATTAACGAACTTTTAAAGGGGATAAATAATGGCGAAAGTGATCAGGTATTGCTCGGTGTCACGGGATCAGGAAAAACCTTTTCTATGGCGCAAATTATCGCCCATACAGGCCGCCCCGCTTTAATACTCGCACCAAACAAAACTCTTGCCGCACAACTTTACGGCGAGTTTAAAAGCTTTTTTCCGGATAATGCTGTCGAATATTTTGTATCTTATTATGATTATTACCAGCCCGAGGCTTACGTTGCCAGAACAGACACCTATATAGAAAAAGAAAGTAATATTAACGAGCAGATTGACCGAATGCGGCATGCTGCTACACGGGGGCTTCTTGAGCGCGATGACATCATTATCGTCGCCTCCGTTTCCTGTATTTACGGTATAGGCTCGGTCGAAACTTACACGGAAATGAGTTTCGATTTAGAAGTCGGTAAAAATATACCCCGCAATCAATTACTGGCGGATTTGGTCACTCTTCAATATACCCGAAACGAGTTAGGTTTTGCACGCGGTGACTTCAGGGTTCGTGGGGACACAATCGAGTTATTTCCAGCACACTGCGAAGACCGCGCGTGGCGAATAGAACTCTTCGGAGACGAAGTTGAGACCTTAACAGAGTTCGACCCTCTTACCGGGAATAAGATGGGGTCTCTTGATTTTGTGCGGGTCTATGCCAATAGCCACTATGTTACACCGCGCCCGACACTCAATCAGGCTGTGCAACGCATTAAAAAGGATTTGCAAATTCGGCTGAAAGAGTTTGAAGCTGCCGGGCGTTTACTGGAGGCTCAACGTCTTGAGCAACGCACCGAATTTGATATTGAAATGCTTGAAGCCACAGGCTCCTGTGCCGGAATTGAAAACTACTCACGCTATCTCACAGGCAGAAAAGCCGGAGAGCCGCCCCCAACGCTCTATGAATATCTGCCTGATAATGCAATTCTATTTACCGATGAAAGCCATGTGACCGTGCCACAAATTGGCGGCATGTTTAAAGGCGACTTTCGGCGAAAATCCACACTTGCAGAATTCGGTTTCCGCCTGCCTAGTTGTGTTGATAATCGTCCTATGAAATTTGAAGAATGGGATTTGATGCGCCCGCAAAGTATTCATGTTTCAGCAACTCCCGGTCCTTGGGAAATGAACCAGACCGGCGGGGTTTTCGTCGAACAGGTTATCCGGCCAACAGGGCTGATTGATCCGGTATGCGATATAAGACCGGCAAAATCTCAAGTCGATGATTTAATTTCGGAATGCCATGAGGCTGTAAAGAAAAATCACCGCGTCCTTGTCACGACACTCACAAAGCGCATGGCTGAGGATTTAACTGAATATATGCATGAGCAAGGACTTCGTGTCCGGTATATGCATTCCGATATTGATACACTTGAACGAATTGAAATTGTTCGGGATTTGCGTATGGGCGCATATGATATTTTGATTGGGATTAACCTGCTGAGAGAGGGGCTTGATATTCCTGAATGTGCATTGGTCGCTATTCTTGATGCTGATAAGGAAGGTTTTTTAAGGTCAGAGACCTCACTCATACAGACCATAGGCCGTGCCGCACGGAACATTGACGGACGCGTCTTGCTGTATGCCGACAAAATGACAGGCTCAATGGAACGCGCCTTGGCGGAGACCAAAAGACGCCGCGAAAAACAAAACGCCCATAATGAGGCTAATAATATCACCCCTGCATCTGTGCAAAAGAATATCGGTGATCTGCTTGAAGGCATGGCTGATGCGCAGGATAATATGGCGCCAGGACCTTATCG
Source organism: PS1 clade bacterium (assembly GCA_003331985.1). GTDB lineage: Bacteria > Pseudomonadota > Alphaproteobacteria > RS24 > RS24 > Micropelagius. The sequence continues at coordinate 8,427 of QOQK01000033.1, read as the reverse complement.
TGTGAAAGAAGGCATGGCGGAAGCACAAGCCCCTCTGCTTGGCGATAATTTACGCACGCATATTGAGCAGCTTGAAAAGAAAATGCAAACAGCTGCGTCAGACCTTGAATTTGAAGAGGCGGCGCGTTTGCGCGATGAGATTAAGCGATTACAACAAACTGAATTAGTAGTGGCGAATGATCCACTCGCCCGCCCCGCTGAAGTTGAAAAAAGAGTTTCAGAAGCAACTGGCTCCAAGATGGGCAGAAAATGGACACCCAAAAAGCACCGTCGTTCTCGCTAGCATATAAATCATTAAGGAATTCTTATGACCAAAACAGTTTTGATAACAGGCGCCGCTCATAGAATTGGTCGCGCTGTTGCGTTGGGATTGGCTGAGGATGGCTGGAAGATAGCTATACATTATAGTAACTCCGCGAACGCCGCCAATGAACTGGCTCAAATTATTACTAATAAAGGCGGAAATGCTGAGACGCTGCAAGCTAATCTCGGTGATGCCGGTGAAGCAAACAATCTTATTTCTCGTGCAGTCGAAACTGTAGGCCTTTTATCAGCTTTAATTAATAATGCTTCGGTTTTTGAACGTGACGAGGTAACGACCTTGACGGATGATAGCTGGGATATGCATTTGAATGTTAATTTAAAAGCTCCGGCTATACTGATGCGCGACTTCGCTAAACAAGCACAGGCGGGGGGCAATATTATTAATATTATCGACCAACGGGTTTGGCGGCTAAACCCCGACTTCATCAGTTACACAGTTTCCAAAACAGGATTATGGACACTGACCCAGACATTCGCTCAGGCATTGGCCGAGCAACAGATAAGGGTCAATGGTATCGGCCCCGGCCCAACTCTAGCAAACCAAAGACAAAACCCTGAGGAATTTGAGAAACAAACTCGACTAGTGCCGCTCGGTTCAGGCGCAAATCCACAAGACATTATCGATGGGGTGAGATATATATTGTCAGCACAGGCCATGACAGGCCAGATGATTGCCCTTGATGGTGGACAGCACCTTGCCTGGAAAACACCGGATGTAACTGAAGTTGTTGAATAACCCTGATAACCCTCATAACCTCCACGACATTGCTTAATTATGTCATTAACAAAGAATTTTACCCATAATGAATAAGCCCTTACCTTCCAAACTCGCTGTTAAACCGGAAACAAATGTATTTGCTAATGCTCCCGCCGGGCTGATGCATGTATTTGTCCATGATTACAATCTGCCCGCCTCGATTGGTATTCACCCTCATGAAAAAAAAGATAAGCAAAATATAATTGTCTCAGTAGATTTGAGCATTGTAGACAATACTGTTTCATCTCCCTCCGATGTGCCTCAGCATATCTCGGATGTTGTCTGCTATGAAAATATCACCAATCTGATTTCTGATTTGGTACAAGACAAACATATCGATCTTGTCGAACAACTTGCTGAAGATATTGCTCAACACTGTCTGAATTTACCGCGCGTGACGCTTGCACGGGTAAAAGTTGCCAAACCAGATGCCATTGAGTCCGCGGGATCAGTCGGCGTAACGATTGAACGCTTTAAAAGTTTTTAAGAACTGATATTTCAAGAATATTTTTAAATTGACCTAAGCAACGAGAACTAAAGCGAATTTTCTGATTTTTGGGTAGTTAATCACATACCTCCTGCAACAGAATAAAATAATTGTAAACCCCATTCTCTTTAAGAAATTTTTTATTATTTTGTCTCTTGATTTTGATTTTAGTATATAAAACAATGAGTTATGAAAATGCCTAAAAATTATGCAAAGAGGTGGCTATTCAATAAATACAATCACTTGGCAGATATGATAGGGTTTTTTTCACAAACTTATCCACAGTTGTCGTGGATGCTTTTTTTGACATTTTTATCGCGGAAAATGTCTCCAGGGATACGATTTTAAAACGGCAAGAGGTATATACTGCATGAATATGCAGAACACATCAGAAACTGGTTCACCCATCGGTACAGATTTGATTAAAACCAAGGTTAAAACCCTTCCTAACGGGCCGGGCGTCTATCGTATGCTCGGGTCAAATGATGATGTTTTATATGTAGGCAAGGCCAAGAATCTCAAAAACCGGGTATCGTCCTATACACGTATCAGCGGTCACTCCAATCGCATCGCAAATATGATACGCCTAACTCACAATATGGAATTTATCCGCACTCAGACAGAAGCCGATGCTTTACTACTGGAAGCGAACCTCATCCAGAAATTCAAACCTCGGTTTAATGTTTTGATGCGAGATGATAAGAGCCTTCCTTATATTTTATTGGCAGATGATCATATTATTCCGCAAATCACAAAACATCGCGGCAGCCGCAAACGCAAGGGTGACTATTTTGGCCCTTTCGCATCTCCTGGGGCGGTAAACAGAACGCTTAATACCTTGCAAAAAGCTTTCTTACTGAGATCTTGCAATGACAGCGTATATGACAGCCGGACACGCCCTTGTCTGCTTCATCAAATCAAACGGTGCAGTGCGCCTTGTACAAATGAAATCTCTCCTGATGACTATAGCCTGCTTGTAAAACAGGCGCGGCAATTCCTGTCCGGAAGCAATCAAGATATTCAAGGAGAGCTTGCCCAACAGATGCAAGCTGCGAGTGATGTCCAAGACTTTGAACTAGCGGCGGAGTATCGAGATCGTATCCGCGCTCTGACATATATACAATCCACCACAGATGTATTCGCTCGCACTATCGAGGAAGCCGATATTATTTCTCTCGCTCAAGAAGGGGGGCAGAGCTGTGTTCAGGTATTTTTCTTCCGTGCCGGACGTAACCTAGGAAACAAGGCTTATTTCCCCCGCCACGACAAAGACACACCGGCAGAAGAAGTTTTAGAGTCATTCATCATTCAGTTTTATGAAAACAGGCAATCACCAAGGAAAATTTTACTCAACCTCACCCTGCCCGGTAAAAGTCTTTTAGAGGAAGCCTTGAGTTTAAAACAAGACTACAAGGTCAGCCTGACCGCACCTAAGCGTGGTGAGAAAGCTGATATTGTGGCGCATACAGCTCAAAATGCTAAAGAAGCATTGGCGCGTAAATTGTCTGAAACTGCCAGTCAACAAAACCTCCTATCGGCAGTCGCTGAGACTTTTGATCTTGAGGGACCAATCCGCCGTATCGAAATTTTTGATAACAGTCACCTTGGCGGGACTAACCAACTCGGAGGGATGATTGTCGCAACGGAAGACGGCTTTGTTAAAAATCAATATAGAAAATTCAATATCAAAAATGCTGATACCGTCCCAGGCGATGATTATGCCATGATGCAGGAAGTTCTGACCCGGCGCTACGAGCGAATGGTTCGCGAAGAAAATACAGAAAGCACAAATCGTCCAGATTTGATTTTAATAGATGGTGGCAAAGGCCAGCTTGGCATTGCCAGAAAAGTAATGGCAGAACTTGGCCTCGATATTCCCTTAATTGGTATTGCTAAGGGGCCGGATAGAAACGCAGGTCGAGAACAATTTTTCATGCCCGAGCGTGATGTTTTTAACTTACCCCCCAATTCACCGGTATTATATTATCTTCAGCGTTTACGCGATGAGGCTCATAGATTTGCTATTGGCGGGCATCGTATCAAAAGAAAAAAAGATATTAGAGCGAATCCGTTAGATGATATTTCCGGTATTGGGGCAAAACGTAAAAAAGCTCTTTTGCATCATTTTGGTTCTGCTAAAGCTGTAATGCGGGCCTCATTAGCAGATCTTATCCGAGTTGAGGGAATTAGTGCAGGTATCGCGCAACATATATATGACCATTTTAACGGCGAGGGTTCATAAGTGATCAAACATTTTCCAAACCTTCTGACTCTGTTCAGAATTTTTATGATCCCAGCTCTGGTGATTCTTTACCTCATCCCCGGGCCTATAGGAAACTGGCTCGCCTGTCTGATTTTCTATCTGGCAGCTATTACAGATTATCTTGATGGATGGCTCGCCCGCAAACTTCAAGCCACTTCAGAGTTTGGACGAATGCTAGACCCGATTGCCGATAAGTTGATGGTTGTTGCGGTTATCATCATTCTCATTGAATTCAGAGATATCAGCGGCATTCATTCACTCGCTGCCGGTTTGATTATTATGAGAGAGATTTTAATCTCTTGGTTCCGTGAATATTTGACAGATCGTGGCGTGACGCTTGCAGTGTCTCAAATAGCGAAGTTTAAAACCACCATACAAATGATTGCCCTTGGTATTTTACTTTTGGGTGAGGCCGGTGAAATGATTAGCCCACTTATTAAAATGACAGGATTGGGGTTATTTTGGACGGCAACATTCTTTACCGTATGGACGGCCATAGATTACCTATCCAAAGGCTTGGCACTTCTTAAAGAAAAAAATTAGTTAGAAGTTTTATTTTTGACCACGGGTCAGCGCGGCATAGCGCGTCATAAGGTCGAAGCTTATTTCGCTTGGTGTGAAATTATGTGGCCCAATTTCGGAAACTGGTGTCACTTCAGCTGCGGTTCCGGTAATAAAACACTCCTCAAAACCATCAAGTTCATCAGGCATAATCACACGCTCTACAACCTCAATACCTTTATCTTTCGCGAGGTCAATAACTGTTCGCCGCGTAATTCCGTCAAGAAAGCAATCAGGTATAGGGGTATGAATTTTTCCGTCTAAAATGAAAAATACATTTGCACCGGTCGCTTCCGCAACTTGCCCCCGATAGTCATACATGAGGGCATCGGCATAACCTTTTTTCTCGGCTGCATGCTTAGAAAGAGTGCAAATCATGTAAAGGCCAGCCGCTTTAGCATGACAGGGTGCCGTTTCTGGTGAAGGTCGCTTATAACTGGCAATATCAAGCCTGATGCCCTTTTTAATTTCTTCAGGGTCAAAATAAGAAGGCCACTCCCAGACGGCTATCGCCATATTAATTTTATTTTCCTGTGCAGATACACCCATCATTTCGCTACCGCGCCAGGCAACCGGGCGGATATAAGCATTGGTAAGATTATTTATCTTAAGTGCTTCTTCACAAGCAGCATCAATTTCTTCAATGCTATATGGGATATCAAAACCAAGCTCTCGGGCTGAATAAAAAAGTCTTTCCGTATGCTCTCGGAGTTTGAAAATTTGCCCTTCATAGGCGCGCTCGCCTTCAAACACACAAGAGGCATAATGCAAGCCATGTGATAAAACATGTATACGGGCATCAGCCCACGGTACAAATTCACCGTTGAACCATATATGACCGTCCATTTGATCGAATGAGATACCCAATCTACCCTCCAGAGGTTATAATAAACCGATTGAGAAGTTGATATGTGTATCTGCATGGGTAAAATAAGTCAACATGGCTGACATATTTGTCTCGAAATGAGATTAAGTATGACACCTAATAAGAGGTAATCATGTCTCAAGAAAATACGGGAACATTAGGGGAGAAACATGAAAATCCCCCCTTGAGTGACACATCATCACTTGGCCTACCTCGGGAATTGGTGGAAGCCGTAGAATTAATGTTTTTTGCCTATAGAGATTTTGTTTCAGACCCTGATACTATTTTAGAAAGTCATGGTTTCGGTCGCGCCCACCACCGAGTACTGCATTTCGTCGGGCGGCGTCCAGGGATGTCAGTGTCTGAATTGCTACATATTTTATCGATTACAAAACAAAGCCTTTCGCGTGTGTTGAAAGACCTAATTGAAGAAAAATATATTATTCAAGAAACTGATGAACAAGACCGGCGAATAAAAAGACTTTTACTATCAGCCAAAGGGCATAAATTGCATCGTAATTTGATAGACCCTCAAATCCGGCGCTTTCAAGACTCTCTTGCAAAAAGTGAGAGCGGCACTTTAGAAAAATGGCAGGAATTCATGCTCCATCTAACCAATATGGAGACGAAAATTGATTTTATGGATGATACAGGTAGGGAAAAATAGCTATGAGCGAACCCACCGAAACATCCCCGCATATTCTTGTCGTTGATGATGATAGGCGCATTCGTTCTCTTCTCCAGAAATTTCTGTCTGATCAGGGGTATAGAGCAAGTAGTGCAGCAAGTTCCAACGAAGCCAGAAGAAAACTTAGCCTTGAGATTTTTGATTTAATTGTTCTCGATGTCATGATGCCGGGCGAAACTGGATTAGAGCTTACAAGCGTATTACGTAAGGAAGCCAATTATGTGCCAATTTTAATGCTTACAGCGCTAGCGGAGGTGGATAACCGGATTGAGGGGCTTCGTATCGGAGCCGATGATTATCTGCCCAAACCTTTTGAACCCACGGAATTGCTTCTGCGAATTCGTAATATTTTACGGCGTCAAGTTTCAGAACCAAATATTATGGAAATGCCAGAAGAAATTACCTTTGGCGATTGTGTATTCAAGCCTGAAAGAGGCGAATTACTCAAAAACGGTGAACGCATTCCCCTCACCACACGCGAGATTGAATTAATGAGATGTTTTGCCTCTAAAGGTGGACGCATAATACGGCGAGAGGAATTAACCGGCGATGACGAAAATATCTCCGAGCGCGCCATTGATGTCCAAATCAATCGATTGCGACGAAAAATTGAAGACACACCTCGTGATCCTATTTTCTTGCAGACAGTTCGTGGCGCTGGATATATTTTACAAACCGATTAGAATAAAGCCATGTTGAACTGGGCAAATTTAAGTGGCTACTTTCAGCTCAAAAACTACATGCCGTCAGGTCTGTATTCACGGTCTTTGATGATCATCATCATTCCCATCGTGTTGATACAAATTGTTGCAGGTTATGTTTTCCTTGAGCGTCATTGGAACACTGTTACCAAACGTCTATCCCACGCAGTAATAAGCGACTTGTCATTGCTGGTGGATTTACGAATGGGTGACACTCAGACTGATGATGTAGAGCTTATCAGGCTTGCTGATGAGAGTTTTGAGATGAGCATTGCCTTTTTGCCCGGCGAAACATTACCTGAACCCGTCCCGCGACCATTTGTCGACCTTCTCGACGACTCGCTATCAGATGAAATTGAAAATCAAGTTGGACGTCCATTTTGGCTGGATACGGTGTCCGTAGGTAATTATGTAGATGTACGCCTTCAACTCCCCGGGGAAGTTATGCGCGCGCTTGTTTTGAAAAGCAAAGTGTACGCAACCAATTCTCATATTTTTATTGTTTGGATGACCGGCACATCTTTATTTCTACTCGCTGTATCAATTGTTTTTCTCCGCAATCAAATAAGACCGATTGAAAACCTTGCCGAGGCGGCTGAAAGCTTTGGTCGCGGTCGAGATATACAAGATTTCAAACCCTCAGGCGCCTCCGAAGTTCGGCAAGCTGCTTCGGCTTTTTTAAACATGCGGGATCGTATCAAAGCTCAAATTGAACAAAGAACGACTATGCTTGCCGGTGTAAGCCATGATTTAAGAACCCCACTCACACGATTGAAACTTCAACTGGCCATGTTGCCGCGCTCGCCCGAAATTCTTGGGCTTGAGGAAGATATTATTGAGATGGAAGACATGCTTGAGGATTATTTGTCTTTCGCCAAGGGCTTTCAAGGCGAAAAAAGCCTTGAGATTAATATCCGCAATCTGCTGGAAGAAATTAGGGAAAGCGCAAAGCTTCGGAAACCGGGTACCGATATATTTATAGCTTGCCCTCCAAGCCTTCCTTTCAAAGTAAAACGTCGAGCCTTTAAAAGGTGCCTGACAAATCTCGTCAATAATGCCTGCAATCACGCTAAGGAAGTGCATATTATTGTAAAAATGGAAGAAGAATGCCTGAATATAATCATTTCTGATAATGGGCCAGGTATCCCTGAGGACTCTATGGATCAAGTTTTCAGACCATTTTTCCGGTTGGATCAGGCGCGAAACGCAGAAACTGGTGGCACGGGTCTTGGGCTTTCAGTTGCGCGCGATGTTGCCCGTGGGCATGGCGGAGATATCTACTTATCTAAAGGCGCACAAGGTGGCTTAGAGGCCACTGTATCTGTACCTATTTAAGTTAAATTTTAGATAATTCTTCTGAACGTTTTTTGGCTGCTTTAACAGCTTCAAGCACTATTGATTGCAAGCCTGGGTCAGCCATTAATACTTCGAGAGCTGCCTGAGTTGTGCCGCCTTTAGAGGTGACATTCTCCCGTAGTTGAGCCGCGTTTTCCCCTGAACTCTCCAGCAATGCCGCAGATCCAATTATCGTCTTGCGGGCAAATGTTTCTGCCATATCGGGAGCAAAACCAACATCTATCGCCGCCGCTGTTAGTGCTTCGACAAAATGAAAAAGATATGCTGGGCCACTTCCGCTAACTGCTGTGACGATATCAATCATGGCTTCATTCTCTACCCAGACAACCTCCCCCACAGCTTGCATCAAGTTAGTAGCGAAACTTTTATGAGAATTAGAAATATCTTCTACTGTACATAAAGCTGTCAGCCCTTGCCCAATAGTG
>QOQK01000032.1 GCA_003331985.1 PS1 clade bacterium | reverse complement strand
TCCGATTGCGATGGAAGAGAAGCTACGCTTTGCGATCCGCGAAGGCGGAAGAACAGTCGGCGCCGGCGTCGTCTCATCAATCATCGAGTAGGACTTCTATAAGGGTGAATAGAATTATCGCTTTAGGAGTGTAGCTCAATTGGTAGAGCACCGGTCTCCAAAACCGGGGGTTGGGGGTTCGAGTCCCTCCACTCCTGCCACCGGCAAGGAGACACCCGAAAAAGCGTTAGGCTCACTAGGTCTTTGTTAATAAGGCTGAATTTGTAAGGTTTTGAAGGTCAGGAAGCGGTTGCGTTATCCTGGTATAGCGGAAGAAGAGGCTCATCATGGCGAACCCATTTGGATTTCTACAGGAAGTACGTTCCGAAGTCCGCAAGGTTACATGGCCGACACGTCGGGAGACCATGATTACAACCATTATGGTTTTCATCATGGCTGTGATTGCTTCTATTTTCTTTTTCATCGCTGACCAGATTTTCAGTTTTTTAGTTCAGCTTCTTCTGGATATTGGGAATTAATAATTGATGGCTCATAAATGGTACATCGTACACGCCTATTCTAACTTCGAACAGAAGGTGGCGGACAGCATTCAGGAGCAGGCACGTATTTCGGGCCTGGAGGATCGATTTGAAGAAATTTTGGTCCCTACCGAAGAGGTTGTCGAGCTAAGACGGGGGCGTAAGGTCAATGCCGAACGCAAGTTTTTCCCCGGTTATGTTTTGGTTAAAGTGGATTTGACGGATGATGCCTATCATTTGGTCAAAAACACCCCGAAGGTAACGGGTTTTCTAGGGGCTGAGAACCGTCCCACACCTATCCCTCAACGTGAAGTTGATCGCATTCTTAATCAGGTGCAAGAAGGTGTGGAGCGTCCAAAGCCTTCAGTTATTTACGAGATTGGCGAGCAGATCCGTGTATGTGACGGGCCTTTCGCTTCCTTCAACGGTCTTGTCGAAGAGATTGATGAAGAAAAGGCACGGTTGAAAGTTTCTGTGTCAATTTTCGGTCGGGCTACACCGGTCGAGCTTGAGTATGGTCAGGTTGAAAAACTCTGAGCATGAATAACGTGGGAGCGTCTTTTGACGTGTTGGACCGCGGACCATAATCGAAACACTGGAAGTTGGAAGCTTCTGGTTGAAAGGAACGAGAGATGGCTAAAAAGATTGATGGCTACCTGAAAATGCAGGTGCCGGCGGGTAGCGCGAGCCCATCCCCGCCCATCGGTCCTGCGCTTGGACAGCGTGGATTGAATATTATGGAATTCTGTAAGGCATTTAATGCCAAGACGCAGGAAATGGAAAAAGACATTCCTATTCCTACTATTGTGACGATTTTTGAAGATAAGTCTTTCACATTCGAGATTAAGACGCCGCCAGCTTCTTTTTATCTTAGAAAGGCCGCCAAGCTATCCAAAGGTGGAAGTTTGCCGGGCCGTGAAGTGGCAGGATCTGTGACTATGGATCAGTGCCGTGAAATCGCCAATGAAAAATTAAAAGACCTCAATACCAATGACGTAGAACAAGCCGCCAAGCAAATTGCTGGTTCTGCCCGCGCCATGGGTCTTGAAGTAAGGGGGGCGTAATGGCTGTCGCAAAACGCATTAAATCTGCCAAGGAAGGCATTGACCCTAAGAAACTTTATTCCCTTGAAGAAGCCGTGAAACTCGTCAAAGAACGTGCAACTGCAAAATTTGATGAAACCATCGAGGTTGCGTTGAATCTTGGTGTTGACCCGCGTCACGCTGACCAAATGGTTCGTGGTGTTGTTGAACTGCCGAATGGGAGTGGTCGTTCTGTCCGTGTTGCTGTTTTCGCTAAAGATGCCAAGGCTGATGAAGCTAAGGAAGCTGGTGCCGATCTGGTTGGTGCCGAAGACCTGATGGAAACGGTTCAGGGTGGTACAATTGATTTTGATCGTTGCATTGCCACACCGGATATGATGCCGCTTGTTGGTCGTCTGGGTAAGGTTCTTGGTCCTCGTAATTTGATGCCAAATCCGAAAGTTGGCACTGTGACAACGGACATCGCTGAGGCGGTAAAAGCCGCTAAGGGTGGCGCTGTTGAGTTCAGAGTTGAAAAGGCAGGTATTGTTCATGCTGGTGTTGGTAAGGCCAGTTTCAGCGAAGAGCAAATTACCGGAAATGTTCAGGCATTCTTGAATGCTGTCCAAAAGGCGCGCCCAACCGGCGCAAAGGGGACATTTATTAAACGCATCGCACTGAGTTCCTCCATGGGTCCTGGTGTGAAGATTGACGTCTCGGCTGCTGCCGACGGCTAAATATTTGGCGTTCGCGCCAGATAGGCGGTTTTACCGCCGAATTACTGTCCGAGATTTCGGGTGTCGCTATTAGCGGCTTAATTTCCCGGATGAGACGGGTGAAGGTTTTACCGGTTTTACCGGTTTGGGCTGGACCCGGGACAGGTGAACTGTCAAGTTATCTGAGCTTTGGCAAGGTTAACTGGGCAAAACTGAACCGGTGTGTCGTTTCGACTTAAGGTCACGACGTCCGCCCCCAAGCGCACAGGGGTTGTGCGCACGGAGAGAGAAAGTGGATAGAGCGACAAAAGAAAAGCTCGTTGAGCACTTCGGTGGTGTCTTTGCAGATGCTGGCGTTGTGGTTGTCACCCACTATGCCGGGTTGACGGTTCCGCAAATGGAAGATTTGCGTCATCGTGCGGCCGAGGTTGGCGGTAGTGTTAAAGTTACCAAGAACCGTTTGGTTAAACTCGCTCTCGCAGATACTAACGCTGAAGCTCTGGTTGATCTTTTTACCGGCCCAACTGCGATCGTCTATTCAGAAGATCCAGTCGCCGCGCCAAAGATTGCCGCTGATTTTGCCAAAGATAACCAAGACCTGAAATTATTGGGTGGGGTTATGGGCGACAAAATCCTTAATGAGGTTGAGGTTAAAAATCTGGCATCATTGCCGTCATTGGATGCCCTTAGAGGTAAACTTGTAGGTCTGTTGAATGCACCAGCTACAAAAATAGCTGGTGTGACGCAAGCCCCAGCCGGTCAATTGGCTCGGGTTATTGGTGCTTATGCTGCGAAGGGTGAGGCTTAATTAAAGCCGATCCGGATATTTGAAGGAGTAGAAAATATGGCTGATCTTGAAAAGATTGCTGAAGAACTCTCAAGCCTTACTGTGCTTGAGGCTGCAGAACTGTCAACACTTCTTGAAGAGAAGTGGGGTGTTTCTGCTGCAGCCCCAGTAGCTGTTGCTGCTGCGGCTCCTGCAGGTGATGCAGGCGGTGCTGCTGAAGAAAAAGACAGCTTCACAGTTGTTCTGGCTGCTGCTGGCGACCAGAAAATCAACGTCATCAAAGAGGTTCGGGCGATTACCGGCCTTGGCTTGAAAGAAGCTAAGGATATCGTGGAAAGCGCACCGAAAGAAGTCAAAGAAGACGTTCCAACTGCAGAAGCTAACGAGTTAAAAGAAAAACTCGAAGCTGCAGGTGCTACTGTAGAGCTTAAATAAGATGATGGGGCGGGGTCAATCCCGCCCCTGACACCCTCATCCACGGAGTGTGGGGGTGCGTATATAACTTGTTACTCCGTAAAAATTTTTGCTGCTAGCGAGGAAACCACATGTCGCAAGCTTATGCCGGACGCAAACGTATAAGACGCTCTTTTGGACGTATCCCTAAAGTTCTGGATATGCCTAACCTCATTGAGGTTCAAAAATATTCCTATGACCAGTTCCTGCAGGCAGATGAGCCTGATGGTGGCCGCGAGGATATTGGACTACAGGCCGTATTTAAATCGGTTTTTCCTATTGATGATTTTGCGAAAACATCACGGCTGGAGTTCGTATCCTACGAATTTGAACAGCCAAAATATGATGTTGAGGAATGTCAGCAGCGTGGCATGACTTTTGCCGCTCCTTTGAAGGTGACACTCAATCTTATCGTTTATGATGTGGATGAGGAAACTGAGGCGCGCTCAATTAAAGGTATTAAGCAACAAGAAGTCTATATGGGTGATTTACCTCTGATGACTTCTAACGGTACATTTGTTGTTAATGGCACTGAGCGGGTTATTGTTTCCCAGATGCATCGTAGCCCTGGCGTATTCTTTGACCATGACCGAGGTAAAACACACGCCTCAGGTAAGCTTTTGTTTGCAGCCCGCGTTATTCCTTATCGCGGCTCTTGGCTCGATTTCGAATTTGACGCTAAAGATCTACTTTTTGTTCGCATTGACCGACGTCGGAAACTCCCTGCAACTATGCTGTTGCATGCGCTCGATTTTGACGATGAAGAAATTTTGTCTTTATTTTATGAAAGCATCAACTTTACGCGCAAGGATGATAAGTGGGTCACGCCTTTTGATAAGGATGCCCGTCGCGGGACAAAACCTGCCCTTGATTTGATTGACGCCAAGACAGGAAAAGTAGCTGTTGAGGCTGGTAAGAAAATTACCCCGCGCTTTGCTAAAAACCTTGAAGAAGGTGGACTTGAGAATCTTCTCGTCAGTGATGAAGAAGTCATTGGTCGTTTTCTGGCTGAAGAAGTCATTAATATGGAAACCGGCGAGATCTATGCTGAAGCCGGTGACGAAATTACCGAAGACATGCTGGCTTCATTGCTTGAAAATGGTCACACAGAAGTCTCTACACTGAATACGGATCCGATTAACAAGGGTCCGTTTATTCGCAACACATTGCAGACGGATAAGTCGTCCGACAAGCTGACCGCGCTGGAAGAAATTTACCGGGTTATGCGCCCAGGTGAGCCGCCGACAGCTGAAACAGCTCAGACGCTGTTTGATGGTCTTTTCTTTGACGAAGAAAGATATGATCTGTCGTCTGTTGGTCGTGTGAAGATGAATATTCGACTTGATTTGGATTGTGATGATGATGTCAAAATCCTTCGTAAGGATGATATTGTTGCCGTAATGCGGACGCTGGTTGATTTGCGCGACGGCAAAGGTGAGATTGACGATATCGATAACCTTGGAAACCGCCGCGTACGTTCCGTCGGTGAGTTGATGGAAAATCAGTATCGTGTCGGTCTCTTGCGCATGGAGCGAGCTATTCGTGAGCGCATGAGTTCTGTGGATAATGATACGGTGATGCCGCAAGATTTGATTAATGCCAAACCTGCTGCAGCTGCCGTTCGTGAATTCTTCGGTTCTTCACAGTTATCTCAGTTTATGGACCAAACTAATCCACTCTCAGAGATTACTCATAAACGTCGTCTTTCAGCGCTGGGCCCGGGTGGTCTAACGCGTGAACGTGCCGGTTTTGAGGTGCGTGATGTGCATCCAACTCACTATGGCAGAATTTGCCCGATTGAAACGCCGGAAGGCCCGAATATCGGTCTCATTAACTCGCTGGCGACTTTTGCACGTATCAACAAATATGGCTTCATTGAAAGCCCTTACCGTAAAGTTGTTGACGGTAAAGTTACTGATCAGGTGGACTATCTGTCTGCAATGGAAGAAGCACGTTACCGTGTGGCGCAGGCGACAATTGAATTCGATGATAAAGGTGACATTGTTGATGAACTGATTAACTGCCGCGTGAATGGCGACTTTGAGATGGTACCACCAGAAATGGTTAACTATCTTGATGTATCTCCGAAGCAGATTGTTTCTGTCGCGGCTGCATTGATACCTTTCTTGGAAAACGATGACGCGAACAGAGCGCTTATGGGCTCAAACATGATGCGTCAGGCTGTGCCGCTGTTGCAAGCAGATGCACCTCTCGTTGGTACAGGCATGGAAGAAGTTGTTGCTAGGGATAGTGGCGCTGCTGTGACTGCCCGTCGTTCCGGTGTTGTTGATCAAGTTGACGCGACCCGTATTGTTGTGCGGGTGACTGAAGAGGTCGATGCATCAAAATCCGGTGTTGATATTTACAATCTTCGGAAGTTCCAGCGTTCTAACCAGTCCACGTGCATCAATCAGCGCCCGCTTGTGCGGGTTGGTGACCGTGTTCAGGCCGGTGATGTTGTTGCTGATGGTCCGTCCACAGAGTTGGGTGAATTGGCACTTGGTCGTAACGTGCTTGTCGCGTTTATGCCTTGGAATGGCTACAACTTTGAGGACTCAATCCTGATTTCTGAACGCATTGTGCGCGATGACGTGTTTACATCTGTTCATATTGAAGAGTTCGAGATTATGTCCCGCGATACGAAGTTGGGGCCGGAAGAAATCACGCGAGATATACCAAATGTTGGTGAGGATGCCCTGCGTAACCTCGATGAGGCCGGCATTGTTTATATCGGCGCTGAAGTGAATCCAGGTGAAATTCTGGTCGGGAAAATTACACCAAAAGGTGAAAGCCCAATGACACCGGAAGAAAAACTTCTGCGTGCCATTTTTGGTGAAAAAGCCTCTGATGTGAGAGACACCTCCTTGAAACTTCCGCCCGGAGCGTCGGGTACAGTTGTTGAGGTTCGTGTTTTCAATCGTCACGGGATTGAGAAAGACGAGCGTGCGTTGGCGATTGAACGCGAGGAAATCGAAGCCCTCGCCAAAGACCGCGATGATGAATTGTTTATTCTTGAACGCAACGTCTATGACCGATTGCAAGAATTGCTGAACGGCAAAGTTGCCGCCAGCGGTCCAAAAGATATCACTTCGGAAACAAAAATCACGGACGCACTTCTTGAGGATGTGCCGCGGAGTCAGTGGTGGCAGATTGCCCTCAAAAATGACAAAGCTATGTCTGAAGTCGAAGCCTTGAAAAAGCAGTTCGAGGATAGCCGAGGTTCTCTTGAGGCTCGTTTCGAGGATAAGGTCGATAAGCTTCAGCGCGGTGATGAATTGCCGCCGGGGGTGATGAAAATGGTCAAGGTCTATGTTGCCGTTAAGCGTAAGCTTCAACCGGGTGATAAAATGGCCGGACGTCATGGTAACAAGGGTGTTATCAGTCGGATTATGCCGGTTGAAGATATGCCTTATCTTGAGGACGGAACACCTGTTGATATTGTGCTTAATCCACTCGGCGTGCCGAGCCGGATGAATGTCGGTCAGATTCTGGAAACCCATCTGGGTTGGGCCTGTTCGGGTCTCGGTAAGCAGGTTTCAGAGGCGATTGCCGCCTATGAACAAAGCGGAGATGCCTCACAGGTTAAACAGACACTTGCCGGTATTTACCAAGGCGATAAAGGTGTTGAAGAGCTCTCCGAAGGTGAAGCAGTTGAAATGAGCTACACCCTTAGAAAAGGTGTGCCTATGGCGACGCCGGTCTTTGACGGCGCAGTTGAAGAGGACATCGTTGATGTGTTGACCAATGCGGGTATGGACTCTTCCGGTCAAGTCGTTCTTAGGGATGGGCGGACAGGTGAAGTCTTCGACCGTAAAGTGACAGTTGGGTATATCTATATGCTGAAACTGCACCACTTGGTTGATGATAAAATCCACGCACGCTCAATCGGTCCATACAGTCTTGTCACGCAGCAACCACTAGGCGGTAAAGCACAATTTGGTGGCCAGCGATTTGGTGAGATGGAAGTCTGGGCACTGGAAGCTTATGGTGCTGCCTATACGTTGCAGGAAATGCTGACTGTTAAGTCAGATGATGTGGCAGGTAGAACCAAGGTCTATGAAGCCATTGTCAAAGGTGATGACGCTTTCGAGGCGGGTATTCCAGAGAGCTTCAATGTCTTAGTTAAAGAAATTCGTTCACTCGGCCTCAATGTCGAGCTGACGGAAAGTAAACAGAGCGAGTAGTTAATTCGTATCACAGTCGGCAGATGATCTGCTGACCAGAGAAGGAGAAACGACCTATGAATCAAGAGGTCATGAATATCTTCGGCCCCCAAGGGGGCGTTCAAATGTTTGACCAGATCAGGATTTCAATTGCGAGTCCTGAAAAGATTATGTCCTGGTCATATGGCGAAATCAAAAAGCCTGAAACGATCAACTACCGTACCTTCAAGCCTGAACGTGATGGGCTTTTCTGTGCAAGAATTTTCGGGCCAATCAAAGATTATGAATGTCTGTGCGGTAAATATAAGCGCATGAAATATAAAGACATTATCTGCGAAAAATGCGGTGTTGAAGTGACGCTGACCAAAGTGCGCCGTGAGCGTATGGGTCACATTGAGCTTGCTGCCCCGGTCGCACATATTTGGTTCCTGAAATCTCTGCCAAGTCGTATCGGCCTGTTGTTGGATATGACATTGAAAGACCTTGAACGGGTGCTTTATTTCGAGAACTTTATTGTACTCGACCCGATGTTGACAGGTCTGACTAAAAGCCAGTTGATGACTGAAGACGAATATTATGAAGCCATGGATGAATATGGCGATGATAGTTTCGTCGCCGGTATCGGGGCGGAAGCCATTCGTACCATGCTCTCTGAGCTTGATCTTGAAGAACTGCGTGACTTTCTGAAAGTCGAAATCGCGGAAGCTACGACTGAGCTGAAGCCGAAGAAACTCGCCAAGCGTCTCAAAGTTGTGGAAGCCTTTTTGAAGTCTAATAATCGCCCTGAATGGATGATTATGACAGTCATTCCGGTGATTCCGCCAGAATTACGCCCGCTTGTGCCGCTGGATGGTGGTCGTTTTGCGACGTCAGATTTGAATGATTTGTATCGCCGGGTTATTAACCGGAACAATCGTCTGAAAAGACTAATTGAGCTGCGTGCGCCGGATATCATTATCCGTAATGAGAAGCGGATGCTGCAAGAATCTGTCGATGCCCTGTTTGATAATGGGCGTCGTGGTCGTGTCATTACGGGAGCTAATAAGCGTCCGTTGAAATCACTATCCGATATGCTGAAAGGTAAGCAGGGGCGCTTCCGTCAGAACTTGCTTGGTAAGCGTGTTGATTATTCAGGTCGTTCTGTGATTGTGGTCGGGCCTGAGTTGAAACTTCATCAATGCGGTCTGCCGAAGAAGATGGCTCTGGAGCTGTTTAAGCCGTTTATTTATTCACGGCTTGAGGCCAAAGGTCTCTCTTCGACTGTTAAGCAGTCCAAGAAGATGGTTGAAAAAGCCCGTCCCGAAGTCTGGGATATTCTTGACGAGGTTATCCGTGAGCATCCGGTTTTGCTGAACCGTGCGCCGACACTTCACCGTCTTGGCATTCAGGCGTTTGAGCCTGTTTTGATTGAAGGTAAAGCCATTCAGTTGCACCCGCTTGTCTGTGCAGCTTTCAACGCTGATTTTGACGGCGACCAGATGGCGGTTCATGTGCCGCTTTCGCTTGAAGCCCAGCTTGAAGCGCGTGTTTTGATGATGTCCACGAATAATATTCTGCATCCTGCGAACGGATCACCGATTATTGTGCCGTCTCAGGATATTGTCCTTGGTCTTTATTACATCACTCTGATGCGTGAAGGCGCGGCGGGTGAGGGTATGATCTTTGCCACAATGTCGGAAGTTGAACATGCTCTTGATAATGGTGTTGTGACTATTCACACCAAAATCAAAGCTCGCATTGACAGTTTTGACGAAGAAGGAAACCCGATTAATGAAATCGTGGAAACTACACCGGGTCGTATGATGGTCGCGCAAGAACTGCCGAAACATCCTGATGTTCCTTATTCAACTGTCAACAGATTGCTTACCAAGAAAGAAATTTCTAAAGCGATTAACTCTGTCTATCGTCATTGTGGTCAAAAAGAGACAGTTCTTTTCTGTGATCACATTATGCTTCTCGGTTTCCGTCAGGCATGTAAGGCTGGCATTTCCTTTGGTAAAGATGACATGGTCATTCCAGAAGAAAAACTGCGCCTGATTGATGAAACCCAACAACTCGCTAAGGAGTATGAGCAGCAATATATTGATGGCCTGATTACACAGGGCGAGAAATATAACAAAGTTGTTGATGCATGGGCGAAGTGTACGGACCGTGTTGCTGATGCGATGATAGGAAAAATTTCATCCCTGAATCCTCAGGATGCTGATCCAAATGGCTTTATTAACTCCATCTACATGATGGCGCATTCCGGTGCACGTGGTTCACCTGCTCAGATGAAACAGTTGGCTGGTATGCGTGGTTTGATGGCGAAACCTTCGGGTGAAATTATCGAAACACCGATTATTTCGAACTTTAAAGAAGGTTTGTCGGTTCTGGAATACTTCAACTCCACACACGGAGCGCGTAAAGGTCTTGCAGATACAGCATTAAAAACCGCTAACTCCGGATATCTGACGCGTCGTCTGGTTGATGTCGCTCAAGATTGCATCATCACGGAAGAAGATTGTGGCACATCCGATGGTCTGACGGTCTCGGCAGTGATTGATGCGGGTGAGGTGATTACATCTTTGTCTGATCGTGTGTTGGGTCGTGTCCCGACTGATGATATTGTTGAACCAGTCACGGGTGAAGTGATTGTCAAAAAAGGCGAGATGATCCTTGAAGAGCATGCTGATGCCATTGATGGTGCAAATCTTGTTGGCATTCAAATTCGTTCTGTACTGACTTGTGAAACGCGTCATGGTGTTTGTGGTAATTGCTATGGTCGTGACCTTGCGCGCGGTACACCTGTGAATATGGGTGAGGCTGTTGGCGTTATTGCGGCGCAATCTATTGGTGAGCCGGGTACTCAGCTTACAATGCGGACGTTCCACATTGGTGGTACGGCGCAGGTGGTTGACCAATCATTCGTGGAAGCTAATGCCGATGGTCTGATTTCTCTCGAGAATGTCAATATCGTCACGGATAGTGCCGGTAAACTTGTCGTTATGGATCGGAATGTCACGGTTAAGATTATTGACGAAAATGGTTTAGAGCGGGCAAGCCATAAACTTACTTATGGTACACGTCTGCGGGTTAAAAACGGCGATGAAATCAAGCGCGGTGAGCGTATTGGTGAATGGGAGCCTTATGCTCTGCCAATTTTGACGGAAGTCGAAGGCGAAGTATCCTTTGAGGATGTTGTGGAAGGTGTTTCGATTAATGAGGTAACTGACGAAGCCACGGGTATTTCTCAACGTGTTGTCATTGACCCACTATCTGGCTCTAAAGCTGCTGATTTAAAACCTGCTATCGTTTTGAAAGATGAAAAAGGCCAGATCAAAACACTGGCCAGTGGAAAAGAAGCTAGGTATTTACTCTCTGTAGGGTCGATTTTGTCTGTTGAAGCAGGCGCTAAAGTCCATGCCGGTGATACATTGGCGCGTATTCCAACCGAGGGTGCGACATCCAGTGATATTACAGGTGGCCTGCCGCGTGTTGCCGAGCTGTTTGAAGCCCGTCGTCCAAAAGAGCATGCGATTATTGCTGAAATTGGTGGGACAATTGAATTCGGGCGTGACTATAAAAACAAGCGTCGTATTACAATTCATCCAGAAGACGAGTCAATTGAAAAAGTTGAATATCTCGTTCCCAAAGCCAAGCATCTTTCTGTTCAGGATGGGGATCGTATTGAGAAAGGTGACTATCTAATTGATGGTTTACCTGCTCCTCACGATATTTTGGCGATTTTTGGTGTTAAAGATCTTGCTGCTTATCTTGTGAATGAAATTCAAGATGTCTACCGTTTGCAAGGTGTGACCATTAATGACAAGCATATTGAGGTCATTGTGCGTCAAATGCTTCAAAAAGTTGAGATTGATAATCAAGGTGATAGCGAGTATTTGCCGGGTGAGCAGACAGACAGAGTTGAATTTGACGAAGTCAATGAAAAGCTTGTTGCTGAAGGTAAAGAGCCAGCAAAAGGCGCGCCAGTTCTTCTGGGTATTACAAAAGCCTCATTGTCGACGCGTTCATTTATTTCGGCGGCTTCCTTCCAGGAAACCACTCGTGTGCTGACCGAAGCTGCCATTAACGGCAAAGAAGATAGCCTCCTTGGCTTGAAAGAGAATGTCATTGTCGGTCGCCTGATACCTGCGGGTACAGGTGGGGTGATGCAGCGTCTGAAGTCAGAGGCGTCTGACCGAGACAAGGCGCTTTTGGAAGAAGAGGCTGACCTTGAGGTTTCAATCGAAACCGAGGTTTAGTGTTGAGAGAAATTTAAGGCGTAAAAACCTTGAATTTCTCTTGAAATCCGGTTGACAGTGCGAGTCGCATTGGCTAAAAAGCACAGACTTTAGTAGCAGGGCCGTAGGTTCATAATATATGTTGCGACTTTGGTGGCATATCAGATACCTAAACGCTGTTGTTTTATTGAAGTAATTATTGGGTGCATGATTTCGGACTCTCCGAAATCCTCTGTGAAGTGAGCCTTTAGACCTTTCTCCGTATAGGAGATGTCTGCAGGCTTTTTGGTTTTTCTTGTGTCTAGATTTGGACGCGCAGAGAAGCCTTTTTTGTGTTTGGAAATTGGGCGAGACATATGCCAACGATAAACCAGTTAATCCGCAAGCCGCGGAAAAAGATTGTAAAACGGAATAAGGTTCCAGCAATGGAGGCCTGTCCGCAAAAGCGTGGTGTTTGCACACGCGTGTACACAACGACACCAAAAAAACCAAACTCCGCGCTGCGTAAAGTAGCGCGTGTTCGTTTAACGAACGGGTTTGAGGTGACGAGTTATATTCCCGGTGAAGGTCATAATCTTCAGGAGCACTCCGTTGTCATGATTCGCGGTGGTCGTGTGAAAGACTTGCCGGGTGTTCGTTACCACATTGTTCGTGGCGTTCTGGATACACAGGGCGTTAAAGACCGTAAGCAGCGCCGTTCCAAATATGGCGCGAAGCGTCCGAAATAGGAGTTATTTATTATGTCACGTCGCCATCGCGCAGAAAAACGAGAAATCAATCCTGATGCCAAGTACGGGGATATTGTTCTGACCAAGTTCATGAACAGTCTTATGTTGCATGGTAAAAAATCAATCGCGGAAAAAACTCTTTATGCCGCCCTTGATCAGGTTGAAAGCAAAATTAGTCGTAATCCTGTAGAGGTCTTCCATGAAGCCCTTGAAAATGTCATGCCTGCCGTTGAGGTTCGCTCCCGCCGTGTGGGTGGTGCAACCTATCAGGTGCCTGTTGAGGTTCGTACGGATCGTAAGGCAGCGCTTGCCATTCGCTGGTTGATTGCTGCTGCTCGCGCGCGCGGTGAAAACACCATGGTTGACCGCTTGGCGGGTGAGTTTCTGGATGCCGTGAATAACCGCGGCAATGCTGTAAAAAAACGCGAAGATACGCACCGTATGGCGGAAGCCAACCGTGCTTTCTCACATTATCGCTGGTAATTGAAGTCTAAAGGATCCTCAAAATGTCCCGTAAAACGCCCCTAGAAGATTATCGTAATATCGGCATCATGGCTCACATCGATGCTGGCAAGACGACAACGACAGAACGGATTCTTTACTACACAGGCGTCAGTTATAAAATTGGTGAAGTTCACGATGGTGCTGCCACTATGGACTGGATGGAGCAAGAGCAGGAGCGCGGTATTACTATTACTTCCGCTGCGACGACTTGTTTTTGGAATGATAAGCGCATTAATATCATCGACACACCGGGTCACGTTGACTTTACAATTGAAGTTGAGCGTTCCTTGAGGGTGCTTGATGGTGCTGTCGCTGTTTTTGACTCTGTTGCCGGTGTTGAACCGCAATCTGAGACAGTTTGGCGTCAGGCAGATAAATACTCCGTTCCGCGCATGTGTTTCGTGAATAAAATGGATCGTACGGGCGCTGATTTCTTTAGATGCGTTGACATGATTAAAGATCGCTTGGGGTCAACTCCTTTGGTCACTCAGCTTCCAATTGGTGCTGAAGCTGAATATGAAGGTCTTATTGATCTCATTAAAATGAAAGAAGTTCTTTGGAAAGCTGAAGATCTTGGCGCGGAATATGAATATGTCGATATCCGTGAAGAGCTTAAAGCGGAAGCCGACGAATATCGCGCCATGCTCATCGAAACGGCTGTTGAAGTCGACGATGATGTAATGGAAGCCTATCTTGAAGGTGAAGAGCCTGATGAAGCAACCCTTATCCGTTGCATTCGTAAGGGTACAATTGACCAAAATTTTGTCCCTGTTCTGAATGGTACAGCATTTAAAAACAAGGGTGTTCAGCCTTTGCTCGACTCTGTTGTCAACTTCATGCCATCACCGCTGGATGTTCCTGCGATTACAGGTATTGATGCCAAAACAGAAGAAGATATTTCCCGTGAAAGTTCCGATGATGCGCCGCTGTCTATGCTGGCCTTTAAAATTGCTAATGATCCGTTCGTTGGCTCTTTAACGTTTGCGCGTATTTATTCCGGAAAACTTGAAAGCGGTCAGACGCTTGTTAATACCGTCAAAGACAAGCGTGAACGGATTGGTCGTATGCTTCAAATGCATGCCAATTCTCGTGAAGAAATCAAAGATGCGGTTGCTGGAGATATTGTTGCCCTTGTTGGTCTAAAGGACACAACAACCGGTGATACATTATGTGTTCAAGAAAGCCCTGTTATTTTGGAGAGAATGGAATTCCCTGATCCGGTTATCGAGGTTGCTGTTGAGCCAAAAACTAAAGGTGACCAAGAGAAAATGGGTCTCGCGCTTAGCCGCTTGGCGCAGGAAGATCCGTCTTTCCGCGTTAAGTCAGATGAAGAAAGTGGTCAGACTGTAATCGCTGGTATGGGTGAATTGCATCTTGATATCATCGTTGATCGCATGAGGCGTGAGTTCAAGGTTGAGGCCAATGTTGGTGCGCCTCAGGTGGCTTATCGTGAAACCTTCACCAAGGTGACCGATGTTGATTACACGCATAAAAAACAAACAGGTGGTTCTGGTCAATTTGCTCGTGTGAAAATGACTATTGAGCCGCTAGAGCCAGGTGGCGGGTTTGAGTTTGAAAACAAAATTGTCGGTGGTGCTATTCCTAGAGAATATATTCCCGGCGTTGAAAAAGGTATTGAAAGCGTCCGTGAAAATGGTGTGCTTGCAGGGTTCCCCATGATTGACTTTAAAGTCATTCTTCATGATGGGGCATATCACGATGTCGACTCCAGTGTCATGGCATTCGAGATTGCTGCTCGTGCTGCTTTCCGTGAAGCTTCAAGAGAAGCCGGTGCTAAACTGCTTGAGCCGATTATGGCTGTTGAAGTTGTCACGCCGGATGAGCATATGGGCGATGTTATCGGTGACCTGAACAGTCGCCGTGGACAGGTTCGCGGTACAGAAGCAAGAGGGAATGCTTCTGTCATTGAATCCATGGTGCCTTTGGCAAATATGTTTGGCTATGTGAACAATCTGCGTTCTATGACCCAGGGCCGTGCCCAGTACAGCATGCTTTTTGACCACTACGAACCCGTGCCACAGGCAGTGTCAGACGAAGTTCTGTCACAACTGGCCTAAGAATTAATTGAGTATTTAGAACACCATCAAGCTGGAGAGAGATTGACATGTCGAAAGAGAAGTTTGAGCGCACGAAGCCGCACGTTAACATTGGCACGATTGGTCACGTTGACCATGGTAAGACGACGTTGACTGCTGCGATTA
>QOQK01000031.1 GCA_003331985.1 PS1 clade bacterium | reverse complement strand
GGACACCCATAGCTTCAAGGACATGACTCCGCGTCACCTTGCCGCTGGAACAAGCTGCACCTGAGCTCACTGCGATACCCGCAAGATCCAATGTCATAATCATGGTTTCTGCGCGCATATCAGGCAATGCAAAACAACTAGTATTAGGCAACCGCTCTACACTTTCGGCAAAAACAGAAATCTCAGGAAAAGCGGCGACAAGTTGCCGCTCCAAATCATCGCGCAATGTCGATAGATTTGCATAGGAAGAAAGCCCCTGCATCGCAAGACGCGCGGCCACACCAAAACCGACACATCCGGCAAGGTTTTCTGTCCCAGCACGGCGGCGCAATTCCTGACCACCACCTCTAATGAGAGGGTTCAAAACAATGCCGTCACGCACAACCAATGCCCCGACACCCGCCGCGCCACCGATTTTATGCGCTGATAGGCTAAGAATATCAATATTCATATCCTTCATGGAAAATGGAATTTTGCCCGCAGCTTGAATAGCATCGCAGAAGAATAAACTGCCATGAGCCTTGACCATCGCGCCAATCTCACCAATTGGCTGAACTACACCCGTTTCATTATTTGCAGCCATCACAACCACCAATGCGGGGGATGGATCCTCAAGAGCTAAAGAAAGCGCATTTAAATCCACAATACCCTGCTCTGACACAGGAAGGTGCGACACAGTAATATTTGGATATTCGGCTAAATCATCAAGCGGAGCCAAAACAGCGGCGTGCTCGATAGAAGAAACAATGATGCGGGTAATGTTACCTGCAGGCGCTTTCCTGGTTTGCAAAGCCAAATTACACGCCTCAGTTCCACCACCTGTGAAAATAACACCTCCGGCTTCACCATCTACAAAAATAGCTATATTATCTCGAGCAACTTCCAAAAATTGTCGGGCTTTGCGACCTTCGGCATGAACAGATGAGGCGTTTCCACCAATCTGTAAAACTTCAGACATAGTATCCAGCACTTCCGGTCTAATCGGGACCGTCGCATTATGATCAAGATAAACACGTTGGGTCATGACAGATGCGCCGATACTTGCGCAGACCCATTTGATGGATTGCCTGTATTGCCTGAAATAACATCATTCAAAGATACGCTGTTAAGAAACCCGTCAATCTGGCTACTTAAATCCGCCCATAAATCATGGGTCAGACACCGCGCATGTCCTTTTAAGCAGCCGTCGGATGTCTGACAGCGGGTGATATCAACCACTTCTTCAACACTGGAGATAATATCCCCAATCCAAATTTCTTGTGGCGAGCGAGATAACCGAAAACCACCATGTGCACCTCTGACGCTTTCAACAAGACCAAACTTCCTCAAGTCCTGAAATATCTGCTCAAGATAGGGTAAAGATATTTGTTGGCGTTCGGCTACCATCGTCAATGCAACGGGTTTGGAAAGCGCAGACGCATCACGAGCTTTATCAGCATAGTAATGCTGAGCAAGATCCGTCATGGCCATAACGGCATATCTTCCGCGCGTGGATAATTTCATAACCCTATGTTCCTACAAATAAATTATTAAAAAGCTTGATTTTCATGGGCTGGTCTGTGTTAAACACATTTCACGATTTATATAGTAATCCTGACTGGATTAGTCAAGTTTATGCATATCAAATTTTCACTTTCAAAATGGACCCTATAAATGCCAGAAATTATCTTTAACGGCCCAGATGGACGCCTCGAAGGTCGTTATGTTCAAAAGGCGACAGAGGGGAAGCCGATGGCGATGATACTCCATCCTCTGCCCCAACTCGGCGGTAATATGAATAACCCTGTTACCTATCAGCTTTATCAAACATTTCTGAACCGAGGGTTTACGGTATTAAGGTTTAACTTTCGTGGTGTTGGGAAAAGTCAGGGAAGTTTTGATCACGGAATTGGTGAATTATCCGATGCAGCCTCTGCGCTGGATTGGCTTCAAAGTTTTAACCCTGATGCCAAGCAATGCTGGCTAGCTGGTTATTCTTTTGGCGCATGGATTGGTATGCAATTATTGATGCGCCGCCCAGAAATTAATGGATTTATATCTGTTTCGCCCCCAGCCAACCTTCATGATTTTAGTTTTCTCGCACCCTGCCCGTCTTCAGGGTTGATTGTTCATGGTGACGAAGACAAAATCGTCGATACGGATAGTGTTGGAAAAATGGTGGAGCGACTGCAAGCGCAAAAGGGAATTGAAATCACCTATAAAAATATCAATGGTGCCAATCATTTTTATAATGACCACATGGAAGAGCTGGATAAGACAGTTAATGATTATCTAGATGAGCGCCTTGTAGTTCCTGAAAGCCCGGCTGCTGAGCCGGCCCCTTCCCCCGAAGAAGAGCCATATCAGGACGAATAATAAACACCCCCGATTATCGGTTGGGTACATCCAGTCGTTTCCGGCAAAGTTAAAGGCAACCCATAGCGCGACCTAATAGCAAGCCATGCAAAGGCCTGTGCCTCTAGCTCGTCCCCAGGCCAGCCTGCGGCTTCAGCCGTAATGACTTCTCCTCTCAGCACACGGGAAAGATAATCCATCATAAAATCATTATGACGCGCACCGCCGCATATAATCCATGTCGTGGGGGTGGTTTCCAGCAAGCCCTCGGCTTTTAAAATAGAATTCACAGTAAAGGCCGTCAGTGTCGCGGCACCATCTTCAAGTGATAAATTTTCAAGCCCCAATGTCGCGAAGCCCTGACGGTCCAAAGATTTAGGTGCGCCTTTATCAAAATAGGGATGGCTCATCCAAACTGTTAAAAGCTCATCATCGACCACCCCGGTACGCGCCGTTTCACCCTGAGCATCAAGTGGGCGTCCGGTGTTTGTCATCATCCAGTCATCAAGCAGAGCATTACCAGGGCCCGTGTCAAAAGCGAGAATGCCTTTGGCATTTATAAATGTGACATTACCAACCCCACCAAGGTTGAGTATGGCAATATTCTCTTTTCCTAAAAGTTTAGTGCTTAAAGCCTTATGATATAGCGGTGTAAGAGGCGCACCCTGCCCACCTGCTTGCATATCTGCCGAACGAAAATCACCAATAACATCTATGCCGGTCAATCGCGCCAATGCTCGCCCATCCCCAATTTGGCAAGTATATTTCTCGTCAGGTCGGTGCAGAATCGTCTGTCCATGAAAGCCCAGCAAATCAATATCCCGCGCGGAAAGACCATGTTCTTTTAAAAACGCCTTAACTGCGTAGGCATGTTTTTGCGTCACAAGGCCTGCGGCTTCAGCAAATACACCCGTAAGAGGAACCGGCCCTTCACATAAGCGTGCTTTTTGCATAGCAGACTCAAGAAGACCACGTTCCGCCATTGAATAGGCCACACTCCCCGATGGTCCGAAATTAATCTCATCATTGCCATTGCTTTCGATGACTGCCAGATCAATTGCATCCATTGATGTGCCACTCATAAGCCCAATAGCCGTTAGCGATTTCATCTCGTTATCCGACCTTTTTGGGATTATGTTGTTAACCATGTTGTTTCCGTTCTTGACCAATAAGGCCGCTTGTCTTACCCATTCACATCATGACAGAATTTAAATCAAATTTCCTTAATCTAATGTCCTCTCGTGGATATATTCACCAATGCTCCGACGAGGCCGGACTGGACGCTGCCGCAACCGATGGAATTGTGACGGCATATATAGGTTATGACTGCACAGCAAAAAGTCTGCATGTCGGGAATTTAATTTCTATAATGATGCTCCGCAAACTTCAGCAAGCTGGCGGCAAGCCGATTGTTCTGATGGGTGGAGGAACGACCAAGGTTGGCGACCCATCCGGTAAGGATGAGAGCCGACAATTACTCACTGAAGATGATATTGAAGCCAATAAAAAATCTATTCAGAATGTTTTTGAGAAATTTCTTACATTCGGAGATGGTCCAACAGATGCCATTATGCTGGATAATGATGTTTGGCTTTCCGAATTAAATTACATTTCTTTTTTACGGGATTACGGCCGTCATTTTTCGGTGAACAGAATGCTGAGCTTTGACTCTGTCAAACTCAGGCTTGACCGCGAGCAGCCACTCTCATTTCTTGAATTTAATTATATGATTTTGCAAGCCTACGATTTCCTGGAATTGTATCGCCGTCATGGCTGTACTTTACAGATGGGTGGATCAGATCAATGGGGCAACATCATTAATGGCATTGAACTTGGACGCCGAACAGACCAGGCACAACTCTATGCCCTGACAACTGAGCTCCTCACCACATCCTCTGGTGCGAAAATGGGTAAAACCGCACAGGGTGCAATCTGGCTAGATGCCGATATGCTCAGCGCATGGGAGTACTGGCAATTTTGGCGGAATACTGAGGACTCGGATGTTGGCAGGTTTTTAAAATTATTTACCGAATGCCCACTTGATGAAATTGCGCGGCTTGAACAACTAGAAGGTGCCGAGTTAAACGAGGCCAAAAAGATTCTTGCCACACAAGCTACGGCTCTGGTGCATGGGGAAGAAGCCGCAGCAGATTGCCTTAAAACGGCTACTGAAACTTTTGAAGCAGGTGGCACAAGCCAGAACTTGCCTACAATTGATATGTCTGCCGAAAGTTTAAAGACGGGTATCGGTATTCTTGAAGCTTTTGTAATGGTTGGGCTGGCAAGCTCTAATAGTGAAGCCCGTCGGCTGGTTCAAGGTGGCGGTGCAAAGTTAAACGATGCCACTGTCAGTGATATTAAGCTCCAAATCACACCTGAACATGCCGTTAATGACGGCACAATTAAGCTGTCATCGGGCAAGAAAAAACACGTTCTCTTAAAACCTGTATAGATTTTAACGCGTGGATCTGACAGAAACGATTTCTTTCAACACTTCCGGCACCAGTATGGATAACGGATTCACGTTAACATTCAGATTAGAAAGTGGGCCTTTCAAATCATAGCTGATGCCAACAACCCCTTCACGCCCACCTGTCAACACTTGTCCAACAACCGGCAGATTGCCGACAATTGAATTCAGGGAATAAGCCGGATAAATATTCCCGCCTAAATTTGCCTGTGTGTTACGCAGACTAATTTGTCCGTCTAATGTTAGCCCCATTGACTGCCCATTGGCCTTTAAGCGGATGAATTTAAACTCTTCCGGTGTAATACGATATCGCATTTCGGCACCGTCAAACCTAAGGCCTTCGCCGTTAAGAATATCAGAAATACCCTGAAATGAACCAAGTGACAAAATTCGCGCCAGCACCGGCAAATCTCTCATGCTGAAGTCCACAAGATAAGCATAACCCTCCGCGAGTGTTTTATCAGTAGCAAGCGCTGAACTGTTATCTGGGGATGTATCCGGAATTGTTCCATTCAAGCTCATATAACCGCCCTCAATGCCATCAAGGAAACCAAGTCCCTTAAAGAAATATTCTGCTTTGGGAACTTCAAGAGATATATGACGCTTCAGGTTTTCATCTCTATAAAGGACATAACTAAGGCGATTGTTTTCTGTGAATGAGCCATTCAATACAATTTTCTCAAAAATATTGTCTTGTCTTTCAACAACCGCAGATACCCCCTTCATAATAACGCCATTATTCATAAGCAAATTATCAACATCCAGTTGGATTGATAGATTTCCACCAAGCTTATTAACCCAGTCAAAAGGCGATTGACCTTTTTTTCCTGTCACCATAATTCCATCTGGCAAACCGAAATCAGTCGGGTTAGTCAATGCAGAGATATCGAAAAAATTTCCTTGAATCGAAATTTCATGGAGGTTTTCATTTTCGTCAAACGATAATGAAAAATCATATTTATCCTCAATGATAAATGGAGATATCTTCAATCTGGTAAGAAACGCATCATAAGTTAATTCAACCTGTGTCGAAAAATCAGGAAGGTTAAAGTCTATTATTGTGTCTTTAACCTGCCCTTGTTTAGCAAAGTCTGTTCGCAGTTTAATGGTACCGGGCGTATCCATGGGTTTGACATGATTGAGAGGCGAAAAACTCACCTTTGCTTTAGACAAATCAGCAGAAACTTCTAAACGAGTAAAATTATTTAATTTGCCCGAAAGGGTTACATCAGCCTGCACAAGCCCACGCATTCGAGAGGATAAAGAGTCCATATTCAAAGCAGCCAAATGCTGCTCAGAAACTTCACTTGATATATTAATTATCGTTGATAAATCATTATTATTACCATCTTTTTTCTTTATTTTTTCTGACCATTCCACTCGTGACGGCACAGTATTAATACGTGCGTCACCGGTCACATAAATCTGGTCATTTGTCGCTTTAAGTTGCAACTGGTCAGCATCAAGATGGTAGCCAGCAACTGGTTTGGTCAATATAAAATCACTAATCTGTGCATCTACTTTGGCGCTTATGCGGTTAAGAGGGAGTTGTCCCAATCGCGGAAATTGCAACCGAACCGAACCATTAAAATTTCCGAGTATCGTGTCTGGCTTGAAGGCAAATCCACGCATGAGACGAAGGGGGTCTTGATCAATATACTTTAAAATATTTGGCGTTGACCCTTCCATCATGGCCGTCACAATCATATCGCTGTAGCGGATATGGTTTTCAGGGATAACCGCATTGCCTCCCTTTATTCGAATAGGGGCATCACCTGATGAGGGCAACAAAGCATTTTGCACCTTCACTTCCAAACGACTGCCTTTAATAAGTAACTTACCATCAATATCGTACATGGCAGGTAACTTGCTGTAATATCTCAGTTTGGATTTTTCGATATCAATATCAACGAATAAGTCGGTTCCAGATAACCTCTCCCCTTTCGTGGATTTTCTGAGGCGCTCAAAAGTCGTATTCATTGTCATGGTACCGCGCGTCATCACGCCCCCATGAACATTCCGGAAAAACCATCCCCTTGTCATTTTTAATAGATTATTCGGCCAGAGCTTTTTAAAACTCTCAATAGGTAAGTTGTTAAGATGCCCTGTAAAAATAATAGGCAAATCCAATTGATCATAAAATATTTCAGCGCCAGCCCCCAACACGCCCCCGCCACTGGAAAATTTAATCTCAGTTATGTCCAAACGAGCGCTCGGCAAATTAACTTCAAAACTTAAAGTCAAATCATCCGGCGAAAACATATCTCCTCCGGCATTATCAAAAGACAAGGCAATGACATCTGCAGATAAATTCCCCGAGATAAAATCCAACTGGTTACGCGGAGTTCGTTCAAACCTGACTTGGCCTGAAAACGCCCCCTGATGGGGCCCGACATCAAAGTCCAATTGAGATATTTCACCGTCTCCAGCTTTTAAATCTAAGGCTGCCCTTAGACCCAGCTTTCGCACGGGAAGGTTTTTGCTGCCGATTTGCATATTACCTCGAGCAAAATCAAACCTGACTTCAGCCCGTGAGAACTCACCTTGATCATTAGATGTAAAATCAATCTGTCCATCAATCGGCACATTCAGGCGATCCATTACAGAAGCAAAAGGGTAAATTGAGCTTAATAATACTGGACGAATATTTTGCAGCTTTAAGGCCCCATGCCCGGCGGCTGAGAAGGGCTGGTAAAGCTCGAAAGTTAAACGGCTTTCGACGCCTGTTTCGTTAATTGCAAGATTAACATTTGCTTGGCGGATATCAGACACACTTTTATAGAAAACTGAAGATCCACTTGTTACATATCTTGCGCCTGTGGTTTCGTTCATTACCAACAGTCGAATATCAGGAAAGTGGATGCTTTCTATATAAGGTAAATCATTGCCACTTTGAAAATCCCTTACAGATTTAAGAATATCACCAAGTTGAGGCAAAGGTGTTTTCGGGTCGACACCTTTTACATCGCCAGTCCCACCGGCAACTTTCTGCTCAAACTGTTGATGACTGACAATATTAAGATAAACCTTTTCGGCTCTAATTGTCTTTGGAACAAATGTAAGACCATTTAAAAAGGCTTGTGTACTAATGCTAAGATTGACTTGGTCTAGCTTGTATTGGTTGCCGCTAATCATTCGAATTTCAGCAGTGCCGGCTGTGATTGTCAGGCTGCCAAGATCTAAATCGAAAAAAAGTGTAAGCTGTTTAAGGTTCGCCGTACTTATCAAATTCGATTTTTCAATAAAATAATTTATCACAGGCCCCGAACGATCAAGGCTCATAGGGCTAATGGAAAGACGCACCAGAAAACCGACAGTGATAAGAAAAAGCAGCAGAACAAGAAGAAAAAATATTCTCAATGGCCAAAAAGTCGTTAGCGACAAAAAGTAATTTCTTAAATTATTTAACAATTCCAGCTCACCCAGCTCATAATGTTGCCAAAGATTGATTCACAGTCATATTTGACCTAATTACTATAACACTCATTACTAAAGGAGAAACAAATCATCATGCCCCTTACCGAAGGTACAAAAGCGCCAAAATTCAACCTCGCATGTGATGGCGACACAAAAGCCAAACTCTCAGATTATGCCGGCAAAAAACTCGTCTTATATTTTTATCCTAAAGACGATACCCCCGGTTGCACCACCGAGGCTTTGGACTTCACCGCTCACATCAAAAACTTTGAGAAAGCTAATACTGCGATTCTTGGGGTATCAGCTGACCCAGTTACCAAGCATGAAAAATTTAAGAACAAACATAATCTCAAAATTCTACTTGGCAGTGATGAAGATCATGAGGTGCTCAATGCCTATGAAGTTTGGGTTGAAAAAAATATGTATGGCAAGAAATATATGGGTATTGAGCGCGCCACTTTTCTGATTGATGAAAAGGGTAAAATTCAAAAAATCTGGCGAAAAGTTAAAGTCAAGAACCACGTGGCAGACGTTCTAGAAGCCGCAAAAGCTGGCTAGACCAAAGCTTATAAGGTGTCGGACATTCAAAACAGCTTAAGAGAACAAGCACGTGAAGTGTTACACTGCAGTAATGCCGAAAAGAAGGCGCAATACGCCCTTGATGTTTTTACCGCTCACCAAAAAGGAGAGCTAAGAACATCATTGCTTGAAAACAAGGGGTGGCCTGAACGCCCCGGCAGACCTGAAACACCAGAGCTTCTGAGCCCAAAAGACATGCCTAAAAGACGTTCCGGTGGCCCTGCGGGGCGTATCGGACTGCTCCATGCGCTCGCCCATATTGAATTAAACGCCATTGATTTGGCATTTGACCTGCTCGGGCGCTTCGAAAACACCCCTATGCCTGAAGAGTTTTATACTGACTGGCTTCGTGTCGGCGCAGAAGAGGCAAAGCATTTTATGCTTTTACAAGGACGGCTAAAGTCTCTTGGAAGCTATTACGGTGCTCTACCCGCTCATGATGGCTTATGGGAAGCGGCTCAGAATACTGCGCATAATCTTGCCGCCAGACTCGCCATTGTTCCTATGGTTTTGGAGGCTAGAGGGTTAGATGTCACCCCGCAAATGATTGAAAAACTTACCAAAAATGGTGATAATGAAAGCGCAAATATCCTCGGCATTATTTACGAAGATGAAAAAACTCATGTTGCCATTGGAAGCAAGTGGTTTTCATATCTTTGCCGGAAACAAAATAAAGACTCACAAATTCAATATCAAAAGTTTGTGCAAACTTATTTCAAAGGCGATATCAAGCCCCCTTTTAATAAACCCGCACGAGATGAAGCTGGTCTGCCGGAAACATTTTACATATTCGACAGATAATTTTTTTGTTTCCAAGATGTTGAAAAATAATGTAAATACTTTCTTTGTGTCATTCTAAGGCGAGTATCGTGCGCAAATTTTTAATAAAGATTTTCTCTAGTAAAGAGCTTTATATTCGAAACCAAGGCTCGGTAAGATATTTTACCCTGACGACTGGAATGCAAATTTCTGGTCTCATTATTTCTATCGGTATCGCTCTGACCCTTATCGTTTCGGTTACTTTCATCAGCATGCAAGATGAAATTATCGCCTTTAGAAATGAAAAATTACAAGAAACAGTTCAGAATTACGAAATTCAACTGGCTCAAATGCAGTCAAATCTCGACTCATTAGACAAGAAGCACCAACTCACGCAAGAGTGGTTTAAAGAAATCACCTCCACGCTTGAACTCCGTCATAACGAGTTGACAAAAATCTTTGAAAAAAATGCAAGTGTGACAGCTCAACTTGAAGACATGAAAACCAAATTCGCAGTTGCCTCCAACCGAGTTATTAGAAGTAAATCGCGAACGAATATAATTGCTTCACCTATCGGAAATAAAAGTGACCAGTTTCAAAGTCGTGTTGATACTGGTGTAAACAATACCGACAAAATTGTTCTCTCTGATAGTTATGAAATCAATTACAATGATTTTGTTTCCAAGCAAGATCTTATGGATGTCCCCGCCAATATTCGCGATAGGGTTCAACGACTAACAATCCGTCAACAAGAACTCCTTGACGCTTTAGAAGAAAACACCGATCAAAAAATTGCTGAAGCCACTGCGATAATTAATGCGACTGAAACAGTTAATGCCGAAGAATTCATTGCAAGCATCCTGCCTGAGTCCACGATTGCTTCGGGCGGGCCGTTTATACCGATGGTTGCAGATATTGATCGCTCGGATCCAAAATTTAAACAGATGTTGCGTATTTCCAACAATCTAGAACAGCTTTCAAATTTAAATCTGTCTCTTGCAAAGTTACCTTTATCTGTACCTGTCCATTATTACAAAACTACCAGTGATTTCGGACCTCGTATCGACCCCATTAACAAGCGCCGTGCATTTCACGCAGGGCTTGATTTTGGCGCACCCTCAGGAACAAAAGTACATGCCACCCTTCCTGGGCGGGTTCTGAAGGCAGGTCACAAAGGCCCTTATGGCTTGGCCGTTGAAATCGACCACGGCAATGGATTTCGCACCCGATACGCCCACCTCAAATCAATAAAAGTGAAACGTGGACAAAAAATTGACTTCCATCAGGTTGTTGGTACGGTAGGCTCAAGTGGGAGAAGTACTGGACCACATCTCCATTATGAGATTTGGTATAAAGATAAAGTTCAAAACCCAATGAATTTCACGCAGGCTGGAAAGCATCTATTTTCAAGTGGCTTACCCAGCGGACAATAGGAGTTTCCGATGAGTTCAACAAAAGTGAACACGTCAAAAATCAGTAAATCCGGTAAGGCGGCGCCCTCTATCTTGAGTTCAGACATTAATGTTCTGGGTCAACTCTTTGCTGATGGTGAAATTCATATTGATGGGCATGTTGATGGCGATGTGCGTTCTAGCAAGCTTGTTATCGGCGAGTCAGCAAATGTTAAAGGCGAGATTGCTGCTGACGATGTAACTATTCGTGGCCGCGTAAAAGGTACAATCCTTGGCAAGCGAGTACATCTTTGTGCGACCAGTCATGTTGAAGGTGAAATTTTCCATGAAGCCCTGGCAATCGAGTCAGGCTCTTTTTTCAATGGTTCTGTTCATCGTGAAAAAGACCCTCTTGCCAAAGCTTCTATTCCTTTGGATGTTCCTACGACAAGCACAGATGCAAAACCTGCAACAAATGGGCATTCGGATAAGACTGCTCAACAGCCATCCAGCCAAACTATTAATTAATCTATATCAGAAACTTCAACCGCCTCGCCGCTTACCCTTTGGGCAAGTGCTGCCTCCATGAACGGATCTAGTGAACCGTCAAGGACGGCTTGAGGATTGCCGTTTTCCACACCGGTTCTGAGGTCTTTGACCATCTGATAAGGTTGGAGCACATAAGAACGAATTTGATGCCCCCAACCAATTTCAGTTTTACTTTCAGCAGCAGCATTGGCTTCTTCTTCTTGTTTCTTGAGTTCCATTTCATAAAGCCTTGCGCGCAACATATTCCAAGCCGTTGCCCGGTTTTTATGTTGTGAACGTTGATTCTGGCACTGCACAACAATGCCCGTCGGATTATGTGTAATCCGTACAGCACTATCCGTCGTGTTAACATGCTGGCCACCGGCACCACTGGCGCGGAATGTATCAATCCGCACATCTGCATCCGATACCTCAATGTTGATATTCTCGTCAACATGCGGATAGCACCAAACACTCGCAAAACTGGTATGACGGCGTGACTGACTATCAAAAGGTGAAATGCGTACTAGACGATGCACACCGGACTCAGTTTTTGACCATCCATAACTATTATGCCCTGAAATTTTTATCGTCGCGGATTTAATGCCCGCTTCTTCGCCGGACGTCTCTTCAATAATTTCGGTCTTAAATCCCTTTTTCTCAGCCCAACGGAGATACATCCGTAATAACATTGACGCCCAATCCTGGCTCTCTGTCCCGCCAGCACCCGCATGAACCTCAAGATAACTGTCGTTGGAGTCGGCCTCACCGGATAGTAATGTTTCCACCTCCATGCGCTCTGCTTGTGAGAAAAGAAGAGAAATCGCTGCTTCGCTCTCAGCAACTATATCCGCGTCGCCCTCAGCTTCAGCCATTTCTATCATATCGAGATTATCGGTTAGCTCTCGCTCAACATCCGTGACAGATTTAATCGACTCGTCAAGCCGTGTCCGTTCACGCATAAGCGCTTGTGCCTTTTCCTGATCTTGCCATAAGTCAGGGTCCTCGGCTTTGCTGTTTAACTCCTCAAGCCGCTTGAGTGCTGTATCCCAGTCAAAGATGCCTCCTCAGCAATTCAAGTGACTGCTTAATCTTATCTATTTGCGCTTGTATATCGGCTTTCACAGCTTATTCCCAAAAGGTTTTTTATTAAATCCAGAACTGTCAGGAGTAAAGCCCTGATCATAAATTTCAGTATAGACCGCCCGTACCAGAACCAATCGCTGAATTCTCAGTACTTTCAGATTTTGGTGCGATTTCACCGCGACCAATGACGGCTTGAGCACGCCCTGGGGCTGGTTCTGTGCCGACTTTGAAGGCCTCAAGAATAACTGACCCATCCCCAGCTTTCGCGAGTTTTCCGGTCTGGGCGTTAACTCGGACAAGATTAACAGAAGACGGAATCCGAAACGGTGTTGCGGGTGCCTCACGCAACGCCTTGGTCATAAAATCTCTGAATACCGGTGCTGCTATTCGCCCGCCGGTCTCCCCTTCACCA
Source organism: PS1 clade bacterium (assembly GCA_003331985.1). GTDB lineage: Bacteria > Pseudomonadota > Alphaproteobacteria > RS24 > RS24 > Micropelagius. The sequence continues at coordinate 2,647 of QOQK01000031.1, read as the reverse complement.
AGCGTTCTTGGTGAGTCAAAACCGATATAAACACCTACTGCTAAATCAGGTGAAAACCCGACAAACCATGCATCACGACTATCATTAGTGGTGCCGGTTTTCCCCGCCAACGGCTTTCCAACCGAACGAATAGAGCGTCCTGTTCCTCGCTTTACGACGCCTTCGAGCATGGACACAATCTGATAAGAAGTCTGCGGCGACAAAACTCGTTCACGTACATCCGGCAAAATAGGTTTTTCCTGCCCTGTCCAGATGGCATTACACCCGACACAAGGACGCTCATCATATCTGTAAATCGTCTCACCATATCGGTTTTGAATTCGGTCAATGAGTGTCGGAGAAACTTGCTTACCCCCATTCACCAGCATGGCATAGGCAGTTGTAAGACGCATTAAAGTCGTCTCACCTGCCCCGAGTGCCATCGACAACACAGGCGGCATGTGATCAACAATATTAAATTTTCGCGCATAGCTGACTACCGGACGCATACCTATTTGCTGAGCAAGCCTGACTGTCATCAAGTTCCGGCTTTTCTCAATACCTAGACGTAAAGTCGATAAGCCATAAAATTGTCGTCCATAATTTTCGGGTTTCCATAACCCCATATCCTTGCCCTGTTGCATAACAAATGGAGCATCAAGCACAAGACTTGTTGGGGTATATCCGGCATCAAGCGCCGCGGCATAAACGAAAGGTTTAAAGGCCGAACCGGGCTGGCGGCTAGCTTGAGTACTGCGATTAAACTCACTGGCCTGAAAACTAAACCCACCAACCATAGCAAGCACTCGGCCTGTGTGCGGGTCAATCGCAACCAGACCACCATTCACATCTGGTATCTGGCGCAAAATATATCCTGCACCGGATTTCTCGACCCAAACAATATCTCCGGGAGATAAAACATCTTTAACAGACGAGATGTTTGGCCCAAGTCCGCCCTTAACTGATTTTCTTGCCCATTTTACCCCGTCCAGAGAAACATTTCCGGTTTCGCGTTTTTCCTCAAACTTACCTGCCGCCGTTCGACGAGGTCGCAAACCTAATTCAGCTTTATCATCCTCTACCTTTAAAATAATCGCTAACCGCCAGGGGGCAAGATCGGAAGGAATAGAAACATCTTGAACAGGCAGTGCCCAGTCTTCTAAATCCTCTAAAGCGACTTGCCTCACCGGCCCTCGCCAGCCATAGCGTTTATCGTAAGACAACAAACCGTCACGCAGCGCTTTTTGAGCATATTTCTGATAATCCGTATTCAGCGTGGAACGAATAGATAGACCACCGCCATAAAGCTGCTTTTCACCATACATATTGAAAGCCTGTCGGCGAATCTCTTCAACATAATAAGCCGCATCAATGGATTTTGATTTCTTATCGGAAGACTTGACCCCAAGGGCTTTTTGCTTCGCAACCATTGCATCAAGCTGTGTGATATACCCATTCTCATACATTCGATCGATAACCCAGTTACGACGTGCCAAAGCGCGCTGAGTTTTGCGGAATGGATGATAATTATTTGGTGCTTTAGGCAAGGCCGCGAGATATGCCACTTCTGAAATTGTAAGCCTATCCAGAGGCTTATCAAAATAGGCGAGCGCCGCCGCAGCGACACCATATGTTCCCATGCCGAGATAAATCTCATTAAGGTAAAGCTCCAAAAGCTCTGCCTTTGAAAAAGTGCGTTCTAGGCGAATAGCCAGCACAGCTTCCTTTAATTTGCGTTCAATGGTGACATCGCTGGTCAACAAAAAGTTTTTGGCAATTTGCTGAGTAATAGTAGATGCGCCCTCCAGCCTTTTTCCTTGAGTGATATTTGACACATTTTTTATCATTGCCCTTACGACGCCAAGCCCGTCTACGCCCTTATGTTCGTAAAAGTTTTTGTCTTCTGAGGATAAAAACGCTTGAACTAATCTTTTGGGAATAACCCCAATTGGCACAAAGAGCCTGTGTTCTTGAGCAAATTCGGCAATCAAATCACCGTCAGCAGCATGAACACGGGTCATAATTGGGGGAGCATAATCCGCAAGGTGGTCATGGTCAGGGAGTTGCTTATTTAATCGCCATAGATAAACACCAGCGAAAAAACTTAGTAGCGCCGCCATAGTGAGACCCAGACCAAATAAATAACCGATAATGCGTATCAAGCTCTACTCCAACAAGAACGTACAAAACTGTAAGCGTTTCAAGTGTCTGGTTAGACCACAAATAAGGCAACCCTGTGACATAATATTATTAAATTTTCAGCTTATTTAAGACGGAAATAATTATCTATTGCATCAACCATGCCGGTTGCAACTCGGCGACGCCATTTATTCGATGTGAGCTGTTTTTCATCTGTACGATTGGTTATGAAACCCAATTCAACAAGTACAGAAGGCACATCGGGGGCTTTTAGAACCCTGAAACCTGCAAATCTATGAGTTCTATCTAGAAGCATAGTTTTACCTCTTGCAGAACTGATAAGGCTTTCTGCGAATTTCACGGAAGCATTTTTGGTGTCGCGCTGGGCAAGATCAATTAAGATATTTGCAACCTCAGGCAACTGGTCACCAAAATCAACACCAGCAATAATATCAGACTGATTTTCCTTGCGGGCGAGAGCTGCCGCTTCGCGGTCAGAAGCTTTTTCAGACAATGTATAAACTGAAAG
>QOQK01000030.1 GCA_003331985.1 PS1 clade bacterium | reverse complement strand
CCACCCATATTGCCACCCAGACCACCACCGAGCGCACCCATCATGCCTGACAGCCCGCCCTTGCCAAGTTTTTTCATCATATTCGCCATTTGGCGGTGCATTTTAATAAGCTTGTTAACATCCTGAACCTGCGTACCGGATCCGGCGGCGACCCGCTTTTTGCGGCTGGCATTCAGTAATTTCGGATTGTCTTTTTCAGCCTGCGTCATTGACGAGACAATCGCGGCCTGACGAATAAGCTCTTTATCATCCATGCCGAGATTACCAAGCTGTTTAGCCTTTTTACCTAATAGATTACCGGGCAACATATTTAACACACCGGCCATGCCGCCCATTCGTTGCATTTGTTTGAGCTGTTCCGCCATATCTTCCAGCGTGAACTGCCCTTTTTTCATGCGCGCCGCCATTTTTTCGGCTTTTTCGGCATCCAAGGTTTCGGCAGCTTTTTCGACCAGTCCAACGACATCGCCCATGCCAAGAATGCGACCGGCGATGCGCTGGGCATCAAAAGCCTCAATTTTATCCGTACCTTCACCCGTGCCCAAAAACTTAATTGGAACGCCGGTGACATGTCGCATGGAGAGAGCCGCACCACCGCGCCCGTCACCTTCGGTTCGGGTCAGAACAATCCCGCTTAGGCTGACACGTTGACTGAATTTCTCGGCAATCGTCACTGCTTCCTGACCCGTTAGACTGTCAGCAACCAGCAAAACTTCTTTCGGCGTGGCAATTTTTTCAATCTCGGAAAGCTCTGCCATAAGCGCTTCATCTGCATTTGTACGTCCTGCGGTATCGAGCATGACCACATCAAACCCACCAAGCCGACCGGCATCCAGCGCACGTTGGGCAATAGAAACAGGGCGTTGCCCTTCAACAATCGGCAGGGTTTCAACGTCGATTTGTTCTCCCAGCACCCTTAGCTGTTCCATCGCCGCCGGACGAGACGTATCCAAAGACGCCATAAGAACCTTTTTTTTCTCACCCTTCAGGCGGAGGGCAATTTTTGCGGTACTCGTGGTTTTACCGGAACCTTGAAGACCCACCATCATCACAGGGACGGGCGGCACAGCTTCAAATGAGAGCGGCACTGCCGCACCGAGCATAGTGACCAACTCGTCGTGAACGATCTTAATAACTTGCTGGCCTGGCTTTACGGATTTTAGAACATTGGCTCCCACCGCCGCGGGTTTCACTGATGCGATAAAATCTTTGACTACAGGCAGGGCGACATCCGCTTCCAATAGCGCATTGCGGACTTCCTGAAGCGCGGCATCAACATCTTTTTCAGACAGCGCACCGCGTCCGGTCAAGCGGTCAAATATACCTTCCAGATTTTCAGACAGTGTTTCAAACATGTCTTTGTTTCATCCACTCATTTAAATATTCACAACCAAACATTCACAGCCATTTTTCGTGAATAATTTCCAACCGATAATGCACCCGAGGACGAATATCGTTGTCGGGTGTTGATTTTGCTCCAGCGAGCTAAAACCAGATAAGGTAACTTATCTCTGTAATTTGAAGGCAAATTAGGCAGAGAATGAGAGAAAGTCAAGTAAAGCAGATGCTTACATCTAGCCTAGCGTATCGTATTTGATGCAAAACTGGCTATTTTCGCCTATTCTGCCTATATAGGCGCTATTGACTTGAATATGTAAACGCAATTTGGGACCCCCGTTGTGACTAATACAAACGGACAGGATAATTTGAGACCTTTCTCCCGCATGAATGGGCTGGGGAACGATTTCATCATTTTTGATGTGATGGATAATGATGCCTCATTGCCTGATGATATCTCCCAAAATATATGGCGTAACATTGCCGATAGAGATAATCCGGCGACCAAAGGCTGTGATCAGATTTTGATTTTGCGCGCCGCCCATGAACAGGGTGATTGCTTCATGGATATCCGAAACGCCGATGGCAGTCGGGCTGAATCCTGCGGAAATGGTACGAGAGCTGTGGCCGCTTATATTGCCAAGCATAAAGGCCAAAACAACCCTGTGATTGAAACACTTGGCGGGTCGCTAAGCTGTGCTGTTATGTCGGAAAATCGAGTAGAGGTTACCATGCCGGCACCAAAATTTGCTTGGACGGACATTCCTGTTGCTGAGGAAATCAAAACCAATGGCGTGAAATTACATGATGAATTGCCACCGGCTTTTTTGGTGAATGTCGGTAATCCACACGCTGTGTTCTTCGCTTCCAAAAAAACCAAATGGATGGCTTCTAAATATGGCAGTGATCTTGAGATGCATCCTCTCTTTCCGCAACAGGCAAATATTAATTTTGCCCAAATATTGCGTGATTTTGAGAGAGCGACGATTTTACTACACACATGGGAGCGCGGTGCCGGGTTGACTAAAGCCTGTGGTACCGGTGCTTGTGCCACGGCTATCGCCGCTATTGAACTGGGCGCAACCCGATTACCCGACGGCACATTACGCACCGAGGTGGATATAATCCCACCTGTTAATCAAGACCGAAATGAAAGCGACATTATAACCATTCGTTATCAACCAGGCGCAGAGACTTATATAATGCGCGGACCTGCTGAATTTGAATTTGACGGGAAGGTAAGCCTGTGAGCAAAAATGATGACCTTACAGTCAGGAATTTTGGTTGCCGCCTCAATGCCCTTGATGGCGATCATATTCGTGATGCCGCAACCAAGGCAGGTCTGGCGCAAGCCACCATCATTAACAGTTGTGCCGTAACATCTGAAGCCGTTAGGCAGGCGCGTCAAGCTGTTCGTAAAGCGGCAAAAGCTAAACCGGAAACTCCGATTATTGTGACAGGCTGTGCCGCCCAAACTGACGGCGATGCCTTCGCCGCCATGCCGGAAGTCAGTCAGGTACTTGGTAATGAGGAAAAATTTCTCGCCGCCTCTTATGTGTCACAAAACACACACCAAGCCGAGACGCTAGAAAACACCAAAGCTTTACAGGTCAGTGATATTATGGAGATCACTCGCGCTGTGCCGCGCTCCAATGTACCCCAACAAAGTCGCGCGCGGGCTTTTGTCCAAGTGCAAACAGGTTGTGACCATAGATGCACATTTTGCATTATTCCCTTCGGGCGCGGAAATTCTCGTTCAACCCCGATAACAGAGGTCGTAAAGAATTGCCAAACACTTGTGTCATCAGGCCATCGTGAAATTGTTCTCACTGGCGTAGATATTACAAGCTGGGGAGGTGACCTTGAGGGTCATGAACAAGACGGGTTAGGCGCATTGGTGTCAACCATATTGGAAAACACACCTGCGCTGGAGCGGCTTCGTCTGTCATCCGTGGATGCGGTGGAACTGGATGCCAAATTGCTTGAGCGTGTTATACTGGACGAACGTGTCATGCCCCATTTGCATCTTTCTTTGCAAGCCGGTGACAATATGATTTTAAAACGTATGAAACGCCGTCACACACGTGAGGATGCAATAACTTTTTGCCGTGAGATGAAAGCCAAAAGACCTGATATGGTTTTTGGCGCTGATATCATTGCGGGCTTTCCGACAGAAACAGATGCAATGTTCGAGAACTCTCTCAGGCTCGTGAAAGAGTGTCAGATTGTCTGGCTGCATGTTTTTCCGTTCTCGCCCCGCCCCGACACACCAGCAGCTAGAATGCCCCAGCTATCTTCCGAAACCATTAGGGAGCGTGCTAGATTACTGCGCGCCGCCGGAGATAAAGTCCGACAAGAATGGTTGGAAACCCAAATCGGCACCACAGTGAAAGGCCTGATTGAAAAACCGGGTCAGGCAAGAAGTGAAACTTTTGCCATGATTGATTTTTCTGATGAACAACAAGAGACCATGCCCATAGGCGAGATATATAATTTTGATATCACTGGACATGACGGCACAAAATTAATCGGAAAGCGCCTCGCATGACTGCACGAAAAGAGAAGCGAAACTAATGGGTATTTTTGACCGCCTGAAGACCGGACTCTCCAGATCAAGCCGCGCTCTTGGTGAAAACCTTGGGAGCATTATTGGCCGCCGCAGGTTGGACAAGGAAACGCTTCAGGAGCTTGAAGAATTGCTTATAAGCTCTGATCTGGGTCTATCCGCATCAGCAGATATTATTGCTAACATTGCGCAGAAAAAAATCGAAGGTGACGTTTCAGAAGCCGAAGTCAAAGAAATGCTTGCTTCTGAAATAACAGACAAACTCACCCCCCATAGCAGTGCGTTAAATCCGGACACATATCAGCCCTATGTCATTCTTATGACGGGGGTAAATGGTGCAGGTAAAACCACTACCATTGGCAAACTGGCCAACAAATTTCAAAGTGAAGGCAAATCCGTAATGCTTGCGGCGGGGGATACATTCCGAGCTGCCGCTATTGAACAACTCACCATCTGGGGAGAGCGCGCCAATGTGCCAGTGATCACAACCAAGCAAGGCGGTGATGCCGCTGGGTTGGCCTATGACGCTTTACAACAGGCCAAAACTTCCGGCACAGATATTTTAATGATCGATACGGCGGGACGTTTGCAATCGAATACCGACCTCATGGCTGAACTAGAAAAAATTATCCGTGTGCTGCGCAAAATTGACCCTAATGTGCCACACGCCTCACTCCTTATTCTGGATGCCACAACCGGGCAAAACGCTCTCGCGCAGGCAGAGATATTTCAAAAATCTGCCGAAACCTCAGGGATTATTATGACCAAGCTTGATGGTACGGCGCGCGGCGGGGTACTTGTTGCGATTGCTGAGCGCCTCCACCTACCAATACATTATATAGGTGTTGGTGAAACGGCTGAAGATCTTCTGCTTTTTGATGCTTCGTCTTACGCACGTGCGCTTGTTGGGCTTGAGGATATCGCTTAAAGCAACTTAACCGGTATACTTAAAGCCCGGTGTGGCGAGCCAATCCTCCGGTTGGGGCGCAGGCGGGAAATTTTCCATATCTCGCGTTTCGTGAAAATATTTTAACGCCCAATAAACACTCGGAAAAGCCAGCTCAGCCCAGGGAATTTCCTCCCAGTCTAATAAAGCAACTTCAACAGTTTCATCTCCGGCAGCAATGTCGGGAGAACGTAAATCGCCACGATAAAATATCTGCACCTGACTGATGCGCTCAACATTATAAATTGCCAGCAAGGGCCCGATGTCGACATCCGCACAGGCTTCCTCTTTTGCCTCGCGGGCGGCACCTTGCTGTGTGGTCTCCAACTGTTCCATGAAACCTGCAGGGAGTGTCCAGAAGCCTTTACGAGGCTCAATATCCCTCCGACACATAAGAATCTTGCCCTCCCATAGAGCAACAACACCGGCGACAATTTTCGGGTTCACATAATCAATAAAACCGCATGTATCGCAAATATCTCTGGTGAAAGTGTCATTATCCGGTGCGCGTTTCGAAAAAAGCGGGGCGTGATTGTAATCTCGTGATTTATCCTGAAAAACCATGTGACTCCCTCGCGGCACTAAAACGCAGATAATAACTAATCGTTAGATATTCCTAACATTGGAAGCAATGTTTCAGCAATGAATTCCTGTGTTAATGGGCCAATATGGCGGTGTAAAATCTTGCCGTCACCATTAATCACAAAAGTTTCCGGCACACCATAAACACCAAAACCAATAGCGACACGACCGTCTTGGTCCCTACCGACTTTTTGATACGGGTTACCCAAACCACTAAGAAAGCGGGTCGCCGCCTGAGGTGTGTCTTTATAATTCAGGCCATAAATTGGAACACCGGCACGCGCCAAGGACATCAAAGCAGGATGCTCCTCCCGACAAGGGACACACCAACTCGCCCAAATATTAAGTAAAGACACATCACCCTGTCTCAAATCCGTCTCATCAAATCCATTAAACCCATTCTCTGGATTATCGGTCGAAAGGGGCGGCAAAGAAAACGCCGGTACTGGTTTATTAATCAGAACAGAAGGAAGCGAAGAGGGATCACCTTTTTGCAAGGCAAATAAAAACAAAATGAATATCAAGAAAAAGACGGCAAAGAAGATGAAATATCTTCCCAATGCATGAACCTTATGGGCTGTTGGCGGAGTCTTCTGGTTTAAATTCGTCATCAATTTGCTTCCTGAAGCTAAAAAAGGCACGCAATGTATTGGCGGTCAGTAGACATAAAATCACCCCGGTTACGCCATAGCTGAGACCTATATAAAAATCATGCTCCATATTAGCTTGCTGTCCCGTTAGAAGTTTCCACGAGACCTAAACGCCGAACACGTAATTTTTGTTTAAAAATTTCTGTCTGCATCCGCAAAAGCCAAAGGGCAAAAAACAAAAGTTGAAAACCCAAAGCCATAACCAATAAAGGCCAGAGATAATCACTATGAAGCGCAGGCGCATCTAACCGCGAAACACTCGCCGGTTGATGCAGTGTATTCCACCAATCAACTGAAAATTTAACAATCGGTACGTTTACGAAGCCGACAATTGCAAGAACAGAAGAAACACGCCCGGCCTGAAGCGGGTCTTCAATCGCCGTCCATATGGCCAGATAGCCAAGATAGATGAAAAACAAAACCAAAACGGAGGTCAACCGCGCATCCCAAACCCACCAAGTGCCCCACATCGGCTTGCCCCACAGCGCACCTGTGATGAGCGTTATTAATGTAAAGCCAGCCCCGATGAGTGCCGCGGATTTCGCAGCGACATGCCCCAATGGATGACGAAACACAAGACCGAAAATGGAAGAAACAGTCAAAAATGTATAGACAAACAAAGACATCCAGGCAGCAGGAACGTGAATAAACATAATCCGAACTGTCATACCCTGTTGGTAATCTGCCGGAGCAGAAAATGCCATGTAAAGACCGATACTGAGACACGCAAGGCTTAGCCCCCAGACCGGAAAGGTCAAGCGTCGAGCAAGCTGCATAAATCTATTCGGATTCGCGTAGGTTAACATTCGGGTAATTTATCCGTCCTTCATGGAAAGTCAAAGCGACATGATAGTCATTTAAGGAAGGCACGCAATCCGGCGGCGGCAACTAATGGACCAAAAAATAAGGCCGCGCCGCCAATTGATAGCAAGAGAAATACGGCATTTATCCAATCACCCGTCGCGGCACCCTTGAGAATTTGCGACAATGCGGAACTACCAAAAATCAATACAGGCACATAAAGCGGCATTACCATTAGGGCGGCGAGTAAACCACTACGGGAAACTCCCGCCGCCAGCGCACTCCCCATCATCCCCAGAAAACTCATCGCCGGACTCCCAGCAAGCAAAATCAAACAAACAGGCAGCAAGCTTGGTGTATCAATATTTAACAAAAGCCCGGCAAGCGGTGCGGTCAGAACCAGCGGCAAAACAACGCCCACCCAATGCGCCAGCCCCTTTGCAAGCATCAGGATTTCAAGCGGGGTATCAGATAAGAGATATTGGTCAAAACTACCATCTTCCAGATCTGCTTGAAAAATTGACTCTAGCGATAACAGCACGGCCAGTAAAAGCGCGACCCAGACAAGACCGGGGGCAATGTCCCGCAGGAGTTTTAAATCAGGCCCCAATCCAAAGGGTATCAACGCAACGGCTATCATAAAAAAACTAATGGAAAGACCGGCAGAATTTTGGCGCCATGCCAGCGCAATATCTTGGCGAATAAGGGCGATAAAACTATTCATCGTTTTGAACCGCCTATCTTCAAATCATGCGTGGTAAAAGCCAACTGCTCATGGCTAGCCGCGATAATCAGACCCTTTTGCTCTAAATGTGCCCGCGCCATATCCGTTAGCCAGTCTTTACCATTATCATCCAGCCCGGTCAGCGGTTCATCAAGTAACCAAATAGGACGCGGGGCCACCATTAGGCGAGTCAAAGCCAGTCTTCGCTGTTGCCCCGAAGATAAAGCAGCGGTTTTCATATCCGCCAGACCACCGATACCTGCCGCTTGCAAAATATCCGTTGTGGATATTCGGGACGCGCCATTACCGTGGAATTCTGCCCAGAAAGACAAATTCTCCTTGACGGTTTTTTGCTTTTTAAGGGCGTTTTGATGCCCCAGATAATGATAGAGTGAGGCAGTTTCCGGGCGTTTTAACGACCCGCCGGAAAGGGGGAGAAGCCCTGCTATGACTCGCAATAAAGTGGTTTTCCCTGCCCCATTCGCGCCCTGCACCATCATTGCCATGCCCGATTTCATCGTAAAATCCAGACCGGCAAACACAAGTCGTGCGCTGCGATGACACGTGAGGGATTTACCCTCTATTAGAATGTCAGATTGCGAGAAATTATAAGTATTAATCATTGGTTTTAATATACACTTGTGTGAGCAAAAAAATAAATTTTTCTAAGGCGTGGAAATTAGAATCTAAAAACAGTATATTCGCCTCAAATTTGGTTTAATTCCAAATTATCAGCACAGTATATAGCTAACTAGGGGACATACATGGCGACGCAACGTGTCAGCAAAACTGCAAATAAAAAAGTTCAAAAGAAAAAATCAACAACCACTTCTCGGGCGAGAAAAAATATATCGCCCAAACATCCAAACAGTTTTAAAGCGCTCAAAACTCTTAAGGTTGGCGCAAAATCCTATGCCTATTTCAGTTTGAAAGAGGCGGAAAAAAATGGTTTAGACGGCATTTCCGCTCTGCCATATTCAATGAAAGTTTTGCTCGAAAATCTTCTGCGCCATGAAGACGGCGAGACCGTCACAGCTGATGATATTATCGCGATGAAAAAATGGATATCGCGTCGTAAATCAAATCGTGAGATTGCCTATCGTCCCGCACGCGTACTGATGCAGGATTTCACAGGAGTTCCGGCTGTTGTTGACCTCGCTGCAATGCGGAACGCTATGGAAGATATTGGCGGCAACCCCAAAAAGATTAACCCTCTTACACCTGTTGATCTGGTAATTGACCACTCCGTTATGGTTGACCATTTTGGCACAAGCACATCATTAAAACAAAATGTTGATCTTGAGTATGACCGAAATCAAGAGCGTTATGAATTTTTGCGCTGGGGCAGCCAAGCCTTTGAAAATTTCCGCGTTGTCCCGCCCGGCACTGGTATTTGCCATCAGGTTAACTTGGAAAACTTGGCACAAACTGTCTGGACAAAGAAAACCTCTCTTAACGGTAAATCGGTTGAAGTTGCTTATCCTGATACGCTCGTCGGCACGGATAGCCATACGACTATGGTTAATGGTCTATCAGTTTTGGGCTGGGGCGTTGGCGGCATTGAAGCTGAAGCTGCTATGCTTGGACAGCCGATTTCTATGTTGTTGCCAGAAGTCGTTGGCTTCAAACTTTCTGGGCGATTGCCGGAGGGCGCAACCGCGACGGATCTTGTTTTAACAATCGTCGAAATGCTCCGCGCAAAAGGCGTTGTTGGCAAATTCGTAGAATTTTACGGTGAAGGCCTCGACACATTGTCTCTTGAAGATCAAGCGACAATTGCCAATATGGCACCTGAATATGGGGCCACCTGTGGCTTCTTCCCAGTAGACACAGATACATTAGGCTATCTAAAAGCCACAGGGCGATCGCCCTCCCGTATTCAACTGGTTGAGAAATATGCCAAAGCACAAGGCATGTTCCGAACTTCCAACTCACCGGATCCTGTCTTCACTTCAAAACTAGGTTTGAAACTTGAAGACATCCGCCCAAGCCTGGCGGGACCTAAGCGTCCACAAGATCGTGTTCTAATGGAGGGTATGGCGGATAATTTCAGTCAGGCACTTGAAGACCTCGGCACCGCCAAATATGCCCGCAACAAACGCGTCACTGTCAAAGGTAAGAAGTTTGATCTCGGCCATGGTGATGTTGCGATTGCAGCGATAACGTCTTGCACGAACACATCTAATCCCTCCGTCATGATTGGCGCGGGGCTTCTAGCACAAAATGCCGTCGCCAAAGGGCTAACTGTCAAGCCGTGGGTCAAAACGTCCCTCGCGCCCGGCTCTCAGGTCGTGACGGAATATCTCAAAGAAGCAGGATTACAAACATCCCTCAACAAGCTCGGCTTTAATCTCGTCGGCTATGGCTGCACAACCTGTATCGGTAATTCAGGCCCATTGTCGAAACCAATTTCAGAAGCGATTAATAAAAATGATTTGATTGTCACTTCCGTCTTATCCGGTAACAGGAATTTTGAAGGTCGCGTCAGCCCGGATGTGAAGGCCAATTACCTCGCCTCACCTCTACTTGTTGTAGCCTATGCCATCGCCGGCACGGTTAAAATTAATCTGGCTACAGACCCGATTGGTCATGATAAAAAAGGTAACCCTGTTTATCTTTCGGATATCTGGCCATCCAGCCATGACATTTCCGACACAGCACGCAAGGCCGTGAAGCCAAGTATGTTTAAAAGCCGTTATGCTAATGTGTTTAAAGGCGATATCGGCTGGCGCAAAATTAAGGCGCAAAAAGGTCAGACATTCGACTGGAATTCAAAATCCACATATGTTCAAAAACCTTCTTTCTTTGATGATTTGGGTGATAAGGAAGTTAAAGATATTCAACCTATTAACAGTGCAAATATCCTCGCCCTTCTTGGAGATAGCATCACAACTGATCATATATCCCCTGCCGGCTCAATTAAGGCAGACAGTCCAGCGGGGAGCTATCTGACTAAAAACAAGGTGAAGTCGCAGAACTTTAACTCTTATGGCTCACGACGCGGTAATCACGAAGTAATGATGCGCGGTACATTTGCCAATATCCGAATCCGTAATCATATGGCACCCGGGACAGAAGGTGGCCTCACGCGCCACCAACCATCAAAAAAGCAAATGAGCATTTATGATGCCGCCGTAGAATATGCAAAATCTGAGACACCTTTAGTGGTTTTTGCTGGCAAGGAATATGGCACGGGCTCCAGTCGTGATTGGGCTGCGAAAGGCACAAGATTGCTCGGTGTACGCGCAGTTATCGCCGAAAGTTTTGAGCGTATTCACCGTTCTAATCTTGTCGGCATGGGCGTCGCACCGCTTCAATTTGCTGAAGGCGATAGCTGGGCGAAGCTCAAGCTAGATGGCTCTGAGAAAATCACTATTGAAGGGCTGGATAAGTTAAAACCACGCCAGAAGATTCAGATGGTGATTGAACGGGCTAAGGGACGCAAAACCAAGGTCAATCTGCTAAGCCGTATCGACACGCAAAACGAGACCGAATATTTCCGTAGTGGCGGTATCTTGCAATATGTTCTCCGTCAACTCGCCGCCTAAGGCGGCAATAGGCGGCAATAGGGGGCAACTCGCCGCTTAAGTAGGAGACTATTTGCCTTTCGGACGAATTTACGTCAGGGTTGGTATATGAGTCAGTCTAAATCCCTGCAATTTGTCGGCAATGCTTTTGAGCTTGAAAAAAAAAGTGCGGCTCGTCCCTCAAAGCTGACAATGTGGACCCGGCAAGAGCTGGATATCATCTTATCTCTTTATGGAAAGCATGTAGCTGCCGGACGTTGGCGTGATTACGGTATTGACGCGACAAAAGATTTAGCTGTATTCAGCGTTTTCAAGCGCGCGCATGATCAGCCGTTTTATCGCATCGAGAAGAACCCATCCCTGCATAAAAGGCTGGGCATGTACGCACTGGTCAACAGTCACGGGCATGTTTTGAAACGTGGTCATAACCTCTCACAGGTTCTAAAAGTTATAAAAACAAAAAAAGACGCGAGAGGAAAAGCAAAAAAGGCGCAGATTATCCGCGCCTTTTAAACCAGATTTAACTGTAAATAAATTCTCTGACTAGTCTCGATTACCGAGGAATTGTAGTAAAAAGAGGAACATATTTACGAAATCAAGATACAATCTCAATGCGCCGAGGACTGCTTTCTTCTCAGCTGTTTCCCGCGTATCACCGGCATAATACATCTGCTTAATCGCCTGAGTGTCATAGGCTGTCAGTGCCGCAAAAAGTAACACACCTATTACAGAAATCGCAAAATGCATCGCTGCGCTCGCCATGAAAATATTAACGATGGAGGCCAGAATAATGCCGAACAGCCCCATAAGTAAGAAGGAGCGCATACCCGACAGGTCTTTCTTGGTGGTATAGCCATAAAGGCTAAGCGCACCGAAAGATGCCGAGGTAACCAGGAATGTTGTCACAATGCTTTCTTGTGTGAAAACCAGCAAAATATAGGACAGAGAAAAACCCATAATACCTGAATAGGTAAAGAAGGTTGTTCGCGCCGCATTTGCAGACATTTTATGTATCCGAGCGGATAGATAAAGGACAAGACCAAGAGGTGCAAACATCACGACCCAAACCAGCGGCGTGCTGGCAATAGCTTGATAAATTCCGGATGACGCACCAAAAAATGCAGCTACAGCCGTTACAAGCAATCCAACGGACATGTAGTTGTAAACCTTCAGCATGTAGATGCGCAGGCCTTCGTCAATATCACGACTGCGCGCTTCTGCTGCGAGGTTTTGAGAGTTCATATTGTCAAAATCAGACATGTATCACCTTTCAAGTTGATAATAACTAATATCTGTTGTTAGCCTCTAAAATTCAAGGCTTAACTGGTAAAAACATTGCGATTTTGAATTGTTGTCTAGTCTGAACGCAATACGGGTGCTGCTTTTGCACCCAGACTTCGCCACGTTCCTAATAGACCGAGAAACATCGATATCCCAGTCGAACAGATAATTGTCAGAGCCAATGTACCCGGCAACATTACCCAAGCAATGCCCAGTACAAATTTTACAATGGCCCAGGCCGCGAATGTCCCGATAAATGCCGCAATCAATGAGGCACCTAACCCAGTAAGTCCGTATTCAATCAGATAAACATATAAAATCCTGCGTCTCTCCGCACCCAGCACCTTCATCATGACTGCATCATAAACACGTTTACGATGCCCACCTGCAATTGCTCCGGACAGTACAAGAATACCTGTAATGATTGACAGCGCACTCATCGCACGAACTGCCAAACCAAAATCATCAAGAATATCCTTTATGGTTTCCAGCGACTCTTTAATGCGGATAACGGTAATATTCGGGTATTCATTTATCAGAGCACGTCTAAGTGCGGCTTCTCCACCTATTGGAATTACCTCGGCCTTATTTTCAGATTCAACATCGTCTAATGAAATTGTCATTAGATGCGCATGCGGTGCAGATGCCAGAGGTTGAGGTGAGAACAGAAAGACAAAATTAATGCCCATCGACTCCCAATTAACTTTTCGCATATTTGAGATTTCTGCTGTAAAAGGCCGTCCAAGCACATTCATAGTGACGGTATCACCAAGCTCAAGCCCAAGACCTTCAGCTATCTCATAGTCCATCGATAATAAAGGCGGGCCAATATAATCTGCTGGCCACCATTCACCCTCAGTCAACTCAACACCTTCAGGTTTCCCCGCAGCATATGTAAGCCCACGATCGCCGCGCAGCACCCATTCAGCTTCCGGTGCGGGCGTGACATCCATTGAAGGCACGCCATTCACATGTGTCAACTTACCGCGCAACATGGGGCTGGTATTTAGCCCTCTAAAACCATCGGAAGCTTTCGCAAGACCTTTCACGCCCTCTAATTGTTGCGTTTGAACATCCAGCAAAAAGAAGGACGGCGCCAAATCAGGAATATCGCCATCTATCTCGGCTTTAAGATTTCCATCAACCAAAGAGATGACTGACAACAATGTCACCGCCAGCCCGATAGACAACATAACAGCTTGTGTCGGGGCATCGGGACGGTGAATATTTTTTAAAGCAATTCGAAACTCCGGGCTTGGAAGTTTCCGTCGACGCCCGGAAAAACGAGCGAGGCTAGAAATAATGCCTGCTGCAAATCTGAGAATAAGATAACTGGCTGTCACGCCAGCAAGAAACCACAATGTAATCTCAATATATCGAACCACTAAAAATGAAATTAAAACGAGACCAAGCAAGCACGATGCATAAAGACCCATAACCCAAAATGGCAGAGATGTTTTTTCCGTCACAAGGCTATCGCGAAACAGGCTTGCCACCGGAATAGCCTGAGCCCGCGCCAAGGGGTTTAGTGCAAATCCGATAGCCGTGAGCAGACCAAATCCTGTGGCAGCCGCTAAAGGTGCAGGAAATAACCGCATATCAAGGTCAAAGGGAAGAAGCGATGCCAAAAGTCCATTCGCCAATAAAGGTGTCAACGCACCCAGAGCAAGACCAAGAAAAATGCCTAACAAAGCCATCAAGAAAATTTGCAACATATAAAACAAAAATACCAAAGCTCCCGTCGCGCCGAGTGACTTGATTATAGCAATGGTATTGCGGCGATGATCTAGATAGGCCCGTACAGCATTACCGACACCAATCCCACCAACAACCAGAGCTGTCAGACCAACCAGTGTTAGGAAAATTGCCATACGTTCAATACTACGACGCAAAGACGGCGATGCGTCTGTACGTTCCTTAATTTGCCAGCCAGCATCGGGAAAAGCTTCGTTCATTTCAACTTTGGCAACTTTGAGATCGCTCTCTGATAAAGGTATTATTGAACGCAGACGATAATTGTTTTCTACAAAACTGCCCGGCTGGTAAAGCCCCGAATGACGCGCGCCCGCCTTACTCAGGAGCACCCGCGGACCAATAGAAAAACCACCGGATAATCTGTCTGGTTCGGAAAGGATAACGCCCGTAACCGGAAAAAAACCGGAGCCAATTTTAATTGTGTCGCCAACCTCAATGCCGAGTGTTTCAAGCAGAGCCAGTTCAACTAATGCGCCATATTCTATGTCTTGATTACTGTTCTGAGCTTTGGCTTGCTGGACACCAAGTGCCACACGCGGGTCAATCGCAGGTTTAATCTTTAATGTGCCATAAAGCGGATAAAAAGAGTCGACTGCTTTTAACTCAACCAAAGCATGACGCATCTGATCGGTTTCAGCATTTTCTTCGGCTTGGCTGTAACGCACCATACTGCGCATTTCATTTGACGAAGAAATATCATAACGCGCCTGCAACCATTCTTCCTCAGTAGTATTTAAAGTGCGATGCATCATGGTAATGGAAAGATCACCACCCAGTATGGATTGACCTTTCGCATTCAAACCTGAGACAAGCGCTTCTGAAAGCGATCCAACGCCAGCAATGGCCATAACGCCAAGCGCCAAACAGGCCAAAAAAATACGAAAGCCTCGGATGCCACCTTTAAGTTCACGAAATGCCAAACGGATGGCTAATCGAACCGCTAAATTTGGCATCATAGGTGTTCCCAGGTTGTTTACGCCTGAAGATTGTGTATCACCCGACATCTATCATCCCGTCGCGCAAAGGAATAATACGATCGCATCTTTGTGCCAGACTCATATCATGCGTTACCATAATAAGCGTCACACCAAGGCTTTCCTTCAGACCGAAAATTAAATCCATAATTTGCGACCCATTTGATTGGTCGAGATTCCCCGTCGGTTCATCTGCCAGCAAAACAGGAGGCTGAGCAACAACCGCTCGCGCCAAAGCAACACGTTGTTGTTCGCCGCCGGAAAGTTGCCCCGGATAATGGTCCAATCGGTGCGCAAGACCAACATTTGCAAGCGCAGTCTCCGCTTTTTCCAGATAATCTTTATCCATTCCCGCAAGTTCCAGCGGGAGCGTCACATTTTCGAATGCTGTCAATGTTGGTATGAGATGAAAAGATTGAAAAACAATACCGATATTCGTTTGACGAAAGCGAGCAAGCGCATCCTCATCCATATCAGAGAGACAATGACCGTTCATTACCACGCTTCCTGCACTTGGCAGTTCCAGACCAGCAAGCGTCATAAGCAAAGTTGATTTTCCGGAACCCGATGGGCCGGTTAAGCCAATTGCCTCGCCTTTCTTGACAGAAAGGTCGATGCCCTTAAGGATATGGACATCTCCGGCTAGGCTGGGCAAGGAGACATGTAAATTTTGTACTTCCAGAAGGGAATCAGCAGACATGTTGGGCAAGCACTCCAGACTATTTCAAGGCTTCAAGACTTTGAGTATATACCAGACCTATACGATTATTTCAGGTTTCTGGACGCCTATTTTATACATCTCCATTTTTTGCACGATTTTAATGTGCTTTAGCCTTCAAAAGGCAAAAAGCGAGACCGCACCAATCGTCATCACCATGCTTGGGGATAGCCTGACAGCGGGGTATGGCTTGCCAATTGGCGAAGGGTTAACGGATCAACTCCAAACCGCCCTTGATAAAAAAACTGATAAAAAGAAAAAAATTCATATCATTAATGCCGGGGTTTCAGGTGATACAAC
>QOQK01000003.1 GCA_003331985.1 PS1 clade bacterium | reverse complement strand
CAGGGGCGCGATAAGACCAATATTAACACGGTTATTTTCTGCTAGTATGTCATATTGGTCCGATTGGGTTACCTGCAAATATTGCAAACGTCCTGCCAGCAGGCCAAATAAGCCAAATTGGCTTAACCCCAAAATCATGGCACGGCGGGAAAATATCTGGGTATCTGTTTCGTAAGAATACATGCCGCTTATCTCCTCAAACCTGACGGAAATAATAGATTATCGATAATTTCAAACAATCGATAAAAGGGAATAAAACAAATTATTGTTATTATGCAAGGCACAATTATCGTTTTTACAGAAGGGAATTGACCATGAGAGTACCTAGCCATAAAGAAAACAATAAAATATAAGAAAATCATAGCCAAAGTAAAAACAGCTAATTTCACTGTTAACCCACGATTTAACAAAGTGGTACGTTGGGAAATAACAAAATAATGCAAGCTTAAATAGATAAGAAATCCTATCCCAATAGGTGAAATCAATAATAAGTCAGCAAATAGACCAATAAAAAAAAGCGAATATATTGAAAGACGCTCTGGGTCATTCAAACTCCAGTAAAATATTGCGATACAAATAATTGATGGATGAGGGGTGACATTAAAAACATGAAATAATGGCACTTTTGTAATCAAAATGAGAAAAATTGCCATGATAAAAGTGAATAACGTTAAAGCAAAACGATTACCCTCCGAAGAGCGTGCAATTATCTGGCGATAATTTTTTTCTCTAAAACTCATTTCTATACATAACCCACTATGGACCTTCGATTTTATTATCAGTCTGTTGGCCCTTATTATTTTGAGGAGTTATTTTGAGAGCTTCAGGAAGTTGTGTCTCTTCTTCGGGAGCTTCAACAAATTTGTAATCCAGAACACGAACATAATTCATATTCGAGATTTTTTCTCTAATCTTCACACGGGCCTGTCCCTGACGGTTGAAGTTTACAGTCCCAACTATCAGCCCAGGAGATATGCGCCCCCCATAACCGGAGGTCACGACACGCGCTCCCTTTTCAGGAACTTCTTTGTCATCATAAAAATTGATAATGGGTTCACTAGTATTATCCCCAGTCAAAATTGCCTGCAATCCTGAAGGCTCAAGTTGAACAGGAATACGGCTATTTAGATCAGTCAGCAAAAGCACACGACTAGAAGAATTGCCAACTGAAACAACTTGCCCAATAAACCCTGAAGCCCCAAGGACTGCTTGACCAACCCGAATTCCATCATCTTCCCCTGAATTAATCAAAACTGTTCTAACAAATGGACCGCCCAAATCTGCAACAACTCTGGATGTTTTAAAATTATATTGACTATCAATTTTGACATTTAAGAGTTTCTCATATCGCACTATTTTAGCTTCAAGGCGTAACGCACGATCTTCCCAAGCAAGAAGTTCATTTAACTGAACTTTAAGTTTGGCGTTTTCATTTATAAGATCTGTGTAATCCGTAAGAGCACTACTGGTACGGCGTAAGGCTACGACAGGACGCCCGATAAACTCGGTGACAGGTGCAATCAGATCATGGGTAACTTGGCGTATCGAAGTTAAAAGCCTTGGACCACTTTCAGTAATGTAAATGAGCAAAAAAGCCAAAATAACAAGAAACAAGACGGAACCGCGACCGGATATCCCGCCCTTTCGTCCTATGCCTCTATTGTCTAATGACATAAACCTTCTCGAGACCTAGTAAACGCTAGATAAGACGTGTTTCATAGTTTTGATATGCTCAAGGGCTCTACCTGTCCCCAATGCTACACAGGAAAGTGCTTCATCAGCGATGCTTACAGGCAGTCCGGTTTCATCTCGTAAAACCTTGTCTAAATTTTTAAGCAAAGCCCCACCGCCAGTAAGAATTATACCCTTATCGACTATGTCCGCTGCGAGTTCCGGGGGAGTGGCTTCTAAAGCAACTTTTACGGACTCAATAATTTGACCAACAGGCTCGGAGAGGCTTTCAACAATTTCACTTTGTGAAATAGCAACCTCACGCGGCACACCATTCATCAAGTCACGGCCCTTAATGTTTATGCTCATACCTTTGCCATTGTCAGATATAGCAGCTGAACCAACTTCTTTTTTTATACGCTCGGAACTGGACTCTCCGAGCAAAAGATTATGATGACGTCGGATATAGGCTATGATTGCCTCATCCATTTTATCACCACCGACTCGGACTGAACGAGAGTAAACAATTCCACCTAGAGACAGAACAGCAATTTCGGTAGTACCTCCGCCAATATCAACAATCATAGATCCGGTAGGTTCCGTTACTGGCAGACCTGCTCCAATGGCAGCAGCCATTGGCTCTTCAATTAAATATACACGTCTAGCCCCTGCAGAAAGAGCGCTTTCCTGGATAGCACGACGCTCAACACCGGTAGCTCCGGAAGGTACACAAATAACCACTTGAGGATTTGCAAATGTTCTACGATTATGTACTTTACGGATAAAATGCTTAATCATTTCCTCAGCTACATCGAAATCTGCAATTACCCCATCACGCATCGGTCGGATAGCTTGAATATTTCCTGGTGTCCGCCCGAGCATAAGTTTGGCTTCGTCACCAACAGCTAAAAGCTGGCTTCTGCCTGCATTGTTAAAAATTGCCACAACAGAGGGTTCATTTAGAACAATACCCCGCCCCTTAACATAAACAAGCGTATTGGCCGTTCCTAAATCAATCGCCATATCGGCGGAAAACATTCCTAGAAAATTATCAAGCATATTTTATATCCAGTTTTACTTGTTTAAATTAAACCCTTTGCCTCAGCTTAACATAGTGTTTAGCAAAGCCTCAAATTTGTAATGCAGCGACATCATCCGGCGCCTGACGCAACCGTTTGACACTTAGCTTGTTCAACGCACTGACATAGGCTTTTGCCGATGCCACAAGCGTATCGGTATCAATACCGCGCCCTGTAACTGTTTTACCGTCCTCTTCAAGGCGCACACTTACCTCTGCTTGTGCATCTGTACCCTGTGTAACAGCATGCACCTGATATAGATGCAAGCGAGCCTTTGCAGGTATAAGCTCTTTAATTGCATTAAACGTTGCATCAACCGGACCATCACCTGTACTTTCAGCACGGTGCATTTCGCCATCAATTTCCAATTCAAGCTCCGCTTTTTGTGGCCCTTTAGTGCCAGCAACGACTTGCAAGGACATCACCTTGATACGATCGTTACCATGTGCGACTTCGTCGTCAATCAAAGCGACAATATCATCATCAAAAATATGCTTCTTGCGATCCGCTAGATTTTTGAAACGCTGGAAGGCATCCTGCATTTGATTATCGGACAGACTATACCCCAAAGCCGTAATTTTTTCACGGAAAGCATGCCGCCCCGAATGCTTACCCATCACCAAAGAAGATTTATTAATGCCCACTGTCTCAGGCAGCATAATCTCGTAGGTCTGGTTATTTTTCAACATACCGTCCTGATGGATACCGCTTTCATGTGCGAATGCGTTCTTGCCAACAATAGCTTTGTTATATTGCACAGGAAATGCCGTCACATTGGAAACCAGCTTAGAAGCTCTTGCAAGATGCGTAGTTTCGATTTGGGTCCATTGCGGCATTAAATCCGAACGCACATTCAAGGCCATTACTATCTCTTCAAGCGCAGCATTCCCAGCACGCTCACCAAGCCCGTTAATTGTGCATTCAACCTGTCGGACACCAGCCTGAATGCCGGCGAGCGAATTAGCGACTGCAAGACCCAAATCATTATGGCAATGCGTGGACAGGACAACCTGGTCGATATTCGGGACTCGGTCTTTTAGCATCGTAATAATCTCGATATATTCCTGCGGCAGGGTGTAACCAACAGTATCGGGAATATTAATAGTGGTCGCGCCTGCTTTAATCGCAACCTCGACACACTGACACAGAAAGTCTCTATCTGTCCGTGTCGCATCTTCGGCTGACCATTCAACGTCATCTGTGTAACCGCGTGCGTGGTCCACACTGAAGGCCACAGCCTCAAGAACGGCCTCAGGTTCCATTTGCAATTTATGCTTCATGTGAACAGGCGATGTCGAAATAAAAGTATGTATCCGCATATTTTCAGCAGGTTTCAAAGCTTCTGCCGCACGATCTATATCTTTTACACCTGCACGGGAAAGACCACAGACTGTAGCGTTTTTAACTAATTTGGATACTTCTTGAACAGCTTCAAAATCACCATTTGAGGCAATCGGAAAACCCGCCTCAATGACATCAACACCCATTGTGTCTAATGTTTCAGCGATTTGAAGTTTTTCTTCCAAAGACATAGATGCCCCCGGAGATTGTTCACCGTCTCTCAGGGTCGTATCAAATATCATTACACGGTCGGAACCGTCACGCATCTCTTGGGTTTTCTCTTCACTAACTTTACGTGTCATCATTTAATCCCTTCAATTTAGCCCTATGCCGGGCCAGGTAATCATAATTTCCAAATATGACCCCTGAGCGTCCGGCATTGTCTGCCTTGACCTCAGGGGCTGATTAGGAGATGACCTGCTGAAATTGGTAGCAATGAAATTTCCAAATGAACATCAGACAGCGCAAAGCCCCCGGTAGGCACAAAGGCAATACCGGCAAAATGCGCAGATGTGTTAATGTCCATAAACATCATAAAAAACCATTTCAGATAAACTGACCAACATCCTGTTTATACGTGGAAAATAAGGATTGCAAGTAACTTTATTTGCCACCAAGTTTTTTCATTTGCCCGTATTACCTGAAAGCGATGGTCGGAGACTCCTAACCCTTGCGATGATGAAATCCATCACTGTCCGGACATGAGGAAACTGCGCTAAATCACGCCGTGCAAGCAACCAGAGTTCCAGAGATCCAACCATCTCAGGGCCTGCAATTTTCTGCAATTCCGGTTCAGCATCCGCCATGATGCAAGGTAAAGCTGAAAGTCCCATATTTTCCTGAACCATTTGCAGTCTCGCTCTGTCCCCTGCCGCGCGTGTAACTAACATCATAGTTTTTTCTACACGGGACAAAAACCAGACCGGCCCGGTTGGAAGGGCATCTTCGTCAAAACCTATAAGTGGTATATCTGCCAACTTTTCAGGACTAGTGATTTCAATACCCTCATTAAGCGTTGCGGCACGGTCTTGGTGTGCATAAAGGCCATAAGCCAAATCACCGAGTTTACGAACCAACATATCACCTTGCGTTGGACGGGCGGTGCGGATTGCCAAATCAACATCTCTTAACCCTGCATTCTGCCCTGAAATACCCTGAATCTGTGATATTTCGTTTAATAGGCTCATCTCAATATCCGGGTATTTATCAGCAAACTCTCGCATTCCACCAGCCAATAAAGTACCTGAGACAGTTT
Organism: PS1 clade bacterium; assembly: GCA_003331985.1. GTDB lineage: Bacteria > Pseudomonadota > Alphaproteobacteria > RS24 > RS24 > Micropelagius. Next base: position 61,375 of record QOQK01000003.1, on the reverse strand, counting down.
CAGATGCGCTCACCTTAACCCGCCCTTTTGCTCCGGCATGAGCTGCCTGAAAATCGCGCTGAAGGCTAGATAAGCGCTGATCTACAGGAACTAACAGGTCCTGTAACACCAGTCCTTCTTGGGTTAAATGATAACCTGAGCGCATTCGATCAAACAGGCGCGCTGAAAGCGCCTCTTCAAGGCTTGCAATCCGACGCAATACAGTAGTTGTATTGACGGTTAATTCTCGCGCAGCCGCTGAAAGCGAGCCATTTGAGGCCACCGCAAGAAAAAACCTTAAATCATCCCAATCAAGTCTTCGCATAATTGCAATATTATAAGTTCATTTATGCAAAACTGCAATTACGCAATATATGCCTTGCACAAATCAAAAAAGGCCGCGAAGTTGCGGCCTTTTCGAAAAACGGTGTAAATCAGACCCTAAATAGGCTGATATTGGTGAAATTACCTAGTTTTTGGACTGATCAACCAATTTATTAGATGAAATCCACGGCATTTTTTCACGTAAATTTGCGCCAACTTCTTCAATTGGATGCGCCGCCATATCTTCACGGAATTTCTTGATTTCTTCCTGGCCACCCTGCATCCAGCGATTGGTGAACTTACCTGATTGAATATCTTCCAGAATAAGCTTCATTTCAGCTTTGGTATCAGATGTCACGACGCGCGGGCCGGAAACATACTCACCGAACTCAGCCGTATTGGAAATGGAGTAGTTCATATTGGCAATGCCACCTTCATAAATCAGGTCGACGATAAGTTTGACCTCATGTAGACACTCAAAATAGGCCATTTCCGGTGGATAACCTGCCTCTACAAGCGTTTCATAACCGGCTTTAATCAACTCGACAACACCCCCACAAAGCACAGCTTGTTCACCAAAGAGATCGGTTTCGCACTCATCCCTGAAATTGGTTTCAATAATGCCGGAGCGACCGCCGCCTAACCCACAGGCATAGGACATGGCAATATCACGCGCCGTACCGGAAGCATTCTTATGCACGGCAACCAGACATGGTACACCCCCACCGCGCAGATATTCACCGCGCACTGTATGACCCGGGCCCTTTGGCGCAACCATAAGAACATCAAGATCAGCACGTGGTTCAATCAAGTTAAAATGAATGGAAAGACCATGCGCAAACATCAAGGCTGCACCCTCACGGATATTGTTTGCGATATGGGTGTTATAAATATCTTTTTGTAATTCGTCTGGGGTCAAAATCATGACGATATCTGCCCAGGCCGCTGCCTCAGCGATTGATTTCACCTCAATGCCTTCAGCTTGCGCTTTAGCGACGGAAGACGAGTCAGGCCGTAATCCAACACAAATCTCTGCAACGCCGCTATCCCTCAGATTGAGTGTATGTGCGTGGCCCTGAGAGCCATAGCCGATAACGGCAATCTTTTTGGATTTAATCAGGTCTGTGTCCGCATCGCGGTCATATAGCATATCCATTTTTGTCTCCTCGTCTGGTCTTTAAATTCTCAGTAGATTTATAGGTAATTATCTGAATTTGAAAGCAAATGATTTAAGGCTTTTACATTGCTTCCGGCCCGCGGGCAATCGCCGCGATGCCTGTTCTTGAAACTTCTTTTAGGCCTAAAGGACGCATAAGCTGAACAAATGCATCAATTTTAGTTTTTGCCCCGGTCAGTTCAAACACAAATGACTCATGTGTGGTGTCAACAACGCGCGCTCTGAAGCTTTCAGATACGCGAAGCGCCTCAACTCTTTTCTCTCCGGTACCCGCAACTTTCACAAGTGCCATTTCACGCTCAATTGCCTCAGCCTCGACTGTTAAATCCGTCACGCGGCTAACCGGCACGATGCGGCTCAACTGAGCTTTGATTTGTTCAATCACCATAGGCGACCCGCTGGTCACAATTGTAATACGCGACATATGTGCCTCGCCGTCAACTTCAGCAACGGTCAAACTTTCAATATTGTAGCCGCGCCCTGAAAATAAGCCGATGACTCGCGCCAACACCCCGGCAGCATTCTCTACAAGCACGGAAAGCGTGTGCGCTTCAATAGATCGGTCATTCATCATCATACGAGTGCCTTGCCCTCTTCAGAAACCTCAACATCAGCCGGCTCTCCGGCGAGTATCATTTCATTATGCGCTTTACCTGATGGGATCATCGGGAAGCAATTTTCATCTTTAGAAACAACGCAATCAAAAATTACCGGGCCGGGCGTATCAAGCATTTGCGTAATCGCCGCATCCAGTTCGCCTGGATTGGTTGCTCGTATCCCAGTCGCGCCATACGCCTCCGCAAGCTTCACAAAATCAGGCAATGCCTCGGAATAACTGTGCGAGTAACGCCCGCCATGCAATAACTGCTGCCACTGACGCACCATACCCATATATTCATTATTCAAAATAAATATTTTGACCGGCAGATTATATTGAACTGCTGTGGACATTTCCTGCATATTCATCAGGACTGAAGCCTCGCCAGCAATGTCTATAACTAAAGCCTCTGGATGCGCGATTTGAGTCCCGATTGCCGCCGGCAAACCATAGCCCATAGTGCCAAGCCCACCAGAAGTCATCCAGCGATTAGGCTCTTCAAAATGGAAATGCTGAGCCGCCCACATTTGGTGTTGGCCGACCTCAGTCGAAATATACACATCCTTGTCCTTGGAAAGCTCGTAAAGGCGCTGAACGGCATATTGCGGCTTGATGATGGTATCACTTTGTTCAAAACCGAGAGAATTGACTTTCCGCCAGCCTTCAATTTCTTGCCACCAATCAGAAATTGCTTGTTTATCAGGAGAACAAGCCGTTTCTTTCCAGATACGTATCATGTCTTCAAGTACATGCGCGACATCGCCGACAATCGGCACATCAACATGAACAGTTTTATTGATGGATGACGGATCAATATCGACATGAATTTTTTTCGAATTGGGAGAAAACGCATCAAGTCGACCCGTAATCCTGTCATCAAAACGAGCACCGATATTAATCATGACATCACAATCATGCATCGCCATATTTGCTTCATATGTACCGTGCATACCAAGCATACCGAGCCATTGATTGTCACTGGCAGGAAACGCGCCCAGTCCCATAAGGGTCGAGGTAATTGGATAGCCAGTCAAACCAACAAATTCGCGCAATAGTTTGCTTGCAACCGGCCCGGCATTGACCACGCCGCCACCGGTATAAAAAACTGGCTTCTTGGCAGAAGCTATGAGTTCCGCCGCTTCTCGAATACCGTTCAAATCGCCCTTTTTAGGGGGTTGATAACTCGCCTTGGATATTTTTTCAGGCGACATATAAGGACCTGGAGCAAACTGAATATCTTTCGGTATATCAATAACGACAGGACCGGGACGTCCAGAAGTTGCGATGTAAAACGCCTCATGCATGATTTCCGCAAGATCATCAACTGATTTAACGAGATAGTTATGTTTCGTGCAGGGTCGGGTAATACCGACAGTATCGCACTCCTGAAACGCATCAGATCCGATGAGGTGAGTAGGTACCTGTCCGGTAATGCAAACCAGGGGAATAGAGTCCATCAGCGCATCAGTTAAACCGGTAACTGCATTAGTCGCGCCCGGGCCGGAAGTAACCAACAACACACCACATTTACCAGTAGATCGCGCATAGCCTTCAGCTGCATGAGCAGCACCCTGCTCATGGCGGACGAGAATATGATGCAGCCAATCCTGCTTGAAAATTTCATCATATATCGGCAGAACAGCCCCACCGGGGTACCCAAAAATATGCTCTACGCCCTGATCTTTCAGCGCTTTGATAACAATTTCAGCACCAGTCATCTGATCAGTCTTTTGATCGCTCATTCTCTTACCTATCTTTCAGCTATAAGTCCGGTAAATTCTGGGGGAAACTAGGCAAGATTTCACACGGGGTCAAGCATTTTTATAATATTCGACAAGAAATATGATGTTTTATTGTAATATTCTTGCTCAGAAATGCTGTTCCATGAAATCATCTGATTCCTAAACCATGTCATTTGCCGTTTAGCATAACGTCGTGTCGCCTGTTGCGCCGCTAATTGCGCTTCTTCGAGGCTTATCTCATTATTTTCTAACGCGAGCAACTCTTTTAGCCCTAATGCTTTCATGGCGGGTAGTGTGTCGGAAAGCCCTAATTCTGCCATTGCTGATGCCTCTTCCAGCGCACCTTCGGCTATCATAGCCTCAAAACGACTATCACATCTGGCATAAAGCCATTCTCTGGACGGTGTGAGGAGAATTTTAAGCATCGGAGCCGTAATTGGCGGTATCACGGGGTCGCTCTGCCAGTCTGAAAGGCATCTGCCAGTAGCTTCATAAACCTCAAGAGCTCTTAAAACTCTCTGGGGGTCTGTGGCCTCAAGGCGCTGATAAGCTTGCGGGTCAATTGCCTTTAAAGCGGCATGACACGCATATGTACCCTCTGCCTCATGTCTCGCGCGCACAGCCTTTCTGATATCCTCGGGAATATTTGGAATGTCAGCGATACCCTCTGTCAAACATTTGAAATAAAGCCCCGTACCACCGACCAAAATTGGTATCTGACCCGCATTCTTCGCACGGGCAATCGCCGCTTGCACCTCAGACAACCAACGTCCAACATTATATTCATCCCCTGCCGAAACATGCCCATATAATTCATGAGGGCATTGTTTGACCTCCTCAATAGATGGTCGGGCGGTCAGAACTTGCATCTCGCGATAGACCTGCATGGAGTCGGCATTAATAATACAGGCTTGTCCCCCCGCAGTCGTAATCTCAGAGGCTAGGGAAAGCGCAAGAGAAGACTTGCCGCTGGCGGTTGCACCTGCAATAAGAATAATCTCGGCGCGGATTTGATCCGCAGAGGCCGGTAATACATCTGGTGACGAAGTGACGGACAGATTCATGAATGAGACACCCTATTATCTGGTTTTAACATGTAACCCAGCATTCCCTATTTTAACAAATGAATTGGTGGAAAGCATCTCGCTTCATTTGGGTGTGCAAAAGGACAGTGTGACCTGTCTTAATGAAGGAATTGCACACGAAATAGCTATCGACATCTTAGCATCTGACACCACAAATAAGCTTACAGCTCTGCGTGAAAATTTTTCTGACCTATCTGTCGATTTTAATTTGGTGCCGTCTGAGGGGCGCAGAAAAAAGCTCCTGATTGCTGATATGGAAAGCACTATTATAGAGCAAGAATGCCTCGACGAATTAGCTGACAGGTTAAATCTTCGCAACAAAATCTCCGATATTACAAGCCGTGCGATGCGGGGCGAGATAGAGTTCGAACCAGCTTTAAGAGAACGCGTCGCGTTACTCGCGGGTCTTCCGGCAACGAGTTTGCAGGACGTCCATGATGATGTGACGCTTATGCCTGGCGCGGCAACACTTCTGGCAACCCTCAAACAGCACAATGTGTTCTGCGGACTTGTTTCAGGCGGGTTTTCCTTTTTTGCCGACAAAATAGCCGACCGGTTAAACTTTGATGCCTGCCATTGTAATCAACTTGAGATAGAAGACGAGCACCTGACGGGAAAGGTCATTGACCCTATTCTCGGCAGAGAGGCAAAAGCCGCACGTTTAAAAAACTGGTGCAATGAAAAAGATTTGCCAGTTTCTGAAACCCTAGCTGTCGGAGATGGGTCAAACGACCTTGATATGCTCAAACTTTCAGGTATGGGGGTCGCTTTTCGGGCGAAGCCGCTTGTGTCAGATGCCGCGACTTTCCGCATTGATTATGGTGATCTGACAGCCCTGCTCTATCTGCAGGGCTATCAGGCTAATCACATCCTATTTAAATCTTAATGGCGACAAACCTCAAACCCTGCGGGGTTTGCATCAGGACCAAAATAGATTTTTTACCGGCCTTTTTTGCTTTATTAACCAAATCCTCAACATCTTGGGGTTTTGCCACTGAAGTTTGATCAACCTCAACAATAATATCACCGGACTTCACACCGCTTTCTGATGCAGAGCTATCTGCATCAACTTCACCAATCAGTACACCGTCCTTGTCATCATCCAGACCAGCACGCGCGCGTGTTTTGGCATCCAGCATTTCCAATGTGAGCCCAAGAAGTTTTAATCCCGGTTGTTTGGTTTGGGTTTTAGGACTGGTTGGTTTCGCCTCAGTAATCTGGTCACTTTCTTCAAGACGTCCAACCTTAACCTTCAGGTTTACAGCCTTTCCGCGTCTTTGAACTTTAACGCGCACAGCTTTATCAATCGGGGTTTCTGCAACAATTCTTGGTAAATCACGCATCTCAGCAACTTCTTTACCGTCAAATGTCAGGATAACATCACCCTGCTTCATACCCGCCTCATCGGCTGGACCACCGGGAATAATTTCAGAGACAAGCGCACCTTTTGGTTTTGACAGGCCAAGGCTCTCCGCGAGGTCTTCCGTAATGCGCTGAATGCGAACACCAAGCCAGCCTCGCCGTGTTTCACCATATTCACGCAATTGCGTAATAACGATTTGAGCCATATCTGCGGGGATAGAAAAACCAATACCGACAGATCCACCAGTAGGTGAGATAATAGCTGTGTTCACGCCGATAACTTCGCCATCTAGGTTGAAAAGCGGGCCACCTGAATTGCCTTTATTAATCGCTGCATCGGTCTGAATATAGCTGTCATAAGGGCCGGAATTAATGTCTCTGTTAATCGCTGATATAACACCCACTGAAAGCGACCCACCAAGTCCAAAAGGGTTGCCAATAGCGATGACCCAATCGCCCACGCGGGCTTTGGTGTTATCACCGAATTTTACAAAGGGTAACTTTTTATCAGTAATAACCTTTAAGACGGCTAGATCAGTCTTCGGGTCACGCCCGAGAAGCTCAGCTTTAAATTTTTCGCCGTTGGAAAAATTAACAATAATCTCCTCGGCATTTTCGACTACATGATTATTGGTAATAACTATACCGGACGGATCAATTACAAAGCCGGATCCGAGAGAAGAAACACGACGCTTCTTTGGGGTCTCTTTTTCCTCTCGTTCCATAAATTCTTCGAAGAAATCCTCGAAAGGAGACATGTGAATTCCAGGAGAGTTTTGAACTGTAGTGCTGATGGAGATATTCACCACTGCCGGCATCAAATCCTCGACAATATCGGCAAAACTTTGCGGCATATTTTGCGCGCCAGCAACTTGTATAAAAGCAATTTGCGCAAAGGCAATAAGCGCAAATAAACCAAAACCGGTCAACCGGACCATTTTTTTTAAGCGAGAAGATATATTCCGTCTCATAACTTACCTCATTCCAGAGAGCCAAACTAAAACAACGCCCAATGTCATCGCCCCAAGTCCAAAATATCTGAGTTTTTCTGTTTCTATGTCTTTTAATTGCAAAAGGAGTTTTTTAAAAGCCGAGGGAAACAGGGCATATATGGCTCCTTCAAAAGCCAGTATGATACCCAGAATAAATATAATTATTTTCATTTTGCATCTTTGGCGGCTTCACCCTCAGCGTCGTCCAGTCCAATATTAGTCACAAGATCAAAGCACAATGCTTTTTGTAGCGACTCATTAGACCTCACTATAGCAGCGACATCTACACGGCTCTTTTTCACATTACTGGCAGCCACCCGCTTGTTAAAGACAGTTTCCGGTGCATTTAAATATTTGAAGAACGCACTGTCAGGCGAGAGAACAAGTGTTGTGCCTTCATCGCCAAGCGCAGTTTCATATGATTGCATAGATCGGTAGAAAGCGAAAAAGTCCGGGTCTTGACCATAAGCTGCAGCAAAAATTCTATTCCGGCAGCTATCGCCTTGACCACGTATTATCTCAGAGTCACGCTGCGCTTTCGCCGTTAGAACAGTGACATCCTTATCGGCCTGAGCACGGATACCCCGTGATACTTCCTGACCTTTAGCTCGGAATTCAGAAGCTTCCTGCTCCCTCTCCGTCTGCATACGTCTGTAAATCGCCTGACTATTAGCTTCCGGCAAGTCAGCACGACGAATGCGAACATCAACAATCTCGATACCGAAATCATATGTCTGTTCATTAACCAATTCGCGAATCTTCGTCATCAATTCATCCCGCCTTGTGCGGACAATATCCTCAAACGGCGCTTCACCAACCACTGAACGCATGGAGGAGGACACAATCGCCGCCAATCGTGAATTAGCACGACGGCTGTCGCGTAAGGATGTGAAGAACTGAAGTGGATCTTTAATTCTGTAGCGCGTATACGCATCCACAACGAGGCGTTTTTGGTCGGCAGCAATAAGTTCTTCAGTCGGGCTGTCGAGATCCAAAATACGCTTATCGATATAAATAATATTTTGAACAAACGGCAGTTTAAAGTGTAATCCGGGCTCATCAATTACCCGTCTTGGGTCACCAAATTGCAGAACAAGCGCTTGTTGCGTCTGGTGAACAGTGAACAATGTTGCCGATGTCAGAAATCCCAACACGGCGATTAGAATAAGAGAAATAACAAGTTTTGGATTAGACATTACTGATCTCCCTTATTGGTTTTACTGTTTAGGCGATCAAGCGGCAGATAAGGGATAACCCCTCCACCGGTGTCAGACTGGTCAATAATAATTTTATTTGACCTCTGCATAACTTTCTCGACAGTCTCAAGAAAAATTCGCTGACGAGTCACATCACTTGCCTGTTTATATTCATTATATACCGCGGCAAATCTGCTGGCCTGACCTTCGGCTTCGGCCACAGCTTGCTCTCTGTAAGCTTCAGCTTCACGTCGGATGCGGAAGGCTTCACCCTGAGCTTCCGGTACAACACGATTAGCATAGGATTGCGCCTCGTTTCTCGCGCGCTCTTGGTCGGCACGAGCGGCTTGCACATCTCGGAAAGCGTCAATAACAGCTGCAGGCGGGTCAACTTTTTGCATCTTCACCTGAGTAATGGTGATACCTGCACCATAATCGTCCAGAATGGATTGCATTAAATCCCTCACCATGTCCTCTGTGTTTTGACGTTGTTCGGTCAGGATAGGCTGAATATTGTTCTGTCCAACAATCTCGCGCATCGTACTTTCAGCAACAGATTTAACTGTACCTTCGGGATTTTGGATATTAAACAGGAAGTCAGAGGCAGAATTAATCAACCAAAAGACTGAGAAATCAACGTCGACGATGTTTTCGTCACCGGTCAGCATCAAGCTTTCTTCCGGCACATCACGGGAGGCGACACGCCCACCGACGAAACTGTCAGATGGGCCACGCATACCAATATCCACACGATTAACAATGGTTACCTTTGGCGTAATCACTGACTCAATCGGCCACGGAATGTGATAATTCAGACCCGGACTGGTTTGCGCTTGAAACTTTCCAAATCGGAGAACAACGCCTTGTTCGTCAGCCTGAACTCTGTAAAACCCACTCAGACCCCACAATACCAAAATGCCAACAAGCAGCAAAATAAGGCCGCTACCGCCACCACCGGGAATGTATTTTTTAATATTTTCCTGAAGCTGGTTTAACCAAGCGTCAATATCCGGCCCTTGTGGTCGGGGGCTATTGCCCCAAGGGTTTTTATTGCCGCCATTCGGTCCACCGCTTTGATTGTCCCAAGGCATATTTAACTCCTTCAAATTAAGACCTTACATTATGGTCTGATTTAGGGGAGGTCGCGCTAAGTTGCAAAAGATATTGCTGGCTAGACCGCTCCACTCTATATCGATACAGAACACAATGTGGCACTTAAAGTAAATTATTCAAGTTAATGTTCCGAAATGTTTTGCCCAATAACTAATTATTAGGATGAATTATGTCCACCATAGATGAAAAAACAATAATTGAGGCTCTTTCAGGTCTTAAGCACCCACAAACAGGTCAGGATATAATATCCGGAGACATCGTGCAGGGCATCACGATTCGCGATGGAAATGTAGGTTTTCTGCTTGCTGTCCATCCAGACATTGCCGAAGCCTTTGAAGATGTTCGTTTAGCTTGTGAGGAGCGGATTCGCGCCCTTCCGGGGGTATTATCTGCAACTGTGGTTTTAACCGCGCATCAATCTGCCCCTTCACTTTCATCATCTGGTGGTTCATCTAAGGGGAAACCACCGCCGGATGAAACAATTCCTGAAGTTTTCAACCGGATTAAATCCGTCATAGCCGTCGCTAGCGGAAAAGGCGGTGTTGGCAAATCCACTGTCGCCGTAAATCTGGCCGCGGCGCTTGCTCAAATGCAGGGGGAAGATGGACAATCAGTCAAAATAGGCCTTCTTGATGCCGATATTTTCGGCCCTTCCCTGCCAAAATTACTCAATGTGACTGAAAAACCCGAGCTTGATGAAGCCAAAAAAATACACCCTATTGAGCGCTTCGGTATGCAAACTATGTCCATTGGCTACATGGTACAGGAAGCCCAAGCCATGGTTTGGCGCGGCCCTATGGTTCAAGGCGCTTTACTGCAAATGTTAAATGATGTCGCCTGGCCGGAATTGGATATTCTAGTGCTGGATTTGCCGCCCGGAACGGGAGATATACAACTCACAATAGCCCAGAAAATTCCTGTAACTGGAGCGCTGGTTGTGACAACACCTCATAATTTGGCTGTGGCAGATGTCCGGCGTTCCATAAACATGTTTGATAAAACCAAAACACCTGTCCTTGGCATTCTGGAAAACATGGCCTGGATGTCGGGACCGAATGGCGAACGCCTCCATCCATTTGGGACAGGTGGCGGTGAAAGCATAGCCGCAGAGACACTCAATTCTTTTTTGGGTGGTCTGGTTCTTGATCCGGCTTTACAGGAGGCCGCCGATGCCGGTCAGCCGGTCATCACATATGCACCTGACAGCCTTGCAGCAGGGGTTTTTGTTGAACTGGCGCAAACTGTCACCGCTGCTGTGAAAGATTTAACCCCTTAGCCCTCAAGTTTATCTAAAGCGGATAGAACTGTTTAATCTCATAAACAACAGGGCAACAATAGATTAATTCAAAAAATAATTAAGTGAATTTTTTTTAATAAAAAAGGGGCGCCCGAAGGCGCCCCTAAGTCTATTTAGCTTTTATAAACTCTAAGTTGACGAATTAGCCGCAGACCAAATCATCAAACCAAAAGCAATCTTGTTAACAAAATCTGCAACGTTGTATATACCGTTCAAGGCAGCTGCATCAACAGTTGGAATCATATACCCAAAGACATAACCTAGGGGATAGATTGCCCAACCTACAAGAACAATTAGTCGCATAGCTTTGAAGGCTGACTGCACAGCTGCCGGCGCACTTTCAGCCGATTTAGCTGCTTCACCAGAGAAGATGTAATAAAGAATGTATAACCAACCTGCCATGCCGATTACAAAACCGACAACAGGGGCAAGTACACCTATTTCACCAAAGTAACCACCTAGAAGCATTATAAGGGTACCAATAAGTAGATGCCAGAACACTCGACCAGCAACCATACCGACTGCCGCAAGGATTAAGTAAAACTCTACCATTTGAAGAGGTACAGTGAGAACCCAATCTACATAACGATAGACTGTTGGGCTGTCACCTGAAGCAACCCAAATATCTCTCATGTAGAAGTAATGCACAGCAGCAATCAGGGTTACCAAAGCAGCCACAGTTAGAGATGTAGACCACTTGCCACCAATTCGCATCGCTTCCCATAAAAAGAAGACGGTAGCTGCAACCATTGCAATAGAGATAACCCAAAATGAAATACCAACAAGATCACCTGGGTCTAGTGCTGCTTCTGCATGGGAAATGCTCGGCAACAGAATAATAGATAGAAAAGCAATAATGCTTAACTTGTTAAAGAATTTAGACATATATCCCTCCTTTTGAATTCGAGTAAAATTTAATTAATTGCGACAAATTGTCAATTAAATAAGAAAAAATAAATATATCAATTTAAGAAAATAAAGATTGATATTTAAATTATTATTAAAATCATGAACTTAGGTATAACTTATGTCTTTCTAAATATTTCTTGGAATTTGTCGTTTATAAGATTTATCTATATTTGGAAAAAATCATGCGACTCGGTCCCCAAACATTCAAGATGCTGGAAGACATCCCAAGAAGGGTTATCCAGCGCGGAAAACCTATTATTGCTAACGGTGATGACTGCAATATTGCTCATTTCCTTATTACCGGTTCGGCTAAATGCCGAAGCAGTCGTGATCTGTATGAGACACACGACCTTCTCTCCCCTCTTGAATTTCTCGCATATGAGACCTATCGAAGTAGCGTTGTCGCTATGACTGAATGTCGAATTATTTCTTGCTCCAAACCTATGTTTAGAAGCCTTCTTGATGCCGAGAACAATTTAACTTGGCCGCTTTCACGCCAAATAGCCTCAGATATTGTCATTCGCCGGAGTCATACTCATGAATATTGTTGAATTCACCAGCCTGAGTAATAAGCCGATAAGAATGATAGAAGGCGAAATTATCTTTCAAGCCGGAGATCCGGCACTAAACATCTGTTTTGTCGATAAAGGCCGCGTGGATATCATTACACGCGACGGCGAAAAACGGTTGCGTACCTATGACGCCGGTAGTCTATTTGGTATTCCCGAAGTTATGAGCGGGATAAACTGGCCTGCAATGGCTATTTTCAGAGGATTTGGAAGCGTTCGTTTATTCCCTGGACAAGTTTTAATGGAAAAAATTGATGCACTACCAGACGATCATAAAAATTTAATCGCATCTTTGTCATCAAAAGTAGCCGTAAAAAAGGCGCGCTAAAGCTCTTTCCTTTTAAAGACTTTTATCAAGGACTCTAAATCTAAAACTCAGCTCTTCTGCTGCTTTTTTATGTATTTCTTGATGAACTGACGAATTTCTCTTGAGGCCGTTGTGTCATTACCTTCACAGAGTTTAATGAATAATTTTTTGTCTTCCTTATTAATTTTTACCAATAAGGTTGAGTCCTTTGGTTTATCAGACATTAAATTAAATCCTCAAAAAAAATTGACATCATCAGGTAGATTAATATATATTTCGTATATACGTTTTATATAGGAGGTAAATATGAAACATATACTTTTGTCAATGCTGTTATTAACAGCAACCCCGGTTTTTGCCAGCGGGACAATTACCACCGGCAAAATTGATAAATGGGGACATACACAAGACTCTCTCGTTTTGATTATGCAAAGTGGGAAGCAAGTCTTAATCACCCCTGAAAAATGTTCAGTTCAAGACTTTTATAGAACTGTCACTGAACACGAAAAAGTCGACCTGAAGATTAACGCCAGAGTCATCGAAAAAAATACCCCTTTCACTATTGTTAGTAAAGGTTCAAATGGCAATGAAAAACTACATTGTTCAATCAAGGAAATTACTTATTAATCTCAGGCTTTAGGGAGGAAAACTTGTCCAACAAGGTTTATAACGGCACCATTTCAGCATGGTGCCGTTTTTTTTTGAGCTATTCTTAATCTCTTATGGCGGGTGGATTATCTTTCAGAACCGACTCGCGCACATTATTTGGGTCAAGCGTCCCAAGCAAGGCCATATGAGCTTCTGATGGGGCCGGTGTCAGCGTCAGTGTGTCGGAAGCCTTGCTTAATTCAAAGCCAGTATTTTCCTGAACGAGCTCGAAGCTCACACCAGGGTGAAGTGACACGACACGAATAGCCTTATCAGGACCATTAAAGTCCATTACACACAAGTCCGAGACAATGATACGTAAATCCAACCCTTTGGGCGGGGTACCGTTCAAATAGCGCTCAGGGTTGTATCCAGCCATACAGACAAAATCGACTTCATCCGCCACAAAACTGCGTGTGCTATGATTAGGAATGAAGAAACTGTTGGGATGGTAAATGGAATTCCCTGGAAAGCCCCTGGCACCCAGCATGGCGACTTTCGGCGCGGCGCGATCACCTATAGTGGAAATATTAGCCTGTCCAAATCTATCAAGCTGAACCGGACTGACCATAGAATGCCTGCGCCCGCCCCAAAGTGCTGAAAACACCCTGTCATAGTTAGCATAGCCCTCATACACAGGCTCGGCGTGTCGTTTACCGGGTGGCACAGGCGCGTCGGCATAATAGTTTTCCCCATCAGTGAGTTGCAGAAGCGGATTAAAACTAACTTTCGCTAGGCTCGCACCCAACCGAGGCAATGGGCCAATACCTGTAGCCATTAACTCTCCATCATCACGCCATGCCTCAGCACATGCATTGATAATCAACTCAGCCAGTGAACAATTATAATCAGTCATTATGTTCTCCTTTATAGCGGCCTAATAAACCGGCTTGGCGATAGCACCGATTGTGTCAGCCCCACCAACAGCGTCGATATAATCCGCCTGAGTGCCTGACAAATAAGCTGTTTTATAAGCATCCCAAGCTTCGGGTGTTGCCGCACTTTCGACATAGCTTTTGATATGCTTCAAATCCAGATGATAATCCGGCGCAGCACTTGTAGGATGCGCTCCAAACGGCGTTTCAGTAACAGCCGTAATTCTAGCGCGTTCAACAAGAGCAAAACGGGCATTGGTCTCTATATCCAATTCCGGCGTCGTGACAATTTTTTCTACGCTCGCATAAGTATGAGGCGCGGCGCGGGAAAACAACTCATCGAAAAATGGGTCGGGTGACATGGTGAGAATATTCCCCTTAACGTCCGAGCGATGAGCATGTATCAGCGCCGCATCAAGATTAATTGCCGGCATGGCAACGAATGTTTCACCATCCTCATAAGGGCTATCAATAAGCTTAAAGCCCGGTTGATTAATAATATCTGTACCGATACCGATACGGGTCGGCAAAAACGGCAAATCCATCGCTGCGGCACGTAAGCCCCAATGCAGCATACCTTCATCCAATTCCCAGACTTCAATCTGTCCCGATTGACGAGCAGCTCGAAAATGTGGGTCAAGCGGATACTGGTCAAGACTTACAAAAGCAAAAATCAACTTTTTAACTTTACCTGCGGCGCATAAGAGCCCGACATCCGGCCCTCCATAAGAAACCAGCGTCAAATCTTTAAGGTCGGATTTAAGGATCTCACGAACCAGCGCCATGGGTTTCCTGCGTGTCGCCCAGCCACCAATACCTATTGTCATCCCATCTTCCAATCGGCTGATTATCTCGGATGGTGTTTCTACTTTACTGAAATCATCGCTTGGTTCTGTGCTCACCGGATGCTCCTTTTAGTTTCTTGTTCAACAGTCACATTCCAAAAAAGAAGAAGTCTGCTGAAAGACATTCTCGACTTAGAGTGGTTAACAAAACTTCTCACTACAATCAATCAGATTGCCGTTTTATTTACTGTCGTCTAGCGATAACAAATTTGCCGGACACTCCTGACAGCATTTTGCGCACGCTCTATAACGGACTCACCCGACAGAATGGCATCCTCTTGAGGTATCTCAACACTCATCTGACAATGAGCCGGCAGTGCCGCTATAAATCCGGGTATATCAAAACCACCTTCCCCAGCAAGAGATCGTTGCGCCGAGGCTTCTTCGTCCCTCGTCAGATGGGGTTCAAGAGGCGCATCGCAAATCTGGGCGAAGAGAATAAAGGCATCCGGCGCGGCTTTCAAATCCTCCAGCGCCGCCCCTGAGCGCATGAGATGGAGTAAATCAACATTCACGCCGACCTCATATGGTCTATCCGCTAGGCTCACTAGTGCCAAAGCATCATCCAACGACACAATTTGAGAAGCGGGGAAAAACTCTACAACGACTTTTAATCCTTGTTGCTGAGCCATTTCGGCAAATGTTAGAAAATTATCCTCACGGCGTGCATCATCTCGATCATAAACCAGGGCGTTGACAAATTCAGCTTCCAAAAAGGCTGCGCATTCTAGCCCGGGCAGGAAATTCTTGACGTCTGTTCGCCCACCCAGTGTGAAAGGATAAGCTACACCCAGTTTGACAGATGCTGCTTGCATTGCTGCTTTGAGTTCACGTTGCTCGGCGGAGTTACCAATCAGATTAAACTCAGGCATGCGTGGCAATACATCAAGCGACTGCATAAATAGGCAAAAGCTTTCACAATGTGTCGCCTCTGCCGCCCGAACCAAATCTATTGGAGCCGTATCGGTGATGGTGAGATGATCAAGCGCCAGTTTCATAGAGATAAAGGCACGCTATAATTTTTTGCGTCTCAACTTAGTCATTTGAACCTGACATATGCCGAGCAGCTATATACCCGAATGTCAAAGCCGGACCAATCGTTACCCCTGCGCCGGGATAGCTTTCACCCATAGAAGATGCTGCATTGTTCCCAATCGCATAAAGCCCATCGATTGGCTCTCCATTCTTCTTAATGACTTGTGCTTTGTCATTGGTCAAAAGACCGCCATTTGTCCCAATATCTCCAGGATAGATAGGCATGGCGTAATAGGGTCCTTTCGACAGCGGGCGCAAATTCGGATTAGGTTGTTGGCGTGGGTCACCATACATGCGGTCATAGGCGGCCTCGCCTCGATGAAAATCAGGATCGACACCTTTATCGGCATTTTCGTTAAAGCGCACTAACGTGGCGGCCAGAGCGGACGGATCAACATCAATTTTTTGAGCCAATCCCTCAATCGTGCCGGCTTTTTTCAAAATCGATCTTATGCCTTTTTTATGCAACCAGTTTGGTACAATCGGATAAAGCGGCCCCATCGGGAATGTCTGACGATACTTATTGTCAAAAATCATCCAGCTTGGGGAACTGTCGCCATGCTCTTTATGACGACGTGCCATATCCTGCCCTGTGACGTGATAAGAGGCCGCCTCATTGAGATAACGTTCACCCTTTTGGTTAACCATGATACAGCCCGGTAGAGCGCGTTCAATGGTTGATAATCTGCCTCTGTCTTCGCCAGGGATATAAAATACAGGTGCAGCCCATGTAGACTGCATATTCATGGTATCCGCATCAATCGCCATTCCTGCCCGAATGCTGTCTCCCGTATTGGAGGTAACACCACCAGAATACGGAGCATTTGGATAAAGCGGGAGGTTTTCTTCACGCATTTGGGCGTTTTTCTCAAAACCACCGGCAGCCAAAACGACACCTTTTCGCGCTTTAACCCGTATATCCTGACCTTTGTGATTAACAACGGCACCTTCGACCTTGCCACCGGCCTCAATAAGTTCCACCAATGGCGACTCGAGCCAAAGCGGGACATTTTTTTCATTCAGTGCCATCCGCAAACCGCCTGCCAGAGAATTACCCAATGTAAGTCGGCGGTCTTTTCGTGATGTGAAACGGAAAGGTAAATCCAGCCAGTAACGTGCAAGGCTTTTGACCAAGCCGGTAAACCAGCCTGGTTGACGATAGAGAATGGCGTGGGTCTCATCAAAGTGCCAGTTAAGATAACCAAACAGACTTGCCGCAGGATTGGCAAAGCGAAGCGTACGCACATCTTTGCCTAAATCACGCCCGTGCAAAGGTAAGGGCATATGAGTCCGGAAGCCTTCAGGCGACCCGCCGGGATTTTCAGCATGATAATCCGGATAAGGAAAGGCAAGATAATCTACTGGTGTATTGTCGACGAGCCATTTCAACATGGGCGCGGCCTGATCGATATAGGCACGGATGTTTTCATCTGGAACATTATCCGCAGACAAGGCACGTATGTATTTATAAGCATCGTCTAGATTGTCATCAAATCCCGCCTCTTTAGCAATGTGACTGCCCGGAATCCAAATACCTGCGCCGGACGTTGCGGAGCTACCGCCCCAGAGTGGCGCTTTTTCTATTATTAAAACATCATTTCGGTTGCTTGCAGCAACCAGAGCATTCAACATGCCCCCCGCGCCTGAACCAACAACCAAAACATCTACTTCTTTATCCCATCCCTCTGCCATTGGTCAGAATCCTCTCCGTTATCTTTCCAAAACGAAACGGCATTTAATACCGTTAATCGAACGGGAACGATTAAAGCCTGAACGCAAAAAAATAGCAACGTGACAAGTTGAGCATGTTCAGTTTAACTAGATATCCTAGACCCTTCACAATGTGTGGATTTAAGGGTGAGTAAGTTAGGGTGGTAAATATGCGTATAGAAATAGACACAAGCGCACCTGTGCTTGTGACGGGGGCAACAGGGTTTTTAGCTGGATGGGTGGTTAAACAACTTGTCGATGCAGGGGCAACCGTTCACGCGACAGTTCGAAGCCCTGAAGATAACGCCAAATGTGGTCACCTCAAAACCTTGTCGAATACTGGTAAAGGCAAAATAATTTTGTTCAAAGCAGATTTGCTGGAAGATGGAAGTTATGCAGAAGCCATGAAAGGCTGCCGGGTCGTTATCCATACTGCCTCACCCTTTATTAACAATTATAATGATGCTCGAAAAGATCTGATAGAACCTGCAGTTCGCGGCACAAAAAATGTTCTCAACACAGTTTGTTCAACGCCAAGTGTTGAAAGGGTTGTGCTGACAAGTTCATGCGCTGCGATATGTGGCGACACGATTGACTGTCAGGATGCTCCAAACGGCATATTGACTGAAGATGTTTGGAACACAACGTCCTCGGAGACACATCAACCCTATTCTTTTTCCAAGGTTAGCGCAGAAAAAGCGGCATGGGACATTGCTGACGCGCAAGATAAATGGCGCTTGGTTGTCATAAATCCGGGCTTCATTATCGGACCAACACTTTCAGGCCAATCAACTTCGGCGACCCATGATCTTATTGGCGGCATGGGAGACGGGCGAATGAAATCCGGTGTGCCGGCCATTCAAATCGGCACGGTTGATGTTCGTGACGTTGCAGATGCGCATATTCGTGGCGCATTCCTGGACGAAGCAAGCGGCAGGCACATAGTTTTCAAAGACGTTGTTTCATTTCTCGATCTTGCCTTGATGTTGTCGGATAAATTTGACGCGGGTTATAGCCTCCCCAAAAAAGAATTACCAAAATGGCTTGTATGGCTCATCGGGCCATTGGTGGATAAAACATTCTCACGTAAAATGATTTCCAGAAATTTTGGACACCCATGGCGTGCCGATAATTCAAAATCCGTCAGCGCACTTGGTCTAAGCTACACCTCGCTCAAATCCTCCATGGAAGAAATGTTCCAGCAAATGATCAATCAAAAACGATTTTAGATATATGAACAGCCCCAACCCTCACAATCCGCCCTATCCATCAAGACGATATGCTTGGTTTGTCGTTTTTATTCTTATTATCGCCTCTCTGGTTGCTTTTATGGATCGCCAGATTGTCGCTATCGTCGTTGGTCCCATGCAACAAGACCTTGGTGTGGGTGATACACAAATTGGTTGGCTGTATGGCATCCATGCTCTGTTTTATGCCTTTGCCGCTATCCCAATTGCCGGTCTCGCAGATACCAGAAGTCGAAAGCACATCATCGCGGTTGGAATATTTTTCTGGTCGTTAATGACGGTCATCTGCGGATTGACCAAAAACTATTCGCAGATATTTCTTGCCCGCATTGGAGTTGGTGTTGGTGAGGCAACCCTGACGCCATCGACTACATCACTTATTGGCGATTATTTCCCTCGTGAAGATGTACCCCTTGCAATGAGTATCTTTCAAGCAGGTCCTATCATAGGCACGGGCATCGCTTTCATTATTGGCGGCTTTGTTCTTCAATTAGTTGAAGGAGCCTCTCCACTTGTCCTCCCAATTGTTGGCGAACTCGTACCTTGGCAACAGACATTCATCTATCTAGGTGTGCCGGGTATTCTGCTGGCTTTTGTCATGCTGCTTATTCGCGAGCCTGTACGCCGCCCTTCTGAAAGTAAAATAGAAGGGGCAACAAATACCGAGGAACTGATTGCGTTTTATAAAGCCAATTCAAAAACCATTCTTTTTCATCATATCGGCAATCTATCTCTCCTGATGACGGGCTTCGCCTTTGTATTTTGGAGCATTACTTTTTTTGTTCGTGTGCATGATGTTGACGCCGCCCAAGCCTCACAAACCTTTGGTTGGATTTATATTTTTTTCGGACCGCTTGGCCCTTTACTCATTGCTTATCTTGCAAAACACCTAAGCCAAAAGGGTCATTATGATGCAAATATGACAGCAGGTATGCTGGGAGGCATTGTGACCATCCCAACCATTCTGCTTATTCAAATGGCGCCATCACCACTTTGGGCATTTATATTTTATGCCCCGGCTCTAGCCGCTGTGAACTCTCCCTTTGGCATTGCTGCGGGCGCTTTGCCTGTAATTACCCCACCACATCTCAGGGCACGGGTAGCGGCGGTATATATGCTCACCGGCGCTATCGGGATGATGTTTGGCCCTCCGCTTGCCGGTGCGTTTAATGAGTTTATTTTTCCCGGTGCAGACGGGGTTCGTTATTCAATGATTACAATGACCTGTTTCTTTGGGTTGATAGGCATTTTATTTTTGCATTTGGGGCGAAAACATTACGCCCTTTCCATGAAGAATGCCGAAAGCTGGGATGGGGCTTAAAAACGTGGAGTCTTTTGGAGATTTCGATTACGTCATTATCGGCGCCGGGACAGCAGGTTGTCTGTTGGCTAATCGCCTGTCACAAAACCCCGACAATAAGGTTTTGATACTTGAAGCGGGCAGTAAAGATAAATATCTTCGCACAAAAATCCCTGTCGGATATCTGTTCTCAATGGGCAGCCCTAAAACTGATTGGTGCTACACTACCGAAAAAGAAATCGGTCTGAATGGCCGAAGTCTAAATTACCCGCGTGGTCGCGTTCTTGGGGGCAGTTCCGCAATTAACGGCATGATTTATATGCGTGGTCAGGCGAAAAATTACGACCATTGGAAAAGCGAAGGCAATACCGGCTGGGGTTGGGATGATGTCCTGCCTTACTTTAAAAAATCTGAAGACCACTTTAAGGGGACTGATGACTTTCATGGAGTGGGCGGCGCGTGGCGTGTAGAGCAGCAAAGACTCTCTTGGGAAGTGCTGGACACATTTGCCGAGGCTTGCACGCAATCAGGTATTCCACCAAACGAGGATTTTAATCGCGGCACAAATTTTGGTGTAGGATATTTCGAGGTGAACCAACGTAAAGGCGTGCGCGTTAGTGCCGACTCGGCATTTTTAAAACCCATAAGGCATCGTAAAAACCTAACCATCATCACCAATGCCAGTGTGGAGAAAATCACTTTTGAAAGTAAAAAAGCGACAGGGGTGATTTTTCAAAAAGACAAAAAATCCACCTCTGTGCCCTTTTATGTAAAGGCGCGATGTGAAGTAATTTTATCGGCGGGATCTATCAATACACCAAAAATTCTCCAGCTCTCCGGTATCGGCTCTCCAAATCTCCTCAAGGGTTTCGGAATAGATGTTATTCATTCCCTTGAGGGCGTCGGACAGAATCTTCAAGATCATTTGCAAATTCGTACAGTATTTAAACTCAAAAATGCCAAGACACTGAACGACACTTATAAAAGTCTTTTCGGTAAAATCGGTATGGGGCTGGAATATCTATTCAATCGCTCCGGGCCGATTTCCATGGCACCTAGCCAACTTGGTGTGTTTGCTAAATCAGACCCAAGTCTGGACTATCCAAATTTGCAATATCACATTCAGCCATTATCACTTGATGCTTTCGGAGAACCGCTTCACAGATTTAGTGCCATTACGGCTTCAGTTTGTAATTTGCAACCCGATAGCTGCGGCGAGGTAACCATCCGATCACCCAATGCAGATGATAACCCAATTATTAAACCAAATTATTTATCAAGCCAGACCGACAAAGACATTGCCGCAAAATCAATCACCCTAACACGAAATATTTTTGCAACCGAAGCCATGCGAAAATATGAACCATCGGAATTTTTACCTGGCGCTCAATATCAATCACCTCAGGCTCTTGCTGAACAAGCCGGTAACATCAGCACCAGTATTTTCCATCCTGTTGGGACTGCAAAAATGGGGACGGGAAAAGACGCTGTTGTCGACAACGAATTAAATGTTTATGGCGTGCAAAATCTCCGCGTCGTGGATGCTTCCATCATGCCAAAAATTACCTCAGGTAATACAAATTCTCCGACTATGATGATTGCCGAAAAGGCTTCGGATATTATTTTGCAAAATAGACGCTAAAAATTAAAGTTTTTTAGCATATTTATAGCGCGGCCCTTTGACTTCCTACCTATCTTGGGGTTAATTAACTTATAGCCCCCTTCGGTTAATCCTGAACACAAACCCTGTCTCTAAAAAATAATAATGAGTTATATGACGGGCGATATGGTCTTAGCGATATGCCGAAAAACGAAGTCGATTTTAAGGAAATGATATGAGCTTGCCTCTCAATAATGCTGCTTCATTACGTAAGCAGCTTATGCAGTATTGGCCTATGCGTGAACATGACCCGCATGCAAATGCCGCGAAATTACTTGCCTATCGATTGTCTGACGAGTTGGCTGCGGGGGACATGTCGCTCCCGCATCTTGAAGGCATATTAGCCGATTTATGTAAATCTGCCGCCCGCGAACGAGGCACACGATTGGCTCGGCGCGCTGGGTTGGATGACATTGACACTTGGCGGCGGCAGTTCAAAAAAATACTGGCGGAAAAAGCTAAATCCGGTTTCACAAATTTCCGCAAATGGGTAGAAAGTGACGCTGTTGGTCTGGTAGCTACAGCCCATCCAACCTTTGCTATGACCGATGATATGCGCGGTCATGTGCTTGGTGCGGCAACCGGAAAACCATCGCGCAAGAAACTATCTGCTGATGCAATCATTCGCCATGAACCGCCAAGCCTCAGCGATGAGCATGCTGAAGCGCAAAAGTGCATAAAGACCATGCACAAAGTTGTCGATATCGCCAATGAGATGATACTTGCACAGGCCTCAAAAAGTTTTCCCAAACAATGGACGCGGCTCACACCGCAACTGGTCACTGTTGCAAGTTGGGTTGGATATGACCTGGACGGACGTCGCGATATACAATGGAGCGACACCATTCGCCTTAAACTCGGTGAGAAAGCCGCCAAGCTTCAAGATTATTGTGACATGGCGAAAGCGATAACCAAAGATACAACAAGCCCCCCAAAAGGGTTGGTCGATTTTATCGTCGCGGCTGGCAAAGCAGTAGAGATTGCCCGCGACGAACAGAATGCTTTTGCTCAAGATTTAAGTGATCCTGATAATCTTGCAGCAGCCGCAAAATTACTCACCGCCCCGCATGCTGATCGATGGATAGATATTGAGCCGGGGCTGGCTTATCTCAATGCCGCCATCCGTCAGACACAAAATCGCAAAATAAAGCAAGCTTGTTTGGTTTTGCGCGCGCATATGAGACGCTGTGGTATGGGTACGGCTCGGTTGCATCTGCGTGTGAACGCACAACAGGTATTAACCGCCATTGGGGCACATGTGCCTATTACCGGTGATGACCGCCTTAACTCTCGCACCTTTTTACGGCGTGTCAGTAAATTTACCGATAAGGTGAAGCCAGTTAAATCAGATTTCGCCATGCTGGATGCTCAAGACAGCACGGTTAATCGCCAGCTGCTCCTCGCCGCACAAATTCTTAAATCCATTGACCGCGATATGCCTATACGTTTCCTGATTGCCGAATGCGATCAGGCAAGCATTGTCCTGAGCGCTTTGGCGTTGGCGCGATATTATGGTGTTGAAGACCAACTCGATATTTCACCACTTTTTGAAACGCCACATGCTCTTCGGAATGGTGGGCGCGTGGTTGAACAAATGCTGGAGCAACCCGCCTATCGCAACCATGTGAAAAAACGTGGAGTCATTGCCGTGCAAACAGGGTTTTCAGATGCCGGGCGTTTTATGGGGCAAATTGCTGCCGTGCTGGCGGTCGAACGTCTGCAATCCCATCTCGCCACCGCCATTGCCGAAAGCGGGCTGACAGATATGCGCGCACTCATATTTAATACGCATGGGGAGTCCAATGGACGCGGTAGTCACCCCGGCACACTCACTCAGCGTATGGATTATATTATGAGCCCGTGGGTGTTTGAACGTTTCCGCAGTCATAAAATCGCACTGACCCATGAATTCAGCTTTCAGGGCGGAGACGGATTTTTGTGGTTCGGGGACGACCTTCTGGGTGAAGCCTCTTTAATGCAATTACTCTGCGCACGTTTTAAGCCAACTGACACGGCGACGCAGGATGAGTTTTATAATGACGCCGATTTTGTTTGGGATTTTTACAATGAGGTAATTAACCAGCAGGACAGCCTCTATCATGATGATGATTACCGTTATGTTTTGTCGGGCTTTGCCCGTAACTTTCTTATCCCGTCAGGGTCACGACCTGAAATTCGTCAAGCCAGCGGGCCACTGGCGCAATCAACTTTCACCCCAAGGCGAATTCGTGCCATTCCGCATAATGCGATTTTACAGCAATTGGCAATACCGACCAATGTGATTTTTGGCATTGGCCGCGCAGGTCGTATTGACCCCAACCGCTTTAATATGATTTTCCGCAACGCGCCCCGCGGACGAACCATCATGGATATGGTTCTGGGGAGTTGGCAGAACACGCAATTGCAGGTGCTTGCCGCATATGGTGATTTTCAGGATCCTAATTTTTGGATTTCACGCGCCATTGCTCAGGGTAAAAAACCCACCCGATGGCAATATAGGCATGTTGCACATCAGCTTTATCAACGCAACGCTAATCCAAGATTAAGGCAATTATTGTATCGCCTACGTGCCGACGGGGATTTGTTGTCCGGCATAATGGAGACCAGCGAAAGTGACATAAGCGTCAATTTATCACCTCAAGCCAATCACGCTACCCAGAACCAGATTTTATTTCACGGTATAAGGCTGGCTGTTTTGATGCATACTCAACTTGTCTGCGCATCATTGCCGATTAACGCCCCTCCAGGTGCGACACGGGCTGAAATCATGGAGCGCATTTGTAATTTTGATTTGTCGCATGTTATTGCAACTTTAAACTCAATTTATCCAGCACGTGAGGAAACCGATGTCAAAAACTCATCAGATAGTTCTAGGGAAATTGTAAAAATATTGACAGATTGCCACCGCCTTATTCATATGACTAGTCAAGGTTTGTCTCAATCATTTAATGCTTACGGATAATATGTTCTCAGAATTTCCAAATTTACAGTTCTTCCCTAATATCATCAATAAAACGAACCAAAGCAGTATTCACCTCCTCAGATTTTTCAAGCTGAACTAGATGCCCTGCACTTGAAACCATCTCTACAGCTCTTAAATTTGGAAATTGCTTACGCAATAAACTTATAGGATCGTCACCGTGGAAACCTTTCAAATCAACATCATTTTCGCTTCCTAAAAAATATGCAGGAATATTACTGGAAACATTTTCATAAGGCTTTCTTTGTTCCCATTTTATGTCCATCGATCGATACCAATTAAGCCCTCCAGTAAAACCTGATTTACGATATGACTCTATAAAAACTTGCATCTCCTCAATATTAAGCCAATTCCATGGTAGGGATGGAGGATCATTTAATGCGTCAATATAATGTGTTTCTTTTGGAAACTTGAAGGTATCAAAATAATTTCCCTCTCCACTTAGAGCCCAAAAAACTTTTGGAAAAAACTCATCTATCCTTACAAGTAAATCATCATCCGCTCGTCCAACTTTCTCGCAAAAATAATTGATGTGAAGAAAATGATCTGCCCCCATTTCACGATATTCTGCAAGAGGAGGTTTATTTGGGTTATGCGGGGCAGCTGGGTTTTCTAGACCAATAACTGCAATTACTCGCTCTGGAAAACGCAATGCCAAGTCGTAAATTGCAAAAGCACCAAAATCAAGGCCTACGAAAACTGCTTTATCAATTTCTAAGTAATCTAATAGTCCTGTTAAATCTCTGCAAATTGTGTCTACGTCGTAAGCACTAATATCTTTGGGTACGCTCGTCTCTCCCATTCCACGCATATCAGGCGCAAGAACTTTACAACCAGCATTTGAAAGTGCAGGTAGTTGTCTATGCCAACTAAACCATGTATGAGGGAAACCGTGACAAAGCACCACGGGAATATTTTTTTTAGAAGGCGTGCTATGTTCAACGAAGTGCATCCTTAGATCATTAATATCAGCAAAATTGTGATTGAATTCCATATAGCCTTTTTTAAAACTCACTATTTTTCATATGGCAAAGACGAGTGGTGGAGAACAATTTTTAATGAACCCTCATCATTTATCCGATAACCCCAGCTTTTATCCACCTTCACTTCATCACCATTATTATTAATAAATGTGACCCAGCCTATCCACATAGCAACATTTTGTTCAATAAAAATTGCAGAGGTATCTGACTCAATTTTTCTCCAATTTTTTAAACCAAACCCTGTATCATTTGGATAATCAGGGTTCCCAGCAATAAAGTATGATAATGCTCCCTCTTTACTTGGCCTAAAAGTTGTACTTCCCCCACTCAATGTGGGTTTAAAAAGAATGGGTCCAAACTCAAACCCGTATAAATTTTCGAGAAATTCGTTTGCTACTATTTTGGCTTTATCAATACCTGAGTTTTCATAAGCCTCAGAGATTTTTAATATCCCTAATCCCCAATCATGGCGTGCCTGATAAAGGGTACCTTCATTAATTGTCATTTTAAGCACTCTATTTTTGAATAAATTATTTTATGAGTATATATGAAATTTTGTTTTTTTTAATTTTATCAAATATTCATACTGAAAAAATAAACAACTTAATTTATCAATTATATTAATAAATTTGGGCGAGATAGATAAACTACCTCGCCCATTTTAGTGTAATGAGATTTAGAAACTAAATCCTAAAGAAAGTCTGATATCTCTTCCTGACTCTGGCACTAGATCTTTAATAGCGCTAGTATGCCGTCTAATTTCTTCATCCGTCGCGTTACGAATTAAAGCTGACACTTTTAATCCATTAAATGATGAAGGAGTCCACTCAGCACCTAAATCAACTTGCGTGAAGCTATCAGTGGGCAATTCATTTAGACCAATATCATCTTGTTTTGAATTATGAGTAAAATCAACTTTATAGAGTACCTCGCCAACTTTACTTGACAGACCAAGCATCAGTTTTTCGGGAGGTATTCGTGGAAGATTGCTGCCATTATCCAGCTCTCCTTCAATCAAACTATATCTTAACGAAGTTAATAATTTATACTCAGAAAAATTAACCGAAGTATCATAAGAAAACTCCAGACCAGAGATTTCTGCATCTTGCTGAAGAAAGTCGAATTCGTCCTCTGATCCAGCTCTTTTTTGAAGATAAATAAAATCTTCATAATCATTATCAAAAATGGCGAGTCTTAAACTTGAGTCTCCCCATTTTTTTCGAAGATATATTTCAGTGCTAAGACTTTTCTCTTTATTTAAGTCTTCATCACCAAATTCTTCTCGTTGAGCTGCAACATGTTTACCACCTGCGAACAATTCAACCTGAGAAGGCGCTCTTTCTGTATGAGATAAAGAACCACCAAATAAAAGTCCGCCATCGAATTTTTTGGCCAAGCCAATAGATAAGTTAGTTAAATTATGATCAATGGCTCCATGACTTTCATGGTCTTCGTCTCCGTGATCACCCTCATCGTCGTCATCATCGTCATGCTCTTCTCTGAAAGCTTCTTGTTCGATAGAGTCATATCTACCAGCGAGTTCAATTAACCAGCTTTCATTTTCAAGCTGGGATAGGAAAAATAGACCAATTTCAGATCTGTCACTTTCAGGCAAATACTGCCCATGACCATGACCATCTCCATCTCCATCTCCATCTCCATCTCCATCTCCATCTCCATCATCGTGAGACTCAGAGATAACTTTTAAATCCATATCTCTATAATTAGAGCCAAAGGTTGTCTGCCAGTTACCAATATTTGCTGAGGCCTCCACGCGAAAGTTACTTTCGTCTTGTTCATATTGGATGCCAGTCTCAGCACCCTCCATTTCCTCTTGCTCAAATGAAGAATGAGATAAATCAGCGCGGATAGAATTGAACAAATTTCCAGACAAATCATGACTTAATCGAGCCTGGAAAGTCCGATGTTCTGAGTCAATTTGAACTGACTCTTCTTCACCATGTTCCTCACCATCATGATCATCTCCATCATGATCATCTCCATCGTGGTCTTCACCATGACCGTGGGAATGACCAGGCACTCCATAGGTTTTATCATCCGCGGCAATCAAAAATGAAAGAGTGGTTCTATCATTTCCAAAATTACCACCAAATGAAATACCTTGATTTTCCCCAAAAGTATTTTCAGCATCTTGAGATCTGTCAGCAGGTATTTCCTCACCTTCTGATTGAAGCTGAGCCACACTTTCAGCATGAGTAGGAATTCTCATGTTATCGGCATCTTCATAATAAGCTGAAAGGGCAAAATTCCCCATTCTAGTAAACAACGAAGCTGAATTTTCATCAGCCGAGTCACCATATCCTAATGTCAGTGAGGTTTCATTTTCACCAGATGTCATAAGTTTGTTAAAACTATTAACCACACCTGACGATGAGTAAGGACCATAGCGAAGGGTAGCCGGTCCTTTCAACACTTCAATTCTTTCAAGATTATGTATTGGAACGCCGTTAGAGTGATCATCGCCAGTGTAAGCTATATCACCTGTGGACATTCCATTATTTAGCACACCAATTCTGAAACCACCAAGGCCACGAATGATTGGCTGGCCAACTGAGGGCCCATAACCTGAACTATCTAAGCCAGGCAATTTTGCCAATAATGAACCTAAGGATAAATCTGAAGATGAACTAATTTCATCTTGGTCCAAAATATCTACTGTTGAAATTACTTTATCAACCGATTTTTTATAAGGGTTGCTGTATACAATAATCTCATTAATTTCCTGTGCTGACAGACTTGTTTCAAACACAGAAGTTAAGAGCAGAACTACTGCCCATTTAAAAGCTTTCATAAAATTTCTCCTAAAACAAATATATTTTTTTTATTAACTAAAGGAGTATTGGCGGACCTCTGGGATAAAAACTTGTGGTGTTTGATGATTTGTAAAATGTGAAGGAGGGAACCAAAATCTCAATGTGATAATTTGATAAAAAAACCTTAACATCTACAGTCGATTTTTTAACTAAATCACAGAGAAGACAGTTTATTTCAAAATTATCTTCGTTTGCTTCATGTTCATGATGTTCTTCATGATTGTGGGTGTGTAAACTCGCAAAAATGAAGCTTAATATGAAAAATAATTTTATTTTTTTAGATAGTTGCCTCATTCCAGAATGTAAAACAGATGAAAATTAGATTGTCAATATTTTTTCAAAATGTATTCAATTTAGAAGCATATAAGACCTACTTAAAAGTTATTCAGAACCAATCATAATTAATTAGGAACAATTTATTAATAAATTATTTAGCTTAAGTCTCTTCTAGTATTAAAATTTTGATGAAACAATCTTTCGGATTTTATATACTTTACTGCCGGCATAGGCCTAATAGCTAATAGAAATTTTTGCACGCGCAGCTATAGCCGTTTCGACATCGGGGGCAAATATAATGCCCAATCTTCTATTAGGGTAGGCATCAGGTTTACCGAACAACATAGTTTCAACCCCCCTCACGCCTTCTATTTCGGCCAGACCGATAATAGCATAATCGTCACTCGCCTGTTCAGCATTAATTGTATGGCAGGCGCCGGGACGCAAAATCTTTATTTCGGCAATAGGTAAGTTTAAAATCGCACGGGCATGCAAATCAAACTCAGATAAATCTTGGGTGTAGAGCGTCAACAAGCCGGTATCATGCGGGCGTGGACTAAGTTCAGAGAAAATCACATCGTCACCACGAATAAAAAACTCAACCCCGAAGAGGCCATAGCCACCTAGATCATCCGTCATATGTTTGGCCATCGCTTGCGCTTTATCCTCAAGTGCGCCCATGTCAAAAGTGCCCTGCTCACTGATTTTGAAGTCGCCGTCAACCTGCTGATGTTTCAAAACCGGACAATAAACAGTGTCGTTATTTTTTTGGCGAATGGTAAGGAGCGTAATCTCATAATCAAATTCGATAAATTCCTCGACAATTACTTTTGGGCGGTCGCCACGCATATTATCAACAGCATAATGCCAGGCTTGCTGAGCAGCCTTAGTATCACCAGGCCCAACAGTGGATTGTCCCTTTCCCGAGGAACTCATCACCGGCTTGACCACGACCTTACAACCCATATCTTGATATTGCGCCAGCATTTGATCGATGTTCTCCGCATAACTATATTTTGCTGTTGGCAATCCGATTTTGGCGGCACGGTCGCGAATACGATCGCGGTTCATCGTTAAATCTACTGCACGGGCAGAAGGCACAATGACCCTGTCTGACTCCATATTAAGCAACACTTGCGTATTGATGGCTTCAATTTCTGGTACCACTAAATCTGGATCGACGGAGAGTATATGCTGACGTAATTTGTCTTCATTCAGCATATCAAAGACGAGGGCCTTATCGGAAACCTGCATGGCCGGGGCATTTTCATAACGGTCGCAAGCAATCACGGTGCAGCCAAGGCGTTTTAAACTTATCGTTAATTCACGCCCCAATTCGCCCGCGCCAAGCAACATAACTTTTTTCATAAAAAACCCCCCTTATGAAATTAGTTATAAAGCGCTAATGAACCAAGATAAACATTAGACACTGTGCCTGTGCGGATTAATTAAAGTGGATTAAATGATGCGAAATTACTGGCGCGAATGCTTATTTTAATCGTGGGCGCGGTTTCTGGCAGGGCCACGCGGTGGGTTTTTATTGCCACCTTTTTTGCGCGGCTGATCACCCCTTTTGTGCTGTTGACCACCATTAGAGTTTTTACCAGCTTCTGCCTTTCGGCGCCCGGCAGGTTTTCTGACTTTCGGTTTACGCTTTTTGTCAAACCATTCGCGGTCGGACTTTTTTTCAGTTCTCTCTGTTGAACCACCTTTGCGATGCTTTTTAGGCCTACTTTTCGAAACAGGTTTTGCAACAGGTTTCGCTAAAGCCTTCATGGGATTGTAAGCATTTTCATCAATTTCGCCGACTTGCGCATTTTCAATCGGCAATTTGATTTTGATAAGCCTTTCAATATCGCACAGATGTTTTCGTTCCTCAGGCGCACAGAGCGTAATGGCGCGCCCATCACGCCCAGCACGAGCTGTACGACCGATGCGGTGCACGTAAGCTTCCGGCGTGGTCGGCACATCATAATTAACAACTAAAGAAACATCGGGAATATCAATACCCCGCGCAGCAATGTCGGTTGCAATGAGAATATGTTCCTCCCCTTTACGAAACGCATCCAAAGTTCGCTGACGGGCATTTTGGCTCTTATTGCCGTGAATGGCTGAGGCCGTGACGCCCTGTTTTAAGAGATATTTCACTAACTGATCGGCGCCGTGCTTAGTACGAGTAAAAATAATCGTTCGAAACTGATTTTTTAAAGCCTGCAATAAAAACGGACGTTTTTCAGGCTTGTCCATCAACATGACCGCCTGCTCAATACGTTCAACCGGCGTTGATTGCGGGGTAACGGCAACATCACGCGGATTGTCCAAAAGTTCCGCCGCCAGGGCCCGAATGGGCTTCGGCATAGTCGCAGATAAAAGCACAGTCTGTCGTGCCTTAGGCGCTTGTTTGACAATACGGCGAATAGCCGGAAAGAAACCAAGGTCTAACATCTGATCGGCTTCATCGAGAATAATTGTCTCTGTTTTAGCCAGTGACAGATTGCCGGATTTCAAATGATCTTCGAGACGCCCGGGCGTTGCCACCAAAATATCAAGCCCCTGATTGAGGCGTTTAATCTGCCTCGGATATTTCATGCCACCGACGATACAAGCACGTTGGTGATATGTGCTGGCGCCATATTTGTCGATATTATCATCAATCTGTTTTGCTAATTCACGCGTTGGCACAATAATCAGCGCTCCACAATGTTTAGGTATAGCCTTATTTTGATTGGCTTTTAAGCGTTCCAATAGCGGCAGAACAAAAGCTGCTGTTTTGCCGGTACCCGTCTGTGCAATTCCAACAATGTCGTAGCCCTGAAGCATAAGCGGGATAACCTGCAGCTGTATAGGTGTCGGCTTGTTATATCCTGATTTTTCAAGGGTCTTAGTAAGCTGATTAGACAGCCCGAGCTTGGCGAATGGAGTCATTTTATAACCGTCCTGTTTGCACGCTGTAATTGGCTGCGGTACTATGATTTGTGTCGATATCAATATCGACAATAAGCTGACCTGATTTAGACAATAATCTGAAAAAATCTCGGCATAGGTCTTTCCCAGTCTGAGTTAAAGTCATTATAGGATGATTGGAAGTTTTGACGAAAGCTACAAACCTTAGACGGTCTAGTCGAGCTTGAAAATCTGGCATGAGATTCTTTCTAAAGGAGTCGCTAAAACTTATCATTGGAATTATCACTAAAAGCGACTTTGCCGAAATGCTAGGATGCGTTTGCCACATTTCGCAACCTTCAGCAACTGGTTTGATAGTGCTTCAAGTAGAAGCCAACATGATTAGTCTATTATTCGTCGCTGATTTTAGAAGTATTTTCTATGAGAGCTAAAAAATTTAGCCAACATAACCAAATGATAATGAAGAAAAGTGGTAGCGGAGGAGAGACTTGAACTCCCGACACGCGGATTATGATTCCGCTGCTCTAACCAGCTGAGCTACTCCGCCCTCTCAAGAATTTGGAGATATAAACCAAATATACTTGCCTTGCAATCGCAGTTTGGCGCAGTTTGGAGAGTTATTTATCCCTTTTCCAGTAACTCAAAACCGGAATGAAAAATTTTCATTTAAAAGTGGGTGTATCACACGGAAAAGGAGTTAACGCCTTTCCAAGGGGTTATCGAGCAGATGTAATCCATCCACCGCCCAGAACACGAGCAGCAGCCCCATCCTCAAGGCCATAAAAAACACATGCCTGACCGGGAGAGACGCCCTCTTCCGGTTCGTCTAGAGCCACTTCGGCGTGCTGGCCTTCGAGTAAGGTAAGATTGGCGTTAACCGGTGATCCGGTGGATCTGATTTTGACCTTAACACTCAGAGGTTCAGACACTGCCTCACCGCCTAACCAATTGACCTCATCAAGCAGAATTGTCCGCCGCGCCAAAGCGGCTCTTGGCCCAACAATGACCTGTCTTGTGTCAGCATCAATGCGAACCACATATAGTGGTTCCCCCATCGACACACCCAGCCCTCTACGTTGGCCAACTGTGTAATGCAATACGCCCTGGTGTTGCCCCAAGACATTGCCTTCCATATCGACTATCTCGCCCGGCAAACTGCAATCAGGTCGAAGGCGTTCAATAACAGAGGCATAATCCCCATTCGGCACAAAACAAATATCTTGACTGTCAGGCTTATCAGCCACAGGCAAACCTAGTTTTGCAGCAAATTCTCTGATTTCATCTTTGGTAAGATGCGCCAGCGGAAACCTTAAAAAAGATAATTGCTCAGGTGTCGTTGAAAAAAGAAAATAAGATTGGTCACGTGTTTCATCTACCGGGCGACGCATTTCCCATTTTCCATCTGCGTATCTTGTCTCAATATAGTGTCCCGTGACCAAGGCCATCGCACCCAAATCCTTCGCTGTGGTAAGCAAGTCCTTAAACTTCACTGTCTCATTACATCTGACGCAGGGAATAGGGGTGTGACCTGCAAGGTACGTATCGGCAAAATTATCAATCACACTTTCACGAAACAGACTTTCATAATCTAGAACATAATGAGGCATATCTAAAGAAGCGGCGACATTGCGCGCATCATGAATATCTTGGCCCGCACAACATGCGCCTTTACGTTTCACCGCCTCACCGTGATCATAAAGCTGGAGTGTTATACCGATTGTGTCATAACCGGCGCGCTTCACAAGCGCCGCCGCCACCGAGCTATCAACGCCGCCGGACATGGCGACAACAACGCGCTGATTGGCCCGCGCTTCTTTGGATGCACCACCAGAGGAAAGCCCTAATTCAATATCCGGTAAATCCGCCAAGCCTGACATTTCTAATTTTCCTAGGGTTGTAGACATATTATTAAATAAGTCTTCTCAAATTACTTTCTAGCTCGTTTTCTTAAGCCATTATATGGCCTCAATCCAGCAAATCACAGAAGCCTCAAGGTGTTCACATAAACTCACAATATCTTGTTTTGCAGGTGAATGACATATCGCATCAAATAGTCTTGTTAGAAATTAACGTCAATAGCAGGACAAATTATGCGTATTTTAATTATAGAGGATGATGCACTTTTAGCCGAACGCATCCAAGAAATTATTGAAGAAGCCGGACATGAAGTCAATCACGCCCTAACAGGCGAGGAAGGATTAAGCCTCGCGGAAATGGAAAGCCATAATGTCATCATTCTGGATATGGGCTTACCGGATATGAGTGGAAACGACATTAAAAAGCATTGCGAAACACCTCCAATAATGTGCCGATATTGGTGCTGTCAGCCCGCACTCAGTTAAAAGATAAACTCACCGCTCTCGACCTTGGAGCTGATGATTTTATGATTAAGCCGTTCCACCGGGATGAATTACTGGCGCGGTTACTTGCATTATTGCGACGGAGAAAAGGCCTAAACAGCCATGTTGTTCAAATCGGCGATCTGCAAATTGATATTCGTAACAAGCAATTACTTGTGGAGAATAAGCCTGTCACATTGACGCGCAAAGAATTTGAAATCCTAGAACTGCTTGCCATGAGTCAGGGTAGACCCGTTGAGAAATCCACATTGATGAACCATCTTTATGGCAGCAATGATGAGCCGGAAATCAAGATTATTGATGTGTTTATTTGCACACTTCGTAAAAAACTTGCAGAGTATAATAAAGGCCGTCACCGCATCGAAACGGTCTGGGGTCGGGGTTATGCTCTCAGAGATTATGAAGCTTAAAAAAGAGGCCGTTTAAGAGCCTCACATTTATCTATATTTTGTAGCTCTTTGTGACGTGTAAAAAATATGTTAGGCACATTCATGTCTGAATTTGACCCATCCAACCCTGACCACATTTATTTCTTGTGTTCCCTGGCTCTAAAAGCCGGCAAAAATGCAATGGTCTATTTCCATCAAGATATTGAGGTGGAAACAAAAGATAACGACACGCCTGTCACCATTGCTGACCGCGAGGGAGAAGAAATTATCATACAGGGTATCGAATCGCGGTTTTCTAAAATCCAAATCATTGGTGAAGAGAATTCTGAAAACGGCTTACCCGATACGATTGAAGATAAATTCTTTTTACTTGATCCCCTCGATGGCACCAAAGAGTTCATCAATAAACGCACGGATTTCACTGTAAATATCGGTTTTATTGACAAGACCGCACCTATTTGCGGCATTGTCTATGCTCCGGCCTTGAACCGACTGTTTTTTACACTGGACGGCAAGGCATATGAAACGGACATCGCCCCTGATGACAAGATGATCAATCACGAGAACACACTTCATTCCAAATTGTCGAATGCCAAAGAAATTCGTGTTCGTCCGACGCCGGATGACGGGCTTGTAGTTGTTGCCAGCCGCTCACATTTATCACCGGAAACCGAAGCTTTTTTGAAAGAACTTAAGGTCAAGGAAATCGTATCTGCAGGATCATCGTTGAAGTTTTGCTTACTAGCAACCGGTGAGGCAGATATTTACCCCCGCCATGGGCGCACAATGGAATGGGATACGGCTGCAGCGCATGCACTTTTATGTGCCGCCGGCGGTGTAGTTCACAATATTGACGGCTCTATTTTAGGCTACGGAAAGCGCAAAAGAGGGCTTGATAATCCCTACTTTATTGCCAGCACTTAATACTTCCATTTGGCATAAAAAATGCACATTCCAAGCAGTTATTGCTTGGAGGAAAAACCATGGATACGAAACTAAAAACCGAAACAGCTTTTACAGATAAGTTTGTTCTGCAGGTCACATATTATAATGACACTGATGAGGCGGAAGGCAGCATGCTCGTTCCGTTTAAAAGTAGTGATGGTGAAATTATTGCCGACTTCCCAATGGCGGAAGAGCTCTCTAATCCAAGCAAATAAGTACGCCTGACAAAGCGTGGAAAGCGACAAAAATGCTTCCCCGTTAAGCAGCCAAATAGCGGTCCTCAATGATGCGGATTGAACCTGCCCTGTCTTTGAGTTTTTTTAAATAAGTAAATCAACCAAGATTTGAAATTTTTGCGCGTCGTCTACGTTCTGTAGATGACGGAATTTTCAAAAGTTGACGGTATTTTGCAACGGTGCGACGCGCCAAAGTAATTCCCTGCTTACTGATAATCTCAGCTATAGCATCATCACTTAGCGGGTCAGATGGTGACTCCCGATTAACCAATTCCTGAATTTTATTTCTCACAGCAGCCGCTGACGCATTTTCGGTAGAGTCTGACTGACTGTTAAGAGAAACACTGAAAAATGATTTCAGCGGAAAGCACCCAATAGGAGTTTCAATCATAATCCCCGATGTGACACGGCTCACAGTGCTTTCGTGCATGCTGACTGCCTTTGCAACATCCCTGAGAAGCAGAGGTTTTAGATGCGTTGGGCCCTTATCCAAAAAAGTAGTTTGCTGTTTGATAATCTCGGCACTGATAATAAGCGTTGTATTATTTCGCTGTTCCATTGCCCGCTTTAGCCAGCGTGCAGAAGAAAGGGCATTAGCACTAAATTCACGCGCTTCTTTCTCTTTGATTTTGCGGTCAAGTTCTTCGGCATATTTTTCGTCAATAACAATGCCTGGCAAGGTTGATCGATTGAGATCCACAACCCAATTGCCCTCTTTTTTGAACACAACCAAATCCGGGGCGTGAATAATTTCATTACTGTCATCAAATTTCATACCCGGTTTTGGATCAAAACTGCGCACAGTGTCGAGCATGTCGCGTAAATCAGCTTCTGAACATTTACATTTACGTTGTAAGACATCCAGTTTTCCAAGTGCCAGTAATTCAAGGTGATTTAGAAATACTTCAAATTGCGGGGTGATAGTTTGCTGCTCAAGAGCCTGTAATCGCAAACATTCCTTCAGGTCGCGAGCAAAAAGACCTGTTGGCTCAAGTGACTGAAGATTCTGCAAAATCGGCGTTAAATCTTCAATATCAAGACCCTTTTCTTCTGCAATATCCTCAAGGGACTTACCAAGCCATCCGCTTGGCTCAAGATGGCTGGCCAACACATAAGCCATTATTTTTTGTGTCTCGGACATTTGAGAAAGTTCAATTTGCTTTTCAACATGCGCCATAAGTGAAATCGCGCGCTCGGAAATGCGTGTCGAAATCATGTCCCAGTCATTTTCAGCCGCCTGAGACACGGTGCTCATTTGAGAATTAAGGCGAGCCTCAAAATCAAACTCTGCGCTTTCATACTGATTTGTTTCCTGAACATTTTCTGCAGTAGCTGGTTTTTTGTCTTCCACCATAGCCGTACCGTCCTGCATAGCTCTGTCCAGACCCGTATCTGCAGCTGCGCCGTTAAGGGCTTCAACTTCTGAGCCCTCAGAAATAGATAGCAATCTCTCATTATCGGTATCAGCCTGCTGGACTTCCATAAAAGGATTTTCCAGAGCTTCGGTTTCAAGATAAGTCTGCAAATCAAGATTATTCATTTGCAACATACGGATGGCCTGTTGCAAACGCGGTGTCATTACCATTGACTGCTTTTGCTTAAGCCTCAAAGACTGTGATAACTGCATAACTTTCCCCAATCAACTAAACGCTACTAAACGCGGTGTATGTGGCTAAATTTCACAGCTTCACTAATGAATGCAAAAAAACAATTTGACGGGGGCTTGTGTCAGTAATCCGACATAAAAATTCAATATTTACAATGTCTTAACCTTTTTCTGACATTATGAGAATTTGCTATGTCAAAATCCAGACAGACATTTTGGTCATTTAACTCTTTTACGTCTGGCACTTTGTTTGCATATTAGAGGTAGTTTAAATTTGAAATATGTGAGAGATTTTTATGAGTGAACCGGAAAAACAGCCCTGTCGTAGGTGTTTTGTTATCAGGTTTTTTATCTTGGGTGTTGTAATGCTTGCCCTGATTGGCCTGCTTGGTGGCGATAAGCTTGTCTATCTACGCCATGTCACGCCGGAACTAGTCGCAGCCATTATCGTGATTGGCGGCATACTTGGTTTTATCGGCAAGTTAGTTCTTTGGCGGTTTTTCCCCGAGGATGAAGAAAACCTCAAAAGCTAATTCTTAAATGCGGTCACGAACCAATCTGACAGCCATTTCCTGTGTTGGAAAAAACCGTCCATAGCTGTGACCGGTGAAAAAATTCACTGTCCATTGATGGCGGCGAGCAAAGCGGTTTGAATCAGATGTCCAGTAAGGACCTCCGAATGTGTCCGGAAAAATTTCTTCATTAATTTTCAACCCCAGGCAAGTTTCACAAACCAGAGCAGAGAGTTCTTCTTTGGTCGGCAAACGCCAACCCGGCCCAAGTTGGTCATTCGCCTGAGTAATAGCTTGATCCGCTGTCTCTATTGAAATTTGTAGGATTTTCCCTACACAATTCTCTCCATTCCAGCGCTGGCCTATACTGCAACGTAACCATTCAACTCCAAACTCCAGATCTATGACCATCTGACCGCGTATCATAAATTTTGATGCATCATCTTCAGCATAAGCATCCGATAAGGGGAAAAAGCTCAGAACAGATAAAAAACAAATAAGAGGATGAATCCGTTTTTGTTTAAAAACGCAGAAAAGCTTATCTAACCGAACCATTTGCATCATCACTTACTTACCTGTCACGCCATAAAGTAATCAACTCGATGATGATTATATGTTAAATCACAAAAAAAATGAGATAAAAATTAAACTTCAGGTAACAAATATTTCGTAAATCTGTTTAGATTGGTATTGAATTTGCATTTATCAGTTGAGTTTTTTTTGTACAGGACAGTTCCATGGATATCGCCTCGTTAATTGGTTTCTTGGGTGCCGTAGGCATGATTATTGGTGCAATGATCTCCGGCGGCGGCGTCGGACCATTTATTGACATTCCCTCAATTCTTATCGTTTTTGGCGGCACATTTTTTTCCGTTATGTACACAACGCCCCTGCCGACTTTCCTCGGTAGTTTCGGCGCGATGGCAAAAGCCTTTATGCCACCCGTGAAAAAACAGGAAGATGTAATTACGCGCATGATTGAATTGGCCTCCATCGCACGTAAAGATGGCATGATGGCACTCGAAGGTCAGGAAGTGCCTGATAAGTTTTTTGAAAAAGGTCTTCAAATGCTCGTAGATGGTGCGGATGAGACCAAGCTGACACAGCAGCTTAATCAGGAAATCAAATCCATGAAAATGCGACACCAGTCTAATCAGGATGTTGTTAAGGCATGGATTGATATCGGCCCAGCAATGGGCATGATCGGGACACTTATCGGCCTGGTGCTTATGCTGGGTAACATGGCGGATCCAAAAGCGATTGGCCCAGCCATGGCGGTTGCTCTTTTGACAACCATGTATGGCGCGATTATCGCCAATATTATCTTCTTACCGATGCTGACCAAGCTAGAAGGATACACAACCTATGAAACCGTTTATCGTGAAATGGTTCTTCTTGGCTTGAAATATATCTCCCGCGGTGAGTCCCCAAGAAATATTCAGGATCAAATGCTGGCAAATCTACCACCGAAACTCCAAGAGCAACTTGAAGCTGCTTAGTTTCTAAAACAGATTTGAAAAAGGCAGGTTAAGTTATGGTCGCTAAAGAACAGGAAGAAGAACAGGTTGAAGAAACCGAAGAAGAGGAATGTCCCAAATGTCCTCCCGTCGGTGCACCTGCATGGATGTCAACATTTGCCGATATGGCAACACTGCTTATGGCGTTTTTTGTTCTTATTCTGTCATTCGCAGAATTTAACGTCCCTAAATTTAAACAAATCTCCGGTTCAATGAAAAATGCATTCGGTGTTCAACGCATTACACCTGTTGTTGAACCGCCCATGGGGACAACTATTCTATCTTTGAATTTTAGCCCCTCCCCGTCTCCGTCTGTCACCAACAATATGACCCAGCAGACGACGCAAATTAATCAACCTAAGCTTGAGCAACAAAATAAGACCAAGGATGATGACTTTTCAGAGCAATCTAAAAGTGACGATGCCGAGGAGTCATCTGAAAATCAAAGCGCAGAAGATATAGTGAAGGCGCTCGAGGATGCAATTGCCAGAGGGGAAATCGAAGTTGAAACCCTCGGTGAAAAAGTCGTCGTCAATTTCACACCTAAAGAGTCGCAGGAACAAGACCTGCCTAAATTATTAAGCCAGACCCTCGATGCGATTGAAAAAGTTCAATCAGCTGCCGGCAAGTCCGAAACAGATGTTGTATTTGGCGGTCTGGAGCAACAGCTCTCTAAGCTGGCTGACTCAATGGAAGCCATGCAGAAACAACAAAATAAACAAGATGCCGGGCAAGGGTCATCTGAGCAACAAAACAAACGCGCCGAAATTGCAGAAGATACGCTGAAGGTCGCCCTGAAGCAGGAAATCGGTCAGGGGCTCGTCACTGTTGATCGCGAGGATGATCGTGTCGTCGTCACGGTTGGGTCAGGTGGTGCTTTTGCGTCCGGTTCTGCAAGTCTGACGAGTAAGGCCAGAGAAATCATGAACC
This sequence comes from PS1 clade bacterium, assembly GCA_003331985.1. Taxonomy (GTDB): domain Bacteria; phylum Pseudomonadota; class Alphaproteobacteria; order RS24; family RS24; genus Micropelagius. The sequence continues at coordinate 20,933 of QOQK01000003.1, read as the reverse complement.
AGATTGCTGAGGTAAATCAAGAAGGCACAAGCCGCATTAACGTCTCCGGGCATACGGATAACATGCCGCTTGTATTCGGCTCGCAATATAGAGATAACTGGGATCTAGCCGCTGCACGCGCCTCCAGTGTCGTGCAGGAGCTACAAAGTTCAGGCAAGATTGATGGTAATCGCCTGCAAGCGATGAGCTTTGGTGAGGAGCGTCCATTAGACTCGAACGATACAGCTCAAGGGCGTCGAAAGAACAGACGCATTGAGATCGAGATTAATTATTAAGCTTCATTTAATTAGAATTTTTTTTCGCCAGCTCATCATCCGGGTCCGGTATTGGCTCGGGGGGTGGGACATGGCTAAACGCAAACTTACAATGCGGGTCCAGCTTTCGGCAGAGCATTTGCCCCTCCTGAATAGTCCGGGTCGCAACAACAACCCACATTTGTTTTTCTTGGAACTGTGCATAGCTCCTCAGGACATGTATCTGCCCGCGGTTGAAATAAAAGGCTGACAGTATGTAAGTCAGCGCAAACATGGTTAAGCTGACGCCATAGCTGATAAAGTAAGCAAGTGTAATCGCCATGAGCGGCTCCCAAAGCCTGTTCTGGAGTAACCAGAGGGGCGGGAATGTGCCGGCCAACGGCGTCGGGCTTGTGTCATAGATCGCGCAATTACGACGAATGTCGCGCAGCACTTCATAATTTCTATATTCAGACTTCTTGTGAATGATATGCCCGTCAAAGGCCTCACGAATGACCTTAACCTTTTCGACCTCTATAAACTCAAGTGAGCATCTGAGAGCGCCTGAAACAAGCACCTCAAAGAAGACACCTTCACGATAGATAGTCAGCAAGCTGAGCTTGGTATCGTCCTTATCGAGAGCTGCTTCGAAATCCTCAGCATTGCCAAAAAAGAATTCACCTTCAAGGCAGACAATAACATCGCCCGGCTTAAGACGATAGCTGGTAGCCACCGACCGCATACCAAGGCTGGCAATACGCAAAAAGGATTTGGCAACCGGACCGGTTGCCTCCCCTTCATTTTCAGTTAGGGATTGTGTCTCTGTAAAAGTGTCATCAGCTAGCTGATCTGACATAAACGCCACCACTCATTATGGATACTGTATCTGTCTGGAGGACAGGCGTACCTCTTTAAGTAGTTTAGAGTTGCTGTCAGCCAGTTCGACCAGTTTTTTATTAATATTCTGCTGTAATAACAAGACTTCTTGTAAAGATTTTATCACAGGAGCGTTATTAGAGCCTTTTTGAGACTTACTGCTGCTCAAAACAACTTTCTCAATAGACTTAGAAGATCTTTCCTGTGCAACACGAAGTGTCTTCAAAGCAGACTGCAGTTCTTTTTGAACTTTCATCTGAGTTTGTAGAATGCTCTGGGCGTTTGTTGTGATGAGTGCGTCTAACGCTTCACGAGATTTTTTGTCTTCCTCGGAAAGGCTTTGAATGGCAACCATCATCTCTTTATTGGCATTGATGATTTCTACCTGACGATCGAACACACCCTGAGCCTCAGTAATGGTTTTGTTAACACTCTCAACATTTTCAGCAAAAACGACAAGTGCTTGACGGTTTGTCTTTGACAAGGTTTCTAGCTCAGATACTGAGCCGAAATACAAAAACAGGGACATGCCGAAAGCACTAAAGGCACTGAAAATAGCAAAAATAGCAATAATCCAGGAATTCTTATAAAATCCGGATACCCGATTAACGAGTTCGATATTTTGAGACTTAACTTTATTAAACTCGGCGGTAACATCGGCAGCTGCATCAGCAGCATCGAGCGCCAGTTTAACCCCTTCTTGGACAAGTTTCAGCTTGTTACTCATGCAAATCTACCTTTACTCCGTACATTGGTGGTTTTGTCGCCTGAAGACCTATTCTGAAAACTTGCACATTTCATGCCACTTGTCGATAAAACCACACGGGCGGGCAAAATAGCAGATTTAAAGCCAAATTTACGGCATCCCCACCGCTTATTTTTATCATGGGTGACGAATAAATGACGACACTGAAAACAACTATTTTTGGTGTCAATTTCAGTCATTTTCTAAACCGCTCAATCCGGTCATAAACTTTCGCAATCGGATATCGGATGCTGCCGGCAAAACAAAGTCCTCCAGCCATCCAAACTCCAATAGCCGGGATAAGACGCCCATCGGCCTGTAATTCAAAGCCAGCAAGAAGCAGGTAAAGTGACATCCCCAAAAAAGCGGCTGTACTAACCATATCACCTAGGCTCGAATGTTGGCGGCGTTTGGTCATTATGTATCCTCACTCAGCAACTTACCAAATTCATTGAACTGCATATCTTCCGGTACGTCGACATCCGGCAATTGCAGGGCTTCACCCTTCTCAAGCCGATAAAGATAGGCCAGAACAACAGCAACGGCATTATACAAGCTTTGAGAAATTTCTGCACCAATATCGCCGGAAAAATAAAGGGCTCTAGCTAGAATAGGACTTCGGAAGACACTGACTTGAGCAGTTTCAGCACGCTCGATAATTTGTTGCGCTATAATCCCGCGACCCATAGCTAGAATAACCGGTGCAGCCTGATCACCTACCTCATATCTCAGTGCCACAGCAAAATGAGTCGGGTTGGTAATCACTGCCGTCGCATTGGCAACATCATCCAGCGCCTCTCTTTGTTGGGCGCCGCGGGTGGCTGTTTCGGCTTGCATGCGTCTGATTTTAGCTTTTACTTCGGGCGAACCTTCGGTCTGCTTAAATTCATCCTTCAAATCCTGACGCGACATACGCAATTGCTTAATATGCGTGTAGCGTTGCCAGAAATAATCAATAGCAGCGATAATCGCCAGCACCACCAACAAAGCGCCAATAAGTAAAGGAATGACATAGCGCATGACCTCGAGCATTTTTGGTAAGGTCAGAGACGGGAAATTCAAAACCCCCGGCATAATTTGAAACATAATCGCCGTGGCAATACCAAATAACAAAACGACTTTCAGAATCGATTTCCCCAATTCAACAAGCGCTTTCATAGAGAACATGCGCTTAAGACCGGAAATGGGATTAATTCTGTTGCCCTTGAATTTCATCGCTTTGGGCGCAAAATTCAGCCCACCTACTGCGGCCTGAGTTAATAAATTCACAATCACAATCGGCACACCGACAAGCATAGAAGATTGAAATAATAGCCACAGACTATCCATCAATTTGCTGGCAATAAGGTCATCCAGCTTATCAACCGTGTCCAACCTGAAAAGCGTTGACCAACTTGAAAGCCCTGAGCCGCCATAGCTGATGGTCACCAACATCACCAGTAATCCCATTGAAATATTGGCGAACACAAAAACTTCTTTGGAGGTCAAAATCTGACCGTCTTCTTTAGCCTTGTCTATCCGCCGCTGGGTCGGTTCCTCGGTTTTCTCCTGGGCATCATCTGAATTATTTTCAGCCATTCCCGCCCTCCATCATAATTTCGAAATGGTTCAATATTTCCTGCACGAGGTCAGAAAAGGCGTATCCAAGATTAGTCGTTGATAAAAACAAAATAACAAACACACCCAACAGCGAAATTGGGAAACCAAAAGAAAATAAATTCAATTGAGGCGCAGAGCGCGTGATTATACCAATGGTGATGTTAATCATCAGCAACAGCGTCACGACCGGCATCATAATCATGGTCGCTGTCAAAAACATATAACCGGCAGCAGAAATACCCCCTTCTATGATCATAGAAATATCTCCCATGCCACCGACAGGAAACCGCTGATAGGAGTCAAGCATCATCCCAATCACCACCAGATGACCATTGAGAGATAAAAAGATAACTGTCAAAAACAGAGTTAAAATCTGTGACACAACAGGCGTCTGACCACTGGTATTGGGGTCCATTTGGGTGGCAAAGCCAAGGCCGGCACTTGTGGCAATTTTTTCACCCGCCAAAGCAGCTGCCGTAAACCATATATAGAGGATTAACCCGCATCCCAGGCCAAAAACCAGTTCAGCCATAATCATCATCAAACCATGGCCGGAAATAATTATGTCTGCAGACGGTACATCCACTCTTGGAAACACAAACATCGCCACTACCATCGCAAGCACTATGCGAATAGTTGGAGAAATATAACGAGCGCCAAAAAACGGTGCGGCAAGAAAAAAGGCAGCCATACGAATGCTAACAATGAAATAGCGGGCAAGCCATCCCATCAAGTTTTGAAGATCGATACCGGGCATGCCCGGCAGATTTGAAGCTACCAGCGTGTCCATGATTTAACCAAGCGTACTGATCCGATCAAAGATAAAGGCAAAATAATCACTGAGACGGATAAGCATAAAATTCGCCAGCAGGGCAAAACTTACAATCACAATAATCAGCTTTGGCACAAAACTTAGGGTCATTTCATTAATGGAGGTCGCGGCCTGAATAATACCGATAACCAAACCCACAGCCAGGGCAATTGCCAGAACAGGCCCGGCTGCTAAAATTATCTGCCAGAAGGCCATGCGCAGAATTTCTACATTTGCATCAAATCCCATAATAACTCCTAAACCCCCGAATAGGCGGCAACCAAAGCTTCAACCGTCATGGACCAGCCATCTACCAGAACAAACAGCAATAATTTAAATGGCAACGCCACGAGCATGGGACTTAACATCATCATACCCAGCGACATCAGAATGGAAGCAATAACCATATCAATAACCAGAAACGGCAGGAAAAGTAGAAAGCCAATCTGGAAAGCCGTTTTTAATTCCGAGGTAATAAAAGCAGGCAAAACAATTGAAAAAGGTACATCGGCTTGTGTTTCATAGCCGGACTCGCCAGCCATTTCGGCAAACATTGTCAAATCATCTTTACGCGTATTCCGAACCATAAATTTTTTCATAATGGTCGAACCGTCCTCCAGCGCCGTCTCTGCAGGCATCTGACCATCCAGATAAGGCGTGAGCACCTGCTCATTCATCATATTGAACGTCGGCGTCATGATGAAGAAACTCAAAAACAGCGCAATGGCAATAAGCACCTGGTTAGGTGGAGTCTGTTGCGTCCCCATCGCCTGACGGAGAATGGAAAGCACAATAATAATCCGCGTGAACGAGGTCATGCCCAAAACAAGAGACGGAAGAACCGTCAGGGCAGTCATCAGCGCCAGAATTTGTAAAGACAACGAATAAGTCGTCTGTCCATCTTGGTCAGAGCTAACGCTTAAAGCCGGCAAACCCTCAACAAGGGCAGCAGCACCCTGTGCAAGAACCGGAGTTGGGATTAAACCGACACAAATTAATGTAAAAATATAAAATGGCATGTGAGTTATCTGGCGCATTATCTGCCTCTCATTTTCTTTTTAAGCAGAAAGGCTGGAATGTCTTCTTCCTGTGCAGGTACCTGCTGATTAGAGGGTGACAGAATACTTTCAATTCCGGTTTGTCGAGGATGCGATTGCGTGACAAGCTCACTATTTATGGGATGAAGACTGGCTGGGGCATTTTTGCCGGCATGGAGAATAAATTCCTGACGGTCCACACGGATAATCCGTAGACTCTCATGAGTGCCAAGCGACATTTCCTGCATGACTTCAATACGACGATCAGCATGCAGCTTATTGCGGATACGCCCGCTATATTGTTTAACAATCAACCAGATAGTCACCAGCGCAGCTAAAAATACCACCATGATAAACATTTGGAACGGTTGAACACCTTGAACTGCCATAAACGCCTCCTGCCTTAGTTAAGAACTAATAGGCAAAAGGCGTGCCAAACTGACTCGCAAAGAGACATTGCAACTAATTGATTTTATTGGATTTTTTTAAAAATTTTTGAAGCTATAATTTGACACTGGCCTTTATTAAGCCTTGTATGTGTCAAATTATCGACGATTAGAGGTTTTCGACACGTTTTTCAGGGTCAACAATCTCAGTAAAGCGGATACCAAAACGCTCACCAATCATCACCACTTCACCCTTAGCAATAACAATACCATTAGCAAGAATATCAAGGGGATCACCGGCAAGGCGGTCAAGTTCAATAACGGAACCCTCATTCAGGCGCAATAAATCACGAATTTTAAGTTCTGTACCGCCAACAACAACCGTTAGATTGACCTCAATATTCTCCAGAACACGCAGATTTTCGACACTCACTTTTTCAGTTTTTGGTGCGGGTGCGGGTGCCTCTTCGCTCATAGCCGGACCGGCATCAGTTGCCGTATCCACATTTTCAGTGGCGTCTGTATCCTGCTCTTCGATTGTATCTTGATCTGTTTCTGACATTTTTCTGCCTTTCTACGCGCTGTGACTATCTAGACGTTTCGTCAGATTTACGGCCAATTGGCCTGCAACATCGCCCATTTCTCCCTCGAAAAACGGGTTTTCTTCAAGCCGAATATCAACAGATTCGGCAAGTTGGACGGGTAAAACATCACCCGGCTTAATATGAATCAAATTGCTCAGTGCAATTTTTGGCTCGGCTAACAGAACATCCACCAGAAGCGGAATATCCAGCACGGCGCGTTCCAGCCTGTCGCGCCATGTTACATCATCATCAATAATTTCAGACTGAATACGTGAGCGCAATTGTGATGCAATCGGCTTGAGCGTTTGGAGCGGGTAGATAATCTGGAACGTTGCCGGATCAATATTAGGAAGCTGAACGACAAAGCTACAAATAATGACTGTATCCGTACCATCAACAAAAGAAGCAAATTGCGGATTAACTTCGCGACCTTGCTCCTTAAAGGTTACAGGCATCAAATCACGCCAAGAGGTTTCCAAAACCCCATTGAGACCGCGGGTCAATATTTCAATCAATCGATCTTCAGTGGCTGTGAATTCAGCTTTTGCATTCGAGGACTTCGTCAGCGTTCCGCCATAATAGGAGTCTGTCAGTTTCGAGATAAAGCCTGGGTCAAAGACCATCAACATTGAGCCGCGTAGCTCCTCAATACGAACTGTTGTGAGGCTCATAAAATTGTCAATCTCTGAAGTGTATTCATCAAAAGTTTTCACTTCTGGTGGAAAGGACGATATGCGCGGCTGAATACGAAGCATCGGCAGAAAAACGGTACGTGAAAAACGGGCAAAACGTTCATTTATCATACGAAGGGCATGATAATCACCCAACACAGATAAGTCGTCAGATCCGAAGGAAAACTGGCGCACATCAATGCTCTCGGCAAGGTCAACACTGGGACCACCTTGCGAGCTTGTAGAAGCTTCCAGCCCATCAAGTAGAGCGTTGACTTCGTCAGTTGAGAGTTTGCGTGACGCGACCATTACAATTCCTAATCCTTACTGCACCACAAAGGATGTAAAGTGAACACCCTCAACGCCACCAAAACCTTCAAGTTCTTCTAGCTTAGCATTCATAACATCACGAAGCTGGTCAAGAAGAGCTTGACGGCCATCTTTATCTTGGAGTTGCTCAACGGAAAAACCGGAGAGTACACCGAGCATTTCAGACCTTAAAGCAAGTTGATGCGAGTCGACATTTTCCATTACTGTTTCGTCATATTGAGTCGAAACACCAATACCGACTTGGAGGAATTTACGCGAATTCTTCAAGTTAGTCGTCAACGTTCCAGTGAATTCATAATAAGTGGTTTGGAATATTTCGACATCTGGAGAAATTTTTACAATCTTTTGTGGTGGACCTAGCAGTTCACCATCCTCACCGACTTCAGGGTCTGCAGCAGCGTCAGCTTCCGCTTCAGCCTTTGCCCGTGCAGCAGCTTCAGGGTCGGAACGTTCAATAATACGTTCAATTTCCTCTGAGGGGTCGGCAGGTTGACCGCCAAAAACAAAAAAGCCAATGCCAAGACCGATGAGGAGCAATAGCACCCCGCCACCGGCAAAAAGTAAGATCTTGACCAGACCACCACTTTGTTCTTCAGAATTTTCTTCAGACATACTCTTATCCTCAACTCAACATCAGGCGATGACATCAACGCCTGTTTTAACATGATCCGATGACCGGCTTTTTGCTCCGACCATTATATTTTCCTCGGATGATTTGACCAGCCCGTTTTGCGATGTGTTGGCAATTCTTTCATCCTGTTGTTGTGACTGATTTTGGCGATTACCGAAACCGGGGGCATTTCCAAAGCCAGAAGTAAACGCAAGTTGTGCGCTTTTAAAACCGCTACCGTCAAGCATTTGCATCAATCGGGGCTCTGAATCTTGAAGCAATGATACGACATGCTGATTATCGGCTTGAATTTGTACATTCAATGATTGGTTATTAATCGCCAAACGTAAATTCAGTTTACCAAGATTTTTAGGCTTTAGAATTAAATCGATTTCTTGCTGACCATCACGAAGGGATTTTTCGATTCTTTCAGCAAGAGTCTTTGTCCACTTATCCTGCATCAAATCCAGCTCGCCTTTAGCAGAAACTTGCGCTCCTGTGGGTAAGAAAGCATTCTGTTGAGCCAAACTCCCCTGCCCGGAGTTACCCCCTGAGAAACTTCCCGTTGCAGTCGCGCCTGTTTGACCCGAAATGCTTCCCGCTTGACCTGAAGATGCGTCTCTCAAAACTGAACGTGCCTCTTCGGTGGTCTCAATCTGACCGGCTGTTGTCAATTGTGAGGCGGCCTGAAGCGCCTGATTTTGCATCACCAACATCTGCCCCGACTGATTAGCTATCGGCGATGTGCCGCGCATCAGCATGTTTTGCAAGTCACCGACATCGTTTTTCATACCGGGTTTATTTCCATAAGTCTCAACATCAAATTCGATATTATTTTTCATACCATCCATGACACGGCGAATTAGAATATCCGGATTTTCTTCATCCGTGAGAGCTGCCATATCGGAAGCAGAAAATGGTTTAAGAACATTTTCACCTAAAAGAAGTTGAGGAACATCACCCTGCAAAGACATGCCATTCATGGTCACATTTCCACCAAGCGATCCGGCAAGCGTTGTAGAACCTGTGCCCACAACATTACCCGGTAAATTGTTCATTCCACCCTGACCCAAATCCGGCACATTAAAAGTACCGGATAAGAGGCCGGAGGGAAGGCCTTTGGGGGAGACCAAAACCTGTTGAAGACCGCTTCCTTTAGCTCCGTCCGATAATATGCCAAGCCCTGCACCTGTAGGTGTTAGCGGGTCAAAAATCTGAGCCAGACCTGCAAGTGGATCATCATTCTCACCTGTCAAAGAAAGTTCTAACGCATCCATGTCGATACCAAAAAGCGACATCTCTTCAGAAATTTCTGACGATAACAACTCTGTCTCAGAGTCCAGAATGTCTTCGGAGTCTGTTTTATCGACTAGACCTTTGAAGCTGTTCAAATATCCGATACCCGTCAAAACAGAAAAACTTTGCAAATCCTCTTCGGATAAATGCAATGTTTCACCGGCTTCACTCTCCGGAATTGAAAGTCCTGAAAAAAGCATTTCAAACAGCCCGCCAGATGACGTATGCGCAGATTTCTGGGCATCACCGACAGGTTTGTTTTCAGTCCCTACAGGGATTTTGGAGTCAATTTGAACCACGAAAGCCTCGTAATTAGTTCTTCACGAGGCTTTAATTGCAAAAATAATGCCATTATGCGTTACGAATAATATTTCTTTTCGGCAAATCATCTTCTCTCTTATTTTCTTTTTCAAGCATAATTTCTTTCTGACGTTCGGACGCCTTATCCGATGCCTTTGCATGTCGACGACGGGCGGCGGATAATTTTTCTCTTGCCGCAGTCACTTCACTTTGAAGAAAATCACATTTATTTTGAACGGTAGTGCGTTGCTCAAGAATTTTTTCGACAAACCAGTTACCGGATTTCAATTCATTGCCTGTGGTCGCTGCTGTATTCTTAGGTGTCTGCGCCAGCGCATCGTCAATTTGTTGTTTCATCAATTCTGTATGCTTCAACTCCTCATGGAGAAGTTTCATATCGCGTGCTTTCTTCGTCATCTCAATACGCTCTTTGAGAGCCAGCCTCTCAAATGTATTTTTCTTACCGGCCATCACATATTCCCAATGACATTAATCAATGCCTGACGGCTTTCCCCGAAATTGGCTTTCTCAGACGCGCTTTGACTTATGAGGCTGATAATATCAGGCCATAATTTAATCGCGAGATCCAGCTCAGGGTCCTGCCCTTGCACATAGCCACCCATCAAGAATAAATCCCTATTTTCAGTGTAAAGCGACACCAATCTTCTGAACTGCCGTGCGGCTAACTGGTGTTCATCATCGGCAATATCATTCATCACACGACTGATTGAAGATGGAATATCAACCGCAGGGTAAATTCCCAGTTGGGCATTATCACGTGACAAAAGTATATGACCATCAAGAATGGCTCTGGACGTATCGACAACCGGATCATTGGCATCATCGCCATCCGCCAGAACTGTGTAAAATGATGTAATCGACCCCTGCCCCGGCATGCCGGTCCCTGTTCGCTCAATCAATCGCGGAATAAGCGAGATAACTGATGGTGGGTAGCCTTTTGATGTAGGTTGTTCTCCCAAGGCGAGACCAATCTCTCTTTGAGCATGCGCAACACGAGTGAGAGAGTCCATAATAAGCAAGACATCCTTGCCCTGGTCACGGAAATATTCTGCAATCGCTGTCGCTCGGCATGCGCCTCGAATTCGTAGCAAAGGCGAATGGTTTGCGGGCACAGCCACCACGATGGTGCGCTTTCGGGTCTCATCGGTCATAACTGTTCGGACAAATTCGCCAACCTCGCGTCCTCGTTCGCCAATCAGACCAACAACGACAACATCAGCAGAAGTGAAACGAGTCATCATGCCCAATAAAACCGACTTACCGACACCTGAACCGGCGATAATACCGAGGCGCTGACCACGACCGACAGAGAGAAGACTGTTAATCGCGCGAACACCAACATCCATTGGTTTATCAATTGTTGCGCGAGATAAAGGATTTAGTTTCATGCCCATTAGCGGCCAGCTATCGCTGAGTACCGGATCGGGTAAATTATCAATTGGATTGCCGAGTGCATCAAACACACGCCCCATAAGAGCATCCCCGGCCATTAAGCTGTCACCCTCATCAACTAAAGTGACGCGCGAACCGACTTTGATACGCGCACCCAATTCATGCAAAGACAGAATATTTTTACCATTCTCAAACCCGACGATTTCTGCAACAGCATGTTCCTCACCATCTGTCTCGACATGGCATAACGCGCCAATACCGGCAGGAAACCCGTCACAATAAATCATAGATCCATCAAAACGGCTGACTCGACCCGATAACAGAACAGGCTTGCGGAGCGTCAAACTTTCCAAGTCTTCTGACAGGGTCGACATAAGCTTACTCATCAGAGCTTTCCTCACCTTCATTGCTGTCGGAGAGGTCAATTTCTTGGTCTTTTTCAAACTCTATGCTGGGTTGTTCATCTGACTGGTCAGCATCATCATCCAGAAGTTTCTGGAGCGTTTCGCCTATTTCAACCAGCTTTTCCTCGGCTTTTGGTTCAGTCTCGCTTGCCTCCAGGCCTAGGCGTTGTGTGAGCCTGTCTTCCAAACCGATATGCCCGATTTGAATGCGCAAATCTCCTGGTTGTAAAGACGAGTCGATTTGAATAGAGGCCTTTTTGAGACTATCCCGCGTAATCAATAAATGGGCGACGGATTGATAATCCGTGCCATTAAGAAAGATAAATGGTGTTTCTGTTGCATGGCTCACTGTATCGAGAAGTTTTTCTATTTTTTCAGAAAACCCTTCAGGCGCAATTGTAATTTCACTGCCTGCGCGCTCAGAAGCTAATTCGGCAATTTTTTGACCAAGTAGGTTACGTAAATACCCTGCATCAAGGGTTTCAGAATTAATCGTATTGGTAATTAATTTTTCCAACGCAGAAACTTGTGCAGATAAACGGGCTTCGGCCTCATTGCCCCCCTCGACCTTACCTTCAGCCATACCTTCAGTTCGGCCTAGCTCCTTACCTTGTTCTTTGCCTTCCGTTCGACCTGCTGTAAGACCATCTTCATATCCACGAGATTTTCCATCCTCAAAAGCTTTGTTCAAAGCTTCTTCATGTGTCAGTTCAACTTGATCGGCTTCAACAGCTAGGCTATCCGTTTCATTGGGCTTATCTTCACCAGCTGAAGAAGTGGTTTGACTGACAGATGCCTCATTTTCAGGGGTAACTGCCTCACCAGACGCTTTCTCATCAGGTGAAGGTGAAGACTCTGCATCTTTTTCATCAGAAACCGCACGAGCAATTTCGATCAGGTTACTTTTCTTAAAATCCCCACGCTGTTTGCGCGGCGCGTTTTCATCCAAGTGAAATCCAGCGTCACGCGACTGCTTTAGCAACCGCTCAATCTCCTGAGGGGCTAAAGGGGTCAGATCTTGTTCAAAAAGTTCACTCATCAAAAAACTCAATCAAAAGCGCTCATCCGACAGTTCGGATTAAACGAAATCATCTCCACCGCGACCGGCAAGAACAATCGTGCCTTCATCAGACAGGCGTCTCGCTACAGCAATAACTTGCTTTTGTGCATCCTGGACTTCTGCTAGTCTCACTGGGCCTAGTGCTTCCATCTCATCCATTATATTCGCGGCAGCTCGGCTGGACATGCATGAAAACAATTTATCTCTCAAGGCCTCGTCTGCACCTTTAAGGGCCAGAACAATAAGTTCAGCCTCAACATTACGTAATAATGTTTGGAGCGATTTATCATCAGACATAATTAGTGTCTCAAAGACGAACATGCTTTCTTGAATGGATTGCATCAGAATTTTATCGTCCTTACCAATATTTTTCATTATACGGGCTTCCATATTCTGATTGGTAAAGTTCATAATTTTCGCAGCAGCTTTTACACCGCCAACCTGAGTGGCACGCAATGTTGTATTCGCCTTAAACTTTCTCTGCATCACATCTTCAAGTTCACGCAACGCATCGGGTTGAACCGTTTCGAGCGTTGCAATCCGGCGGATAATTTCTGGCTGAAGGTCATCCGGGAGAAGATTGAGCACATCTGCACCCATGGAGAAATCAAGATAGGAAATAATGAGGGCAATTATCTGCGGATGTTCATCGACAATCAGCTCAGAAATTGCACGGGCGTCCATCCAGTCTAGGATTTCAATCGGACGATCACTGCTAGAGGGGGTGATACGGCTCAATACAGATTGCGCCTTATCTTCGCCCAACGCTTTCATCAACACATTACGAATATAATTGCCGGCACCTAAACCAAGACTGGTCTGCTCTTTGATAATATCAAGAAACTCGTCAAGCACTCTGTTAACGGTATCCTGATCAAGACCCTGCACAGAATACATTGCACTACCTAGATGCTGAACTTCTTTTGGCCCGAGATTTTTTAGAATTTCTGAGGCCTCTTCCTCGCCCAGTAGCATCATTAGAATCGCAGATTTTTGCGTTCCAGTGAGCTGTGAGTAGATGTCATCAGCATCCATTTCTTTTTGAGCAATTTCGGACATAACTTGTACTCCTTACCTTACCTTACCTTACCTTACGCAACCAATCTTAAAGATTGTCCATATCTTGACGCATCATGTTCTTAAAGACATTAGACACACGGCCAGCTTCATCAGAAACAATCATACGAATGACAGCGACCTTGTCATCATAGGTGTTAGCGGTATCAAGCATTTCAGCGGATATGGCAGCCTTTTTAGGCTTGAGCTTGGCTTTAATATCCTCGAGGCTTTCACCTTCACCTACTTCTACAGTATCAATATCAATATCATCATCACCGCCTGCTGCAGACATTCCAGGTGGTACGGCACCAACTGGCACAAGGATTCTGGACAGAAGCGGACGCATCACCCCAAGGGCAACAATAGCAAGAATCACGATTGTTGTAATCTGACGCGAAACTTCCTCAAACCATGACTTTTCATACCATGGAACGGCAGCTCCCATCAATGTATCAACAAACTCAGCACTTCTTACAGTAACACTGTCACCACGTTCATCATCAAAACCAATTGAGTCTTTGACTAAAGTTTCAATACGCTCAATCTCTTCTTGAGACAATGGCTGTCTGACTTCCAGATTGGTTTCAGGGTCTACGACCAATTTATCACTAACCAAAACTGAGGCAAACATGCGTTCAATCTGCACGCGCGGATTCTGAGTAGTTGAAACCGTACGACTTACCTCAAAGTTACGTACCTCACTGGTAGAACGTGTTTGCAACTGTCCACCGGCGCCTCCACCGCCTTGACCCGCTTCAATTTCAAGCTCGGCCTTTGTCGGTGGAGTATTGGTTACTGCACCCGGTATACCTTTAGCAGTTAAATCAGAGGTTTGATCAAGTGTCTTCTGCTCACTCCGCAACGCATTACCATTGGGGTCAACAATTTCCTCGGTTCTATCAGTACGGGTGAAGTCAAAATCAATATTAATTTGCGCATTCACATTTCCGGCACCAACAATCGGTGTCAAAATCGAGACAACACGGTGACGGTAAATACCCTCAAGGCGCATTTTATATTCCAGCTGCGAGTCTGAGAGAATTGAGTCCGGGTCATCCGCTGTGCGGGACAACAAAGCCCCGTTTTGATCAATTACGGTCACGTTCTCTTTATTTAGCCCCGGTACGGATGAAGAAACAAGATGAATAATAGCTTCCACTTGGGTTCTGCCGAGTGAGCGTCCGTGAGCAAGTTGTAAAAATACTGAGGCTGTCGGATCGGGATTGCTCCGCACAAATACTGATTTTTCCGGCAAAGCTAAATGTACCCGCGCGGCCAAAACAGTATCAATTTCACTTATAGAGCGGGCTAATTCCAGCTCCTGAGCATTTTTAATATGCATGCTTTCAACTGAACGGCTGGTGCCCATGGGCATATCATTCAACCCGGAATAACCTTCCGGCACCGAAGAGGGGAGACCTTGTGCAGCAAGCATGATACGCGAATTATGGTAATCCGTAGTAGGCACCATGACCTCACCCGTTGTTGGATCAAGCATCACATCAACACCGGCATTTTTCAAAGCGTCAACAACACGCATTTTTTCAGCTTCCGGCAAGGAATTGTATAATGTTGTGCGTGATGGTTTCTGGAGCAGCAAATAAGCCATAAGCCCCACAAAACACACTATTACTGCCATAAGTGTTGGTAGTGATCTTTGTACACTTGGTTCATTCACAAAATTCTGAACCTTACTGATCATCTGCTTGACCTGTCCTTGTGACGGATCAACGCTTGTTTGAACGGATGTAATCGTAGTCTCTGACATAACTTTCCCCTAAAGAAATCCCGGATTAAACCGGCATATTCATAATATCCTTATAGGCACTTAAAACTTTATTTCGGATGTTCAGCGTCATCTGGAAACCCAGAGAGGACACCTGTTGCGTAACCATGACTTTTGCCAAATCTGTTTCCTCACCAAGCTCATAGGCTTTAGTGATATCACCACTAATATTCTGAGATTCTGCAACATCCTTTATCGCGTCACCCACACGGCTGACAAATGATGGCGTATTATCATCCGTATTAAGAGATTGGCTTGTGCGCTCCAGAACCTTTTGGTGAAGCGACGAAGATGACCCTACTGATTTTACCTCTATCATAATGCTCTCCTAACCGACTTCTGAAAGTCTGGTATCTTGATCGACTCGTGACTGCATGGTGGTGGAAAGAATATCGGTCAGGATATCTGACTTGGTGATGCAGCCGTTTTCATGAAGGACCAGCGCCCGTTGAAGAACATTTTCTAATTCACGGACATTGCCCGGCCATTCATAATCAGTAAGGACTTTGACAGCACTCTCATCCAGCCAAGGCAACTCTGCCGCTGTTTTACAATGGCGTTGCAGCAGGACGGTGCTAATTGGTATAATATCATCAGCCCTTTCGCAAAGACTGATGGTGTTTAATGGAAATACGTTTAAACGGTAGTAAAGATCTTCACGGAAATTACCGGCACGAACTTCACTCGGAATATCGCGGTTAGTTGTTGCCAGTACACGAACATCTACGGCAACGTCATCATTAGACCCAATAGGTGTGACAGATTTCTCTTGCAGGGCACGCAAAAGTTTGGCCTGTAAGGAAAGTGGCATTTCTGAGATTTCATCCAGAAGCAATGTCCCGGTATCTGCGGCTCGGAAAATACCCTTATTCGATGTAGATGCCCCAGTGAAAGCCCCTTTTTCATGGCCAAAGAGAATAGCTTCCAGCATATTTTCAGGAATGGCAGCGCAATTTATGGCGATAAACGGATTGTCACTGCGGCTGGAATTGTTATGAACAAAGCGCGCCAGCACTTCTTTACCGGTTCCGGTAGGGCCATTGATAAAGACCGTCACATCAGTCTCAGCCACTTTCTTGGCAAGGCGAAGCATGGTGAGGGAGCTTTCATCACCTACAGCGACATGATTTTCCGAAGCGATCATACTTGCAATAATTTGCAGACCATAATTTTGTGCAGGTGAAATGTCTGAGGTACTCTTTGGTAAGGAAACATGAACCAATTTGCCACCCAGTTCCGTATTAACCGAAAAACTGTCAGCTTTCTCATCAATAACGGTAATATTCTTGATTTTGAAACCACGGCAAATTTCGACAAATTTTTCGAGACCGCCTACAGCTTCCAGATATTTGTTAGAACATACAAATTGTTCGCATGCTGAAAGCTCACTCGGCAAATCAGTATTTTTGGCATCAAATGCCAAAAAAGTTATTTTACGCGTTGTCAAAACATCACCAATCGGCTGCGCCAGTTTCAGGCCAAAAGAATTGATTGCTAAGAGAGTCATTTGGATCTCCTTTCCCTCTGGTAAGGGGTTAGGCAAAAACCGCGCCAAACCGGTAACAGTTTTATAAAAAAATTAAATATCCATATATTTCAACACCTTGGCTCAATAGACAAAACTTTTCGACTCCTTTCTCTGGACGAAGGTTCAATTTTCTGACACATAATATGAGAGTTTGCGTTTTGGTGTCGTGAGTTTGACACCTTGTTGTGTAAGAGTTTTATTCAGGTTTAAAAAAAGTTATGTCGGGTCAGACGAGCGTTGATGAATTTATTGCTGGCCAGTCCGCAGCAACCAAAGAGTTGCGTCGGCTCATCGACATTCTGGCTCCTGCCGATAGTACAGTCCTTATTCAGGGTCAGACCGGTTCAGGTAAAGATGTCGTTGCACGGGCTATACACGCCCTATCCGGTCGAAAAGGGCCCCTTATCTCCATTAATTGCGCTGCCATTCCAACTGAATTGTTGGAATCGGAGCTATTCGGTCATGAAAAAGGTGCCTTCACCGGTGCTGAAACTGATCGGAAGGGACGCTTTGAACTGGCTAATGAGGGCACATTATTCTTGGACGAAATCGGTGATATGAATTTGTCACTTCAGACTAAGTTGCTCCGCGCTATTGAAAACCGCACTATTCAAAGAGTCGGCGGCAATAAAGATATAAAAGTGAACTTTAGGCTTATTTGTGCGACCCACCAAAACCTGCAAGCTTATGTTGATGAAGGTAAGTTTCGCGCTGATTTATTTTTCAGGATTAACGTCTTCCCTGTGCAAGTGCCTACACTTGCAGAAAGAAGCGTTGATATTCCCGATCTCATTAGTTCCATTTGTGACGCTATATGCGAAACCCAAAATAGCAAGCCGCCACTGTTTGACGAGACTGCGCTTTCGGAGTTATCGCGTTATAACTGGCCTGGCAATGTTCGCGAGTTGCGGAATGTTTTGGAACGCGCAATTGTGCTTTTTCCGCAAAAAGAGATTACCGGCAAGGAAGTCCGTGAGAACTTATTACGCCTTAAAGTCCCTGATGAAGCAGAAGAACTTGAAGCCCTGTGGGAAGAAACTGGTAATCTTAATTCAATTGATCTCGACGCACTCATTTCAGATAAGCCGCCTTTGCCTGCGCCCGCAAGTTATAATGACTGGTTTTCGTATTTCGACACGATTGATTTACGAAGACATCTGCAGGAGGTGGAGATTGTGTTGATTGAAGCCGCCCTCCGCAAAAAAGAAGGGCAAATCACTGGCGCAGCCGAAGCTTTGAAATTGCGCCGCACGACGCTTATCGAAAAAATGAAAAAGCTGATGATAGAAAGACCTAATATCAGCTAGCTATATATTATAGGCCTTCATCATTTGACCTGTTTTATGTGTCGCTGAGGACAGCTTAATAATTCTGGCTTCCAGTTCTGAAACCAGTTCCGCATTTTCTTTCGCGCAATTTTCTAAAAATTCCACAAATTCATCATCCGGTGAAAACGTCTCATCCTTCATGGCCGTAATGATGAAATATTGTCTCTCATTATCGAGAGCTTGAGCTTTTTCAAAATCAGCAGATTTTATGGCTTCACGGATAGCCAAATTCATATCGCTAAGTTTTTCTTTGAATTTATCCAGCATGTGTCTGCCCTATTTCTTCCCAGGCCTCAGTAATTTCAATCAAGGATAGTTTGGCATTATTGGTTTTCTCAATCTTGCCGTTTTTCATATCTTTGAGCAATTGCTGGCGGCAATATTCATAAAGCTGGAATAAACCTCTGGCGATTTCACCGCCCTTTTCGAAATCCAGACTGGACTGAAGCGCATAAATAATGGTTAGCGCACGCGAAAAATGTTTGGACTTAATTTGCTGATCGCCTTCTTTCAAATCGATATTCGCCTCAAACAAATCAATCGACCTGATGAGCTCTTTTAACATCGTGAGAACAATTGTATGAGTATCTTCGGGCTCTACAAAGGATTGTTCCTCGATTTTTTGATAGGTTTGAGAGGCTTTTTTGAGGTTCATAAGTCTTCCTAAAATGCATACTATATATTGAAATTAGCAAAAAAATTGTTAAAGTTTCAAAATGGTTTACGCAAATCCTGTTTCGAATATTCCGCTTGCCAATCAATCACTCACTGGCAAAGCTTCAGTTTTTTCTGCAAAAGCTCAAACAAGCTTTTACAACTCACCATTTGCAATACCCATGCCAAGCGATGTCACTTCTCCAACAAGAACATCCATCGCAACTTTACCTGTGCATAATCCCGCTTCCAGCAGTCGGCTATCACCGGTTTATCAAGGTGAGAAAACTGAACATACAGGCACAAATAATCGCGAATATGTTGTGCGATCACCAAGGCTTGCACCCTCAGCAGTTGTTAGCGAGAATATCGTTATTGCCAAAGCGCTGATGGCTGAAAATATCAGTCACAATATTGCAGCGGTGAAGAGGCTCTATACATCGGCCCAAATCAATGACATGCCGCGCTTTAAAAGCACAACAGACTTGATTGCCTAACTGCTATTTTGTTTCTAAATCAATAACGGTATTTTGCAGCTTCAAATAAGCTTGGAATATATCCGCTTCACTCACTACACCCATCAAAGTATTTGATTTGCGATCAATAATCGGAATTGTTTCTCCGACAAATTCACTGGCGACTTCTATACATTGTTGGAGCGACGCATCGCTCTTAATAGAAAGAGGATTATCCAATAAATAATTCATAACAAAGGCATCCGGTGCTTCCTTAACAATATCAGTGATGATGATTTTGCCTATGAAGATATCTTTGTCATCCAGCAGATAAGCTTCGGTAACATCTGCCGCCACCATTTTATCGATGGCAGTAGCATTATTGTCAGTTTCCTCCAGCCGTAAGAATTCATTAGTCACTATTGTACCGACCGAGGTCTCCATCAATCCGAGATGCCCGCGCCCCCGTCTGATATCTATGCCACGGTCTTGAAGTTGTCTGTCAAAGAAAGAATAGCCAAACAAGATTGAAACAGTCAGGGACGAGGTAACAACTGACCCTAATGACACTAAAGCCATATCATACGAAGCTGTGAGTTCCAGAATGACCATCACAATCGAGATAGGAGCTCCAACGACCGGCGATGTGACCGCCGCCATGCCGGCAATAGTAAACACCAATAAGAGATTATTCCCGGTCAGACTCGTCAGAATAGCCCCGATTAAAGCCCCCGAAACCGCGCCGATGAAAATAGCTGGCGAAAAAACCCCTCCAAACATACCAAGACCTATACAGAGCGCAGTCGCCAGAATTTTAAAAATTAAAAGAATAACCAGATAATCCATGGCAATTTCGTTAGATAACAGCCCCCTAACGGTCTCTGTACCAAGGCCAAGCACCTCAGGCACGAAAATACCAATAACCCCGCAAAGTGTTGCGCCAATGAGAGTTAACTTGACGTAGCCGAGTTTACTTTTAGTGCCGAGCATACCCATATAGCGGATGGCATTCATCAGAACGATTGAAATCAAACCAAAAACTGGCCCTACGACCAGCGCGAGCGGAATAACAGAAATCAAATCCGGTGGCAGGCTGGAAATTTGAAAAGCAACATTGTTACCAAACAAGGATTGACTAAAAGAAGCAGCAACAAGACTGGAAACAGCTATAGGCGCAACAGCTTTCAAAGAAAAATGACGAATTATAGCGTTGTGCGCGAATAGAATACCGGCAATAGGCGCATTGAAACCTGCAGAAATCGCAGCGGCAACACCACATCCAAGAAAAATATCCGTCGGAATATTACTTTTGGATATTTGCTTTAAATAGCTGCCCATAGTCGCGCCAAAATGCACAAGTGGGCCATATTGCCCAACTGAAGCTCCACCCGAAGCTGAGATAAAGGCGCTCAATGTCGATCCCCAGCCGCGGCGAACATCAAGTTCATTATCCGCGCGATGAGCAGCATAAATACTATCGGCAGGGCCATAAAATCTGTCCAAACCAAATACTTTTCTGACATAAATTATTAAAAAAGCCGCCAAGATGATGACGAAAAGCGGCATCAGACTGTAATTTTGGTTTAACAGAGTAAAAGAGAGAAGCTCATTATTTTCATAAGTACTTGTTAGAAATTTGACGCCCTGAACAAAAGCATTGGATACCAATGCCATTGTGAATCCCACGCCAACCCCAAGGGTAACTAAAGACGCAAGAGGTATGAGGAATGAAGTGCCAAACAAAATAAACCTCTTAAAAAACGACCTA
>QOQK01000029.1 GCA_003331985.1 PS1 clade bacterium | reverse complement strand
CCCTTGGCAATACCGCGTGAAAAATATTGTGAATACAATGTCTTATCACGGGCAACTTCAACTATTAGTTTATCAGATAAGGCGTTGACTACAGACACCCCAACACCGTGTAAACCGCCTGAAGTATCGTAGGCTCCACTGCCGAATTTACCACCGGCGTGGAGGGTTGTCATAATGACCTCAAGGGCAGATTTGTCTTTGAATTTAGGATGCGGGTCGACTGGTATGCCGCGCCCGTTATCGCCAACTGTAAGTGTGCCATCGGCTTCATAATTCACTTCGATAAAGCTGGCATGTCCAGCAACTGCCTCGTCCATGGAATTGTCAATCACTTCTGCAAAGAGGTGATGCAGGGCTCGGTGATCCGTACCACCAATATACATACCGGGGCGTCTTCTGACGGGTTCAAGGCCCTCAAGAACTTCAATATCAGCAGCACTGTATTGCCCCGCCTTTTTGGAGGGCGTTTTCGGTTCGGCGCTTGATGACTTCTTTGGTGAGGCTTGAGAAGCTGATTTAGAAGCCTTTTCAGCCGCTGACTTAGATGTTTTTTTTGCCCCTGTCTTTGAATCCGATTTTACTTCAGAACCAAATAAGTCCGGCGTATCTTCTGTTTTTTTTCGCGCTGGCATGGAAAAACCTATAGCAAAATTTCGGCAATCGAAATGTTAAGTCGAATCGTTCAATGAACTGGATTTTAAACAAGTTTGTTCACTCGCGGGGAAAAATCTGGATTTCTTGAAATGCTTGCGACTATATTTTCTACAAAGTAGTGTGCCAGTTCATTTAGTAAAAGGATTATCATGACAACTCTCACCGATACGTTAACCCTGCCTTGTGGCGTCATTATCAAAAATAGAATTGCTAAAGGGGCTATGACAGAAGGGTTGTCAGACCCCGCTAACCGCGCCACCTCAAAATTATCAACACTTTATGGTCGCTGGGCATATGGTGGGTCGGGAATGCTGTTAACCGGTAACATTCAGATTAATCACAAATATCTTGAGCGTGCTGGAAATGTCGTGATTGAAGGGACGCAATCAGATGAACAACTGGCGGCGCTGAAACATTGGGCCGAACAAGGCACAGCTAATGATACTCAGCTTTGGATGCAAATATCTCATGCCGGTCGGCAAACCCCGATAGCCGTTAATGAAACGCCTGCAGGCCCGTCTAACTTGCCGGTTAACATGCCCGGCAAAATGTTTGGTGACCCGAAAGCCATGACAGAAGTCGAAATTCAGGCAGCGATTGACGGTTTCGCCTTCGCCGCCAAGACAGCCAAGGAGACGGGTTTCACCGGTGTTCAAATTCATGCGGCACACGGTTATTTGATATCTGAGTTTTTATCGCCGGATGTAAATATTCGGACGGATGCTTGGGGCGGCTCGCTTGAAAACCGGGCTCGTTTTCTGCTTGAGGCAGTGCGTGCAACACGCAAGGCTGTAGGAAAAGAATTCCCAGTTGCCGTCAAGCTCAATTCTGCTGATTTTCAGCGAGGGGGTTTCAGTCATGAAGAGGCCGTGCAGGTTGCCAAATGGCTCAATGATGAAATACTTGATTTGCTTGAGATTTCGGGTGGCACTTATGAGCAGCCACGGATGTCCGGTCTTGAGGGGGGTGCGATGGACTCGTCGAAAAGCGAAAGCCGTTTGCCCAGCACCGTTGCGCGAGAAGCATATTTTCTTGAGTATGCCAAAGATATCAGAGCCGTTTTCGATGGCGCCTTGATGGTGACGGGCGGGTTTCGGACTCGCGCCGGTATGGATGCCGCACTTGATGCGGGGGCTTGTGACATGATTGGTCTTGCGCGTCCCATGTGCAGTGATCCTGATATTGCCAATAAACTGTTATCTGGTGATGTGGCGGCGACGGAAGAATTTGAAAAAACAGTCAGGCTTGGTCCAGGTCTTTTGGGAGACACCAGCCCGTTTGCGATTATTCGTGGCATTAACGGCTGGGGACGACAGGGATGGTTTTGTCTTCAACTTATTCGCATGGGGGAAGGGCAAGAGCCGGATTTGAAAATGGGCGTTCTCAAGGCTGTTGGAGGATTTAAAGCTTTTGAAAAACAAGCTGCAGAGCGATATAAAGAAAATTACGGATATTAAAAAGTCTTACCTAAGGAGAGGGTTATGAAAAATTTTAAAGGATTAATGTTAGCATTTATTTTAGGTGTAATAGTCATTTTTTCGGCTCAGAAATCTTTGCATATTCAAGCCAAATCAATAGGAGCCTGTTCGACTGACTTAATTAAAGCTGCCGCGAGACAGGACATTGAGTACCTTCGAAGAAATTATGCAAAGGCTACAGATTTACTTGGAATTACTGAAGAGGCTTCCTTTAATGAGGGGCTAGAAATCTATCGTTCAATTTTTACTGTCGACGCTGATTTTTCTGTGTCTGGAGACGGAGCACCAGACATGAGTGCAACTGGACCAGATGCTTGGGCTGATATTGTTGAGAAGAATTTGGGTCCAATGGGGCCAACACAACATCTTATTGGAACTCAAAGGGTGATTGATTTAAACGTGGATATATCATCAGATTGTAAAATTCAGAGTGGTTCAGCAAAAATGGAGTCCTACGTTCAAGCCTGGCATGATTTGCCAAATAGTAAGATTTGGCATTATCTAGGCTCATATTTTGATAATGTAATATACGTATCTGGCAAGGGATGGCAGATTGAAAAGATGAATTTAATGAGAATAACAACAGAGACGCGCAATAAACTCAGCGACTAGAGTGTTGCGAAAAATCTTTGCATAAAAAAGGGCCGGATGAACCGGCCCTTTTCTTTTTTATAAAGCGTGATTAGACGCTGTAATACATGTCGAACTCAACAGGGTGAGGTGTGTGCTCAAAGCGGTAAACTTCTTCCCACTTAAGCTCCAGATATCCGTCAATCTGGTCATCATCCATTACGCCGCCTTTTTTCAGGAAGTCACGGTCTGCATCGAGTGCTTCGAGAGCCTCACGCAGAGATCCGCAAACCTGTGGCACATCAGCCAGTTCTTCAGGTGGCAGTTCATAAAGGTCTTTATCCATTGGATCGCCCGGATCGATTTTATTCTCGATACCGTCCAGACCGGCCATCATCATAGCTGTGAAAGCAAGATATGGGTTGGCTGTTGGATCAGGGAAGCGAATTTCAATTCTTTTGCCCGGTGCGGAAGTCGCGAATGGAATCCGGCAAGACGCAGAACGGTTACGCGCTGAATAAGCGAGAAGCACAGGTGCTTCAAAACCAGGAATGAGACGCTTGTATGAGTTTGTTGACGGGTTTGTCAGCGCGTTAATGGCGCGGGCGTGTTTGATGATACCGCCAATATAGTAAAGACACTCTTGTGACAGGTCTGCATATTTGTCCCCAGCGAAGAGAGGCTTGCCTTCTTTCCAGATAGACTGGTGACAGTGCATGCCCGTTCCGTTATCGCCATAGACAGGCTTCGGCATAAAGGTTGCTGATTTGCCGTAAGCGTGAGCCACATTGTGAACGGCGTATTTGTAAAGTTGAAGACTGTCAGCAATGCTTGTTAGCGTGCCGAATTTTAGGCCAAGCTCATGCTGAGCGGCTGCAACTTCGTGGTGATGTTTCTCAACCTCAAGACCCATGTCTTTCATAACGCTAAGCATTTCGCCGCGAAGATCTTGCCCACTATCGACAGGATTAACTGGGAAGTAGCCACCCTTTGTGCGTGGACGGTGACCCATGTTACCGGCTTCATATTCAGTGCCTGAATTAACTGGCAATTCGATGCTGTCTAGGGCAAAGCCTGTATTATATGGTTCTGATGAAAAGCGAACATCGTCAAAAACAAAGAATTCAGCTTCAGGGCCAAAATTGATTGTGTCGCCGATACCTGTTGATTTCAGATAGGCTTCTGCTTTGACAGCTGTTGAACGCGGGTCACGATTGTAGAACTCACCTGTAATTGGATCAGTGATATTGCAGAAAATTGTCATTGTCGGCTGTGCATAAAAGGGATCCATGGATACTGAATCCGTGTCAGGCATCAGGCACATATCGGACTCATTAATGGCTTTCCAGCCTGAGATTGATGAGCCGTCAAACATGGCGCCTTCTGTGAAGAAGTCCTCATCAACAAGGGATGAGTCGAGCGTGACGTGTTGCATTTTGCCGCGTGGATCAGTGAAACGAAGATCTACATATTGGATCTCGTCGTCTTTGAGTTGACTAAGAATTTTGGAAGCGTCAGACATTATTTATCTCCGGATAGTTTAAGTTAGGATGTTTAAAGTGCATCGATACCGGATTCTCCGGTACGAATACGTATGGCTTCTTGGATGTCGGAAACAAATATTTTCCCGTCCCCAATGCGACCGGTTTGAGCGGCCTTTTGAATAACCTCAATCGCAGTTTCAAGCATATCGTCGCCAATGATAAGCTCTATTTTTACCTTGGGCAGAAAATCAACAACATATTCTGCGCCACGATACAATTCGGTGTGGCCTTTCTGACGACCAAAACCTTTTGCTTCGATTACAGTTATGCCCTGAAGTCCGGCTTCCTGTAATGCATCTTTAACCTCATCTAATTTGAAGGGCTTGATGATGGCTTCTACTTTTTTCATAGAATTGTCCTTTCAGAATTTATGTACTTAATGAAGCAGAAACCGTGCCAAAAATTTTACTCAGTAGGGCTCTAGGTAAGGCTATGAATTTATTGTGTTATTTTTACAATTTAAAAATTTCGTTTTAAAAAACATTTTAATTTGCTTAAATTTTGTTCACTTGTCTAAAAAATAAACAATTATGATTGTTTTTATATTTTTAAAGAATGTCTTAAAGAGTCTTAACAAATCATCACAAGAGACTGGTCATAGGTCAACTAAATTGCTATACCCCGCGCCATAGTTAGTTAAGCTTAAAAGCGGGCGTGGTGGAATTGGTAGACACGCTAGATTTAGGTTCTAGTGCTGAGAGGCGTGGGGGTTCAAGTCCCTCCGCCCGCACCATAAGCGAACTAACCATATTAATCACTGCTCATGGACACAATTGAGCAACAAAAAAAATGGATGTAATGATGCAAATTGAAGAGACCTCCGCTGAGGGCCTTTCCCGCGAATTGAAAATTACCGTTGCCAAAGACAATTTGGCTTCTCGTTTGGATACTAAGTTGCTTGAACTGAAAGATCAGGTTCAGCTTAAAGGTTTCCGTAAAGGGAAAGTCCCTGTCGCGCATTTAAAGAAAGTTTATGGATCACGCTTGATGAGCGAAATTCTTCAAGAGGTCGTTAATGATCAGAGTCAGCAGGTGCTGACTGACCGTGATGAGCGTCCGGCTTTACAACCTGAGGTTAATCTCGACGGAGATATTGAAAATGTCATCAGCGGTGATGCAGATTTTGTTTTCAATATGATCTACGACATCATCCCGCCGATTACGCTTGCCAAGTTTAAAGATATCTCTTTTGACCGCAAAGTTGCCGAAATTTCCGATACCGAAGTTGACGAGTCCATTCAACGCCTCGCTCAGTCGCGTAAGCAATTCGAGCCTAAAGCAAAAACCGCAAAAGCGGCGTCAGGAGATAGTGTGAAGATCGATTTCCTCGGTAAGATTGATGACGAGTCCTTTGAAGGTGGCGCTGCAGAGGGTTTTGAACTTGAGCTGGGTTCAAATCAATTCATTCCAGGTTTTGAAGATCAGATTATCGGCAAAAAAGCTGGCGATAGCTTTGATATCGAAGTGAGTTTCCCGGAAGATTATGGCAATGCAGATTTGGCAAATAAAGCTGCAGTGTTCGAGACTACTGTACACGAAGTGAGCGGCCCCAAAGAGATTGAAATCAATGACGAATTTGCTACCTCAATGGGCATGGAATCACTTGACCAGCTTAAAAAGATGGTCCGTGAGCAAATCGGCAAGGATTACCATAATTTCTCACGTGAACAGGTGAAGCGTGATTTACTTGATAAGCTAAGCGATGCACATGATTTTGAACTGCCAACTCGCATGGTTGACTTGGAGTTCAATCAGATTTGGCACCAATTTGAAAGTGAACTCGAAAACCAGAGTAAGAAAATTGATGAGTTGGATGAAACTGAAGATGAATTGCGGACGGAGTATCGTGAGATTGCTGAGCGCCGTGTACGCACAGGTCTAGTTCTTGCTGAAATCGGTTCCACTAACGAAATTGAAGTCACCCAGGAAGAGATCAATCAAGGTCTGATGGAGCGTGTACGTCAGTTCCCGGGGCAGGAGCAGGAAGTCTTTAACTATTTCCGAAATAATCCTGAAGCCATGGCACAAATTCGTGCGCCTTTATTTGAAAATAAAGTCATTGATTTTGTGATTGAGCAAGCCGACGTAACCGATATTACTGTCAGCATTGAGGAGCTTATGGCGCCCCCTGAGGAAGCTGAAGAAAAGCCTAAGGCTAAAAAGAAGCCAGCTAAAAAAGCTCCGGCTAAAAAAGCCGCCGCAAAAAAAGCTGATACCAAAGAGGGTGATCAAAAACCTGCAAAAAAACCAGCAGCTAAAAAACCGGCGGCCAAGAAACCCGCAGCTAAAAAGCCTGCTGCAAAAAAAGCACCGGCAAAGAAAAAAGAAGATAAGTAATTATACGCAATCTTTGCCTTTTGTTTTTTTGCGTCTAAGTGACGTGAATAATATAGTCATGTGTTCACGTGCATGTTAACCCTTTGCAGAACTTGCTCTTAAGCATTTAGAGGATAAATTTATGAACGATATTGTTGATACTTACATGAACACGATGGTTCCCATGGTTGTTGAACAAACTAATCGCGGTGAACGTGCCTATGATATTTATTCCCGACTTCTCAAAGAGCGTGTTATTTTTGTTACGGGCGCAATTGAGGATTATATGGCGAGCTTAATTACGGCACAATTGCTGTTTCTTGAGGCTGAAAATCCGAAAAAAGAAATCTCAATGTATATTAATTCACCCGGCGGTGTCGTGACCTCAGGCATGGCGATTTATGACACAATGCAATATATTCGCCCGCCAGTGTCTACGCTGTGTATCGGCCAGGCAGCCAGCATGGGCTCGCTTTTGCTTTGTGCGGGGGAAGAGAATATGCGTTTTGCTCTGCCAAATGCGCGGATTATGGTGCACCAGCCCTCAGGTGGATTTCAGGGACAGGCCTCGGATATTGAACGCCACGCAAAAGAAATTCTCGATATGCGTACACGCCTGAATAAAATTTACTGTACGCACACAGGGCAAGATTTAAAAACAATCGAAGATGCCCTGGAACGTGACACATTTATGACTGCCGAAGAGGCGAAGAGTTTTGGTCTTATTGACACTGTCGTCGATAAGCGTGAAGCCGTTAAGGAAGAGTCAGAATAAAGCTAAATGGTTAAAACCATTTACATTCTTAGATTGACAGTTAAGTCAGTTTAAGGAATGTTTGAAGAGTGATTCGTTAGACCTAATGGTATTCAAGGCGTATCCATTCAAATTTTTTTTGGTCTCCAAATATGAGGCCCTCATGAATAACAAATTAGCAGGAGCTAGACTTGAGCAAAGTTGGTGGAACAGGCGATAGCAAAAGCACTCTTTACTGTTCTTTCTGCGGCAAAAGCCAGCATGAAGTTCGTAAGTTGATTGCTGGGCCAACCGTATTTATTTGTGATGAATGTGTTGAACTTTGCATGGATATTATCCGTGAAGAGAACAAATCCTCCATGCTTAAAACCTCTGAAGGTGTTCCGCCCCCTCAGGAAATTCATGATGTTCTGGAAGATTATGTGATCGGTCAGGCGCATGCCAAGCGCGTCTTGTCAGTTGCTGTGCATAATCATTACAAGCGGCTCAATCACAGTGCCAAAAATTCTGAGATCGAACTCAGTAAATCTAATATTTTGCTCATCGGCCCAACTGGTTGCGGCAAGACCCTGTTTGCACAAACGCTTGCCAAAATTCTTGATGTCCCATTTACCATGGCCGATGCCACGACATTAACCGAGGCCGGTTATGTTGGTGAGGACGTTGAAAATATTATTCTGAAACTGCTACAGGCTGCTGATTATAATGTTGAACGTGCCCAACGCGGTATCGTTTATATTGATGAGGTTGATAAAATTAGCCGCAAGGCTGATAATCCGTCAATTACCCGCGATGTGTCGGGTGAGGGTGTTCAGCAAGCATTGTTGAAACTTATGGAGGGGACAGTTGCTTCAGTTCCTCCCCAAGGCGGTCGTAAGCATCCTCAGCAAGAATTCCTTCAAGTCGATACCACCAATATTCTGTTTATTTGCGGTGGTGCTTTTGCTGGGATGGAAAAAATCATTTCCCGTCGTGGTGGTGAAACATCTATTGGCTTTGGGGCCAATGTTGCTCAACCTGAAAGTAAATCAACAGGTGATTTGTTAAAAACCCTTGAACCTGAAGATTTGCTTAAATTTGGTCTAATACCCGAATTTGTTGGTCGTTTACCGGTTATTGCAACACTTGAAGATTTGGACGAGAAAGCGCTTGTACGTATTCTGACTGAGCCAAAAAATGCGTTGGTAAAACAATATCAGCGTCTTTTTGACATGGAAGATACGAAGCTAAATTTCAAAGATGAAGCGTTGCAAGCAATTGCCCGTCGTGCAATTGACCGCAAAACCGGTGCTCGTGGTTTACGTTCAGTGATGGAATCTATGTTGTTGGACAGCATGTTTGAACTTCCAACCACTGAAGGCGTCGAAGAAGTTGTCATCAGCCCTGAAGTTGTTGAGGGAAAAGCCCAGCCGCTTTATATTTATTCTGAAAAGACAACAGAAGAAGCTGACCGCGCTTCCTAAAAAAATCATTTAAAAGTCAATTTTTCTGCAATTTTTTGTGAAATTTGCATCGAACTGTTGAAAACAGTCTCGTGTGCCAACATATACCTATTATTGGTTTTGACTGCGTCATAGGAATCAATCGTAATGATTGTGTCCATCTAACAGCATTCAATGTGACGGCATAAAATATAAATACGCAAATATAAGACCCAAATAGGAGCTATCAATGAGTGACACGACCGACACCACAGATTATACAAAATTTCCTGAAGTGCTTGCAGTTCTGCCGCTTCGTAACATTGTTGTATTTCCGGGCATGATTGTGCCGCTCTTTGTCGGGCGGGATAAATCGATACGGGCGCTTGAAGATGTTATGGCTGATGATAAGCAGATTATGCTTGTCGCCCAACGTGATGGCGACTTGGATGATCCGAGCGAAGAGGATGTCTATGATATCGGCGCAGTCGGAACGATTTTACAGCTTTTGAAACTTCCTGATGGAACTGTCAAAGTGCTTGTTGAAGGTCTACGACGCGCCAGACTGGTTGATTTTGTTCCAAATGAGTCATTCTTTCAGGCCAGCGTCATTGGCATCGAAGAAGAAGATTTAGATAGCCCCGATCTCTCAAGTTTGTCTAAAACAGTGGTCGGACAGTTTGATAATTATGTCAAAATGAACCGCAAAATTCCCCAAGAAGTGCAGAATGTCATTCGTGAGATTGACGACCCGCAAAAGCTTGCAGATACGGTTGCCGGGCATTTAAATATTCAAATATCCGAAAAACAAGCCTTGCTTGAGAACGTATCGGTTTCCGAGCGACTGGAAAATGTTCTTGGTCACATGGAAAATGAAGTTGGTCTCCTGCAGGTCGAGAAGAAAATTCGTGGACGTGTAAAACGCCAGATGGAGAAAACACAGCGCGAATATTATTTAAACGAGCAACTCAAAGCTATCCAGAAAGAGATAGGAGAGGGCGAAGACGGCATGGATGACCTTGCCGAGTTGGAAGCCCAAATTGAGAAAACAAAATTCTCCAAGGAAGCTCGTGAGAAAGCTCAGGCTGAGTTTAAAAAGCTTAAAAATATGAGTCCCATGTCAGCTGAAGCAACAGTTGTTAGAAATTATCTCGACTGGTTGCTCGCTGTACCATGGAAGAAGAAAAGCCGCATCAAAAGAGATTTAGACAATGCTGAGCAGGTGTTGGAAACGGATCACTATGGCCTTGAAAAGGTTAAAGAGCGCATTCTTGAGTATCTCGCGGTACAGAACAGAACCAATAAGCTAAAAGGCCCAATTTTGTGTCTTGTTGGCCCGCCCGGTGTTGGTAAAACATCGCTAGGTAAG
This sequence comes from PS1 clade bacterium, assembly GCA_003331985.1. GTDB lineage: Bacteria > Pseudomonadota > Alphaproteobacteria > RS24 > RS24 > Micropelagius. The sequence goes on along the minus strand of QOQK01000029.1, from coordinate 6,345 downwards.
TCGCTTGCCAAGGCTACAGGCCGTGAATTTGTTAGAATGTCCCTAGGCGGGGTGCGTGATGAGAGTGAAATTCGCGGTCACCGCCGGACTTATATCGGTTCCATGCCAGGCAAAATCATACAGTCCATGAAGAAGGTGAAGACAAGTAACCCGCTTATTCTTCTTGATGAGATTGATAAGCTGGGTATGGATTATCGCGGCGACCCAGCCTCAGCTTTACTTGAGGTGCTTGATCCCGAACAAAATTCAACTTTTAACGATCACTACCTTGAAGTCGATTATGATTTGTCAAACGTGATGTTCGTCACCACAGCTAATACGTTGAATATTCCCGGTCCACTGCTTGATCGTATGGAGGTTATTCGTATCCCCGGCTATACAGAGGACGAGAAGGTTGAAATTGCGAAGCGTCATCTCTTGCCAAAATCCATTTCAAACCACGGTTTGAAAAATGGCGAATTTGAACTTTCCGATGAAGCTTTAAGGCAGATTATACGTACATATACACGCGAAGCAGGTGTCAGGAATTTAGAACGCGATCTTGCCAATGTATGTCGTAAGACAGTCACCAAAATCGTGCGCGAGAAAATCACAGATGTATCGGTTATTCCAGATAATCTAGAAGATTTCCTTGGTGTATCCCGTTATCGATTTGGTTTGGCCGAGAAAGAAGACCAGGTTGGCGTTGTGACCGGCCTTGCATGGACTCAAGTCGGCGGTGAATTATTGACCATTGAAGGTGTCATGCTTCCCGGTAAAGGAAAAATGACCACAACGGGTAAGCTTGGCGATGTAATGAAAGAGTCAATTGGTGCCGCTTCATCTTATGTGCGTTCCAAAAGTGTTGATTTAGGCATTGAACCGCCCCTGTTTGATAAAAAAGATATTCACGTGCATGTTCCGGAAGGGGCAACACCAAAAGATGGCCCATCAGCTGGTATCGCGATGGCTACAACCATTGTGTCTCTTATGACTGGCATTGAGGTTTGCAAAGAAGTTGCAATGACCGGAGAAGTAACATTGCGTGGGCAGGTACTCCCAATTGGTGGGCTAAAAGAAAAGCTATTGGCTGCCCGCCGTGGGGGAGTTGAACGTGTCATCATCCCGCATGAGAATGCCAAGGATTTATCCGAAGTGCCAGATAACATTAAGGACGGTTTGGATATCATTCCGGTGCAATCTATGAACGAAGTTCTTGAAATTGCTCTTACACGAATGCCGGAAGCGATTGAATGGGATCAGACTGCCTATGAAGCCAAACAGCAAGCGGCTATGACCGGACCTCAAGATACACAAAGAACGCATTAATTAATCGTTAATTTTATCCCTAAAATATACACAGGCGGGTCAAATCATTAAGTTTTTTGTTTTGACCCGACCTCGAATCGGGGCTTTAATTAGGTTATTAACAAAGCGCGCCCAATTGGAGGGATATTTAGATGAACAAGAATGATCTTATTAGTAAAGTTGCAGGTGATACCGGCCTAACGAAAACAGACGCGGCTAACGCAATTGAAAGCGTATTGGACACAATAACTGGTCAACTCGCTTCAGGTGGTGAAGTCCGTCTGATTGGTTTTGGTACTTTTCTGGTGACACGGCGTAACGCTTCTACGGGGCGTAACCCACAAACTGGTGCAGCAATCCAGATTCCTGCATCTAACCAGCCAAAATTCAGAGCCGGTAAAGCTCTTAAAGAAGCTGCAAACAAATAAAAAGCGAATATTCGTTTTAAAGCCGACCGAATTTATCGGTCGGCTTTTTTTATTTGATTTACTTTTTCCGACTTGTCGTTTAAGAAATCAGCCTCTAGGGCGGTTAGCTCAGCTGGGAGAGCATCTCGTTTACACCGAGAGGGTCGGCGGTTCGATCCCGTCACCGCCCACCATCCGTTAATTCCGGTCATTCGTCTTGCAGACCTTGACTTGTCAAACGGGTGGGCGTAAATCGTCTAACGGTTTTTTTCCGTGTGGGGGTGTAGCTCAGTTGGTTAGAGCGCCGGCCTGTCACGCCGGAGGTCGCGGGTTCGAGTCCCGTCACTCTCGCCATTCCCACCGGATTTTCTCTTTATACAGTTTTGGTTGAAATCATATTCACTACCCGTAGAGGTGGATTTTTATGGCTTATAGCTTTTTGGTTTAGCTCCTTAGAAACCTGCGTCACTCCGACGCGGAAAAAATGGCTTAAAACGCCAAGATTTTGAGCGATAACTCACTCTAATGCTTTCCAAATTTTAAGAGTGAGGATATAGTCGTGTAGATTCTTTTTTGGGTTAATAGAAACATCCATACCCCGTATTCAGTGACTAATTGGACGAACTAAGATGCAAGCACTTCTTACAGAATATATGCCAATTCTTATTTTCATGGGACTCGCAGCAGTCATAACTTTGGCTTTGCTAATTGTTCCTCTGTTGGCAGCGCCATCGGACCCAGATACCGAAAAGCTCTCGCCGTATGAGTGCGGTTTCGAAGCTTTCGATGATGCGCGCATGAAATTTGACGTTAAATTTTATTTGGTCGCCATTCTCTTTATTATTTTTGATCTTGAAATTGCTTTTCTCTTCCCATGGGCGGTGGCTTTTGGCGATATCGGACTTTTCGGTTTCTGGTCAATGATGTTCTTTCTTGCCGTTCTGACTATTGGCTTCGCCTATGAATGGAAGAAGGGCGCACTAGAGTGGGACTAGGTGGCTGATTTGGAAAACTACGACAATAAAGACTCAAGTGAAGCAACTTCTGATGCGCTAGAACTTGTTTCTGATAATACAGACTTCTCTAAAGACCCTTATTATGCCGAGGTTTCTGACTCTCTGGCGGATAAGGGGTTTGTCGTCACCAGTGTTGAAGATTTGGTTAATTGGGCGCGGACTGGTTCACTGCACTGGATGACTTTCGGTTTGGCTTGTTGTGCGGTTGAAATGATGCACACTTCCATGCCGCGCTATGATGGTGAAAGATTCGGATTTGCACCTCGCGCATCTCCACGACAGTCAGATGTGATGATTGTTGCTGGCACCTTAACCAACAAAATGGCGCCTGCGCTTCGCAAGGTTTACGACCAAATGCCTGAGCCTCGTTATGTAATTTCAATGGGTTCGTGCGCCAATGGTGGAGGTTATTACCACTATTCCTATTCGGTTGTACGGGGTTGTGATCGTATCGTGCCTGTTGATATTTATGTGCCGGGTTGTCCACCCACAGCTGAAGCATTGCTTTATGGTGTTCTGCAATTGCAGAAAAAAATTCGCCGTAAAGGCACGATAGAGCGTTAGGAAGATATCAACATGACCGACCAGAATCAGGACTTGCTCAATCATCTTCTTAACGGGATTTCCGACAAGATTTCTGACTCTTCCATTTCGCATGGTGACTTAACGCTCATTGTGACTGTTGATACTGTCTTAGATGTTTTAAAATATCTCAGAGATGACGCAGCGTGTGCATTTACACAACTTCTTGATGTGTGCGGGGTTGATTATCCCGAAAGATCCGAGCGTTTTGATGTTGTCTATCATTTGTTGTCTATGACCCAGAACCAGCGTGTCCGTGTAAAACTTTCTGTCGATGACAAAACCGCTGTGCCAAGCGCCACTGACTTATTCGATGCGGCGAGTTGGTTTGAACGCGAAGCATTTGATCTTTATGGCATTCTTTTTTCCGGACACCCGGATTTAAGACGTTTGCTGACTGATTATGGTTTTGAAGGTCATCCACTTAGAAAAGATTTTCCATTGACCGGTCATGTTGAGGTTAGATGGGATGATGATGAGAAGCGGGTTGTGCAAGAACCCGTGACACTCATGCAGGAATTTCGCGATTTTGATTTTGTCAGCCCTTGGGAAGGGGTGCGCGGGCAGATGGATGTTCTGCCTGGTGATGAAAAAGCCGAAGCTGATGTTTCGGATGAAGCTTAAGTAAGGCTGTAATAGGCCGGGGAAAATTATGTCACAAGCTGAAGATAGAAAATTTACAATTAACTTCGGACCTCAACACCCTGCCGCGCATGGTGTGCTGCGGCTGGTTATGGATCTGGATGGTGAAATTGTAGAACGCATCGACCCGCATATTGGCTTATTGCATCGTGGCACAGAAAAGTTGATTGAGCATAAGACCTACCTGCAGTCGGTTCCTTATTTTGACCGTCTCGATTATGTCGCGCCGATGAATCAGGAGCATGCATTTGCGCTTGCAGTTGAGTCGATGTTGGGCGTGAGCGTTCCGGCTCGCGGGCAGTATATCCGTGTTCTCTACTCCGAAATTGGACGTATTCTCAGTCATTTGCTCAATATCACCACACAGGCCATGGATGTTGGCGCACTTACACCGCCGCTTTGGGGGTTTGAAGAGCGTGAAAAGCTGATGATATTTTATGAGCGTGCCAGTGGTGCTAGGCTCCATGCTGCTTATTTCCGTCCCGGCGGCGTTCATCAGGATTTACCCCAAGATTTGCTAGATGATATTTACGCATTTTGTGACCCGTTTCTTAAGGTCATGGATGATATTGAAAGCCTGTTGACGGAAAACAGAATTTTTAAGCAGCGTAATGTTGATATTGGCGTGGTTTCTCATCACGATATTAACAATTGGGGGCTTACGGGGGTTATGGCTCGTGGGTCTGGTCTTGCTTGGGATTTGCGAAAAGCCCAGCCCTATGAAGTTTATGCCGATTTGGATTTTGATATTCCGATAGGCAAAAATGGCGATTGCTATGACCGTTATTTGTGCCGAGTTGAAGAATGCCGTCAATCCATAAGGATTATGAAGCAATGCCTTGAGCAAATGCCTGGAGGCCCGGTATCTTCCTCTGATGGAAAGATTGTTCCGCCTAAGCGCGGTGAAATGAAAGGCTCCATGGAGGCTTTGATTCACCACTTTAAGCTTTACACTGAGGGTTATCATGTGCCGGCTGGTGAGATTTACCGCGCTGTGGAAGCACCCAAAGGAGAGTTTGGTGTTTATCTTGTTGCTGATGGCTCCAATAAACCCTATCGGTGTAAAATTCGAGCGCCGGGCTACGCGCATTTGCAAGCTCTTGATTATCTCAGTCGCGATCATATGCTGGCAGACGTCTCGGCTATTCTCGGATCGCTAGATATTGTGTTCGGGGAGGTTGACCGATGAGTGTGCGCCGTGTTGCCGAAAACCAACCTGATGATTTTTCGTTTACGAAAGAAAATATTTCGTGGGCAAAAAAGCAAATCGCGAAATACCCTAAGGGTCGTCAGGCAAGTGCGATTATTCCTCTTTTGTGGCAGGCTCAAAAACAGGCGGGTGGATGGTTACCTGAACCTGCAATCAGGTATGTTGCCGAATTCCTTGATATGCCTCATATGCGCGCCATGGAGGTTGCTACTTTCTACACCATGTTCAATTTGGAGCCGGTAGGTAAGCATTTTGTTCAGCTTTGTGGAACAACACCATGCTGGTTGCGCGGGGCAGACAACCTCAAAGACGTCTGCCGGAAAGTTATCGGCGAACAAAACACAGTAACTGATGACGGAAAGCTGAGTTGGCTCGAAGTTGAGTGCTTGGGTGCGTGTGTAAATGCACCCATGGTTCAGATTAATGATGATTTTTATGAAGATTTGACCGCTGAATGGTTTGAAAAAATTCTGCTGGATTTGAAAAGAGGCGAGAGCGTTACCTCTGGTCCTCAAACCAGCCGAAAGGCATCTGAACCAGAAGGTGGTAGAACTGTACTTAAAAGTATTAAAGGAGACGCGTAATGCTGCAGGACAGTGACCGCATTTTCAAGAACATCTATGGCCCGGACGGTGCTGATTTAGCATCTGCAAAGAAGCGCGGCGATTGGGATAACACTAAAGGCCTCCTTGCTAAAGGTCGTGACTGGGTGATTGAGGAAGTCAAAGCATCCGGCTTACGTGGCAGGGGTGGTGCTGGTTTTCCAACGGGTTTGAAATGGTCTTTCATGCCAAAAGAAAATGATGGACGCCCACATTACCTAGTCGTGAATGCGGATGAGTCCGAGCCCGGCACATGTAAAGATCGTGATATTATGCGTCACGAGCCACATAAACTTCTCGAAGGGTGTTTATTGGCAGGTTTCGCGATGGGCGCCCATGCTTGTTATATTTATGTGCGCGGTGAATTTATTCGTGAGCGCGAGGCTCTGCAAAGAGCTGTCGATGAGGCTTATGAAGCTGGACTGCTAGGCAAAAACGCCTGTGGCTCAGACTGGGATTACGATATTTACGTCCATCATGGAGCAGGTGCTTATATTTGCGGTGAGGAAACCGCCTTGATTGAGTCGCTTGAAGGCAAAAAAGGCCAGCCACGCCTTAAGCCTCCTTTCCCGGCTAATGTTGGACTGTATGGTTGCCCG
>QOQK01000028.1 GCA_003331985.1 PS1 clade bacterium | reverse complement strand
GTTTCACGTGAAACAATCGAAACCAAATCGACAAATGCCACTTACTTTCCTATACAAAAATCCCGAAAAACAATGTCCAGCAGGCTTTCAACATCTACCGCCCCTGTTATCCGCCCGATTTCACGCATAGCAAGCCTCAAGTCCTCAGCCACCAATTCAAGCTCCATACCGGAGCCGGCGCGCACAAGACCTCTCTCTAATGCGACGCCGGCCTCCTGAAGGGCGTTGCGGTGACGCGTTCGGGTTAAGGCGGGCCGCTCAGCCAGTCCAAAGTTTTCTTGAACTCTAGCATTAAGGGCCGCAATCAAAGTTGGCATACCCGCCCCCGTCTCAGCAGAGATCTCATAAAAATCTTCTGCCAGAAGGCCTGGGGGTCGTGGAGTTGTACCCAGATCTTGCTTATTTGCGACGTAAATATCGCCCTCTTGAAAACGCGCTTCGTCTGCCTGAGCTGGCTCTCCAAAGGCTTTGACATGCAGGCGAATATCAGCTTTTGTTGCTCTTTTGAGGGCGCGGCGCACACCCTCTCGCTCAATCTCATCACCCGCCTCACGAATGCCCGCAGTGTCAGCAAGTACGGCCGGCACACCTCCAAGTGTTAAAGACACCTCAACTACATCTCTGGTTGTACCCGCGCGCGCGGAAACAATCGCGGCCTCCCGCCCTGCCAAATAATTAAGTACGCTGGATTTGCCAACATTCGGGGCGCCGATAATTGCGATTTCAACGCCGTGGCGCAGGGTGCGCCCCCGATCATCAAGAATATGGGCAGCAATTTCATCTTTTAAAATTGCGACCTCACTCAAAACAGCCTGACCAATACCGCCGGGCAGATCCTCATCGGCGAACTCTATGTCTGCCTCCAAATGCGCCAGCGATAAAGCCAGCTTTTGTCTCCAGCCCTCATAAAGCTCGCCCAGGGCGCCCTGCATCTGCCGAAAGGCCTGTTTTTGCTGCGCGATTGTTTCAGAGTCAATCATATCCGCGACGGCTTCGGCTTGCGTGAGGTCCATACGCCCATTGAGAACAGCAAGGCGCGTAAACTCACCCGGCTCAGCCGGCCTCAGTTCTTTAAATTGAGATAAGACCTCAAGGATACAGTCAACAATTGCAACGCCGCCATGAATATGTAGCTCCGCCATATCCTCACTCGTATAGGAGTGCGGCGCCTGAAAAAACAACACAAGGCCGGAGTCTATGGGGTCGCCTGTCTCCGGGTCTGACAAAACCCTTAACGCCGCCAGACGCGGCTCTGGCGAAGCTTTGCCGGTTAATTTCTCAACAACTTTTTGGGTATGACCGCCGGAAAGGCGGATAATGGCAATCGCGCCACGCCCCGGCGGAGTAGATAAGGCATAAATTGTCATTCTTCACCCCTTTCATATGAAACCTCGCATGCTTGCTGAATCATCATGGGCGTATATGATGGTATTTCCTTCGTCAATAGATTTCAATGAGCGTGGCCATGACACAAGATCCAACATACCCCCAAAAAGATCTTGCTAACAGGCTCGCTAATGAAACCAGCCCTTATTTGTTGCAACATAAAGATAATCCTGTGCACTGGCAGCCTTGGGACGCCAAGGCACTCGAAACTGCGCAGGCCTTAGACAAACCAATTTTATTGTCTATCGGTTATTCGGCGTGCCATTGGTGTCATGTGATGGCACATGAGAGCTTTGAAAATGACGCGATTGCATCCGTCATGAACGAACTGTTCATCAACATCAAGGTAGACAGAGAGGAGCGCCCCGACATTGATGATATTTATATGTCGGCCTTGCATATGATGGGGGAACAGGGGGGCTGGCCATTAACCATGTTTTTATTGCCAGATGGCAGGCCGTTCTGGGGTGGGACTTATTTCCCACCAGTTGCAAAATATGGACGCCCGGGTTTCCCGGATATATGCCGCGAGATTGCCAGAATATGCAAAGAGGAAAACAAAAAAGTTCAAGAGAACGCAGAAAAGCTAACTGAGGCACTGCACAACAAAAACAGCGCCACCTTTAAAGCCTCGGGTATAGAGCAACTCTCCCCGGACCTCCCACTAGGCGTGCCTGAAGATTTGGCTGGCGAAGCTTCGGAAAATCTCGCGAGACAGATTGATTTAACTTTTGGCGGCATGCAGGGAGCACCCAAGTTCCCTCAACCCCTTATTTGTGACCTGCTTTGGCAGGACTGGCTACGCAGTGGGCGAGATGTCAGCCGTGAAGCGGTTTTAATAACCCTTAGCGGGCTTTGTCATGGTGGTATTTTCGATCATGTCCGTGGTGGGTTTTGTCGTTACGCCGTCGATGCAGAGTGGCTCGTCCCACATTTTGAAAAAATGATTTATGACAACTCCCTATTGTTGGATTTATTGGGAAATGTCTGGAAATCAACGCATGACGAGATGTTCAAAGACCGCATCGAAAAAACAGTGAACTGGCTTTTTAAAGAAATGCTAACAGGCACATCTGATGGGGTGGGCGATGACAACACAGCCTTTGCCGCAAGCCTTGACGCCGATAGCGAAGGAGAAGAAGGCAAATACTATGTATGGACAACGGCTGAGCTTAGATCCCTCTTGGGAGAAAACTATTCTGCTTTTGCCCATACTTACCGCGTGACCGATGAAGGTAATTTCTCTGAAGGCGGTGCAGTAAATATTCTTAATCGGCTGCCCCCCTCACTGCTTAATGAGGGCTTCAGCGAAGAGGCTGAACATACACAATCTCTAAGTATTTTGGCGCGGGCGCAAAGTCTTCGGACGCCACCTGGCCGGGATGACAAAATACTGGCAGACTGGAATGGGCTTGTGATTGCTGCTCTGGCTCGGTTGGCCCCTGTTTTTCAAAATAAAGATTGGCTGGATACTGCTGAGAAAACCTTTGAGGGTATTCTTCAAAATATGTCTTACGAAGATGGCGGTTTTTTGAAACTTGCACACGCCGCGCGCGGTGATAGCCGACTAGACGTTAGCATGGCTGAAGATTATGCAAACATGATTGATGCCGCATTATCTCTTTTCAGCGCCACAGGAAAAGCAGATTATTTAACAACAGGCGAAGCGCTTAACAAAACACTTGAAGAGTTTTATGCAGATAGTTTGGGAGCGTTTTATATGACCTCATCAGATGCTGTGTCACTTATTGCGCGCCCGCACAACAGTTTTGATGGCGCGACACCCAACGCAAACGGAACAATGGTTAGCGTCTACCGGCGTCTTTCCGTTTTCACCGGAAAACAGGATTATCGCGACAAGCTGAAGACCCTCATCAAGACCCAGGCCATTACTGCAATCAAGCATTACCCGCAAATGCCGCGCTATCTAACAGAAACAGAAAATACCCGACATCAAGCAAGCTGCGTTATTATTGGCGACCCGACAGATAACAGCTTTAAACTTTTAATGGAGACAGCACACGCCCACCCATGCCCGGGACTTGTTGTGCATCCGGTTCTTCCCGGCCAAGATCCACCCAGCCATATTCCATTGGATGAAGTGGCACACACGGGTGCTGCATCTGATAAAATGTCATTTGCCTTTGACCAACCCACGGCATATGTTTGTACGCATAATGCATGTTTACCCCCCGCCAAATCTGTTGACGAATTAACAACACGATTGAACGGGTTTTTACATGTAGCTGTTTTGAATTTTGAGTAACACCGATAGGGGGAATATTAATGACCGGAAACATGATTTCTATAGAAACATCTGGCACCTCAGGACAAATGGGTGCCTATATGGCAACACCCGATAACGAAGGCGCGCCCGGCCTCGTTATTATTCAGGAGGTTTTCGGTGTTAATGACTTTATCCGAGCTACTGTCGAAGCTTATGCTGCAAAAGGTTTCGTAACCGCGGCACCAGATATTTTCTGGCGTCTCGAGCCGGGCGTTCAGCTTAATCCAAATGAAGAGGCTGAATTTAACCGCGGCATTGAGCTTATGGGTCAGTTTGATCAGCCAACCGGCATTGAAGATATTCAAGCCACCATCACAGCGCTGCGCAACAACCCGTCATGCAATGGAAAAGTCGGTGTGCTTGGTTTTTGTCTTGGCGGGCGCCTTGCTTATATGGCCGCGCTTGGCACAGATACAGATGTGGCTGTCAGTTATTATGGTGTGGGTATTGAAACAATGCTCGACCAAGCCAACGATATTAAAATCCCAACATTGCTTCATATTGCCGAGGAGGATGGGTTTGTTCCATCGGAAGCACAGGCGGCGATTAAGAATGGTCTAACAGCCGATAATTTTGATGTTCATATTTATCCAGGCGTTGATCATGGTTTTGCACGCTTCACCGGAATGCACTATGACGAAGCCGCAGCCAATCTTGCCAATGAACGTTCAATGGCACTTTTGAAAAGCACGCTTTAGGTTTCAATCGATAGTTTTGAATTAATCGTTTTTATTAAGTGTTCATCGAGTCGAAGAAATCGTCATTGGTTTTGGTTTGCTTAAGTTTATCGAGCAAGAACTCAATGGCATCAACTGTACCCATAGGATTAAGAATCCGGCGCAACACGTAGATTTTAGAGAGAGTTTCTTTATCAACAAGAAGCTCTTCTTTCCGTGTGCCGGATTTCATAATATCAATGGATGGGAATACGCGCTTATCGGAAATTTTACGGTCCAGTACAATCTCTGAGTTACCCGTACCTTTAAATTCTTCGAAAATAACTTCATCCATACGACTACCGGTATCAATAAGTGCGGTAGAGATAATAGTAAGCGACCCGCCTTGTTCAATATTTCTGGCTGCACCGAAAAACCTTTTTGGTCTTTGCAGCGCATTTGCATCAACACCGCCAGTTAGCACCTTCCCGGAAGATGGTACCACTGTATTATAGGCGCGCCCTAGTCGGGTAATACTATCCAGCAAAATAACAACATCGCGTCCATGTTCGACAAGTCGTTTGGCTTTCTCGATTACCATTTCAGCAACTTGCACATGTCGCGCAGCCGGTTCGTCAAATGTAGATGAAACCACCTCACCGCTCACCGAGCGCTGCATATCCGTCACCTCTTCAGGTCGTTCATCAATTAGAAGCACAATTAAGTAACATTCAGGATGATTGGCGGCGATGGATTTAGCAATGTTTTGAAGAAGAACCGTCTTACCCGTTCTTGGGGGAGCTACAATCAGCGCGCGCTGACCCTTTCCAAGGGGCGCTACGATATCAATAATCCGCGACGAACGATCTTTTTCTGCAGGATTGTCAAATTCCATTAAAATACGCTCTTCAGGATAAAGCGGCGTCAAATTATCAAAGTTAACCTTGTGACGAATTTTATCTGGATCTTCAAAGTTAATACTGTTGACTTTTAGGAGAGCAAAATATCTTTCGCCGTCTTTCGGGCTTCGAATATCGCCCTCAACCGTATCTCCCGTCCGAAGTGAAAAACGCCTTATTTGTGAGGGGCTTACATAGATATCATCGGGGCCCGGCAGATAGTTTGCGTCAGGCGAACGAAGAAAACCAAACCCATCAGGTAGAACCTCAACCACGCCCTCGCCGATAATAAAAACACCTTGCTCAGCAAGTTCTTTCAAAATGGCAAACATCATGTCCTGTTTGCGCATTGTTGAAGCATTTTCAATATCGTTTTCTTCAGCAAGAGCTAAAAGTTCAGTAGGGGATTTGGACTTTAAGTCCTTAAGCTTAATTTGTTCCATAAGTTAACTCTTTGAAGGGGGGGTCTGCCATCACTTGAATATACCGATATGCTCGGCGTCACCATACAACTGGTAATTTATAAATGAGACAGATTAGAAGATACAAATCTACAATGCGCTTTAAATTGTTATAGTTCAAGCCAAAAATAAGTTCGCAATGTTAAAATGGTTTTACAATAACCATAATAACAATCAGAACCGTTAAAACTGGAGGTATTTCATTAATCATGCGGAAAAATTTACTGCTTTTAGGTGGGGAGTCATTAAGGAATTTCTTCCGCCATGAAGAAAGCATGCCATGATATCCGGACAAAACAACAACCGCAGATAGTTTAATGGGCAACCAATAACCGGCGCTTTCAATTTGACCGGGTGAAAATAAAAGCAGAAGTCCAAAAATCCATGCAACAATCATGGCTGGGTTAATGATAATGCGAACGAGATTATACTCCATACGCTCAAAAACCTTATATGGCTCATTATTCTCCATCGCTTCTGCGTGATAAACAAACAGCCTAGGCAAGTAATACATCCCTGCCATCCAAAACATGACAGAAATAAGGTGTAAGGCTAACAACCATGTATAAGCACCAGTTAAAATATCAGCCATAATATTATCCTTTGCTCCGTATATAATTCACCATCGCAGAAACATTTTGCGGAGGTGTGTATTGGGTTATCCCGTGCCCAAGGTTGAAAATATGTCGCCGGTCTTTCGTGGCTTCAATAATTTCATCAATTTTAGAGAACATTTCTTGTCCGCCGTCTATCAAACATAGTGGGTCTAGATTCCCCTGACTTACAACTGTATCCGGCAAATCAGTAATTACAGATGAAAGGGCAATATCTTGATCAATGCTTAAGGCCTGAACGCCTGTTTCAACTGCAAAATCAACATATCTGTTTTTTGCGCCACGTGGAAAACCAATAATAGGTGTGGTTATACCTTTCGTGCGCAAACCATTAATGATTGCTTTATTTGGGGCAATACAAAAACGATCAAAATCATCACCATCAAGACTGCCGGCCCAACTATCAAAGAGCTGAAGAACTTCAGCGCCATGTTCCACTTGTGCTGCCAGGTAATTAATCGTCGCTTCAACGATGACATCCATTATCCCCTGAAAAGCATCAATATCAATATGTTTCAAAGCATGCGCCGGCGCTTGATCGGGAGTTCCTCGCCCGGCAATCATATAAGTTGCAACTGTCCACGGTGACCCGGCAAAACCAATAAGTGTTGTTTCTTTAGGGAGGCGTTCACTTAATAAAGATACTGTTTTGTAAACTGGTTTCATATGCTGGGATAAATTATCTAAAGTTAATTCATCAGGTGAACTTATCGGTTCAAGCCGAGGGCCCTCACCTTCTACAAACCAGACTTTCTGGCCTAAAGCATCAGGAATAAGCAGAATATCTGCAAATAGAATAGACGCATCAAATGCATATTTACGAATAGGCTGAAGTGTTACTTCACATGCAAGCTCAGGCGTGTAGCAAAGGTTTAAAAAGTTTCCTGCTTGTTTTCTTACTTCTTTGTATTCAGGTAAATATCGTCCTGCTTGGCGCATGAGCCAAATTGGAAGGGGTTTAGGTTTCTCTGAATTATTAAGAACCGATAATATTGTTTTTTGCATGTCTTGAAACTTATAACGCTCTAATAGAAATTATGTTCGGAACTAACCTGTCTTCCCTTTACTATATATATATAAAAGAATGTAGATGTATTAGTGTCCCTGTTCTGTTGTGGATAATAAGTTTTACACAATCTTATTCAGAGGCGTTGAGAATTAATTTTTCTTTTTATTATTTGAGAATTTGAACAAATTATTCACATGTTGCTCAGGTTTCTTTTTTTAAACATTAAAACATTTACAAAACATGATATTTTCCAGGACTGTTTAGAAATGTGAATAATGGTAATGATGGGGATAATAAAGACAAATTTCTTACTAAATAGTTTTCCCCTTTATTCAGATTTGGTCGCGGTCATTTATTAAGTCATGCATAAGCACAACAACAAAATATCAATCACGGGTATAAAATTTCTTGGGTTTCCAAAATAAGCCGCTTATCCTTGTTATTCACATGATTCACAATTCAAACAGCTCTCGAACAGTAGATAATATTCTTAGTTTTGGTGCGTTGCATGAGACAAAAAGAGAGGGGTAAAGGCATGAGTGAGGCAGAAAAATTATTTCATTTATACCTGATCTCTGACAGCACAGGCGAGACAATCAACGCTGTTGCCAAAGCTGTGTGCGCTCGTTTTGAAGGTGCGCGGGCGATTGAACATAGTTATGGGCTTATTCGTTCAAGCAAACAGCTAGAGCGCGCCTTGAAAGCTATTGAGTCCGCGCCGGGCCCGGTTTTGTACAGCATTGTTCAACCCGAATTGTCTACCCGTCTGGAAGAGGCCTGCCTAGACTTTGATATTCCCTGCATTTCAGTATTAGACCCATTTGTTACTATTTTAGGATCTTATCTTGGTGTTGGTCTTCGTGGCCAGCCGGGGCGTCAAAACCCAATGAATAAGGAATATTTTGAGCGTATTGCCGCTTTAAATTACACAGTTTCTCACGATGACGGACAGAACCAGCACGATCTAGAGGAGGCAGATATTGTTCTTGTTGGGGTTAGTCGCACATCTAAAACGCCGACATGTATGTATCTGGCTAATCGCGGGATTAGAGCTGCGAATGTACCTTTGGTGCCCGGTGTTACTCCGACAGAAGATTTGATGTCCCTTACCAAGCCGCTTGTCATTGGGCTAACCGCCAGTCCGGATCGGCTGGTGCAGATCAGAAGAAACCGACTTTTGTCTCTCAATGAAACCGGTGAGACAGATTATATTGACCCCAGCTATGTTAAAGAAGAAACAACAGAAGCAAGACGGCTTTTCGCACGAAATAATTGGCATGTTATAGATGTTACACGCCGATCGATTGAGGAAACATCCGCAGAGATATTGAACATATATCAAAGTCGTAATGAACAGGAAAAAGACTCCTTATGACCCGGCAGGATAAAGCAAAGCTGGTATTGGCCTCCGGAAGTCAGGTGCGCGCAAACATTCTGAGAGGAGCGGGCATTGATTTTGAAATCTGTCCAAGTCAGGTGGATGAAGACCTATTGAAAGGTACGATAACCAACGGCCCAGACCTTGCGCTGTCGCTTGCGGCCGAGAAGGCGCGCGCTGTCGCTGATAAATACTCTGACCAGCTTGTCTTGGGGGCTGACCAAATATTATCATGTGATGGCAAGTTGTTTGATAAGCCACGCAATATGGATGAAGCACGAGAAAATCTTATTTTTATGCGAGGGAAAACGCATCAACTGATCAATGGTCTGGTGTTGATTTTAAATGGTCAGTCGGCTTGGCAAAACACGGCAACAGCGTCTTTAACTATGCGTGAGTTTACGGATGACTTTCTGGATATGTATCTCGAAAGAGCCGGAACAAGTATTTTATCCTCGGTGGGGTGTTATCAGCTGGAAGCTGAGGGCAGCCAGTTGTTTGAAAAAATTGATGGTGATTATTTCACTATTTTGGGTCTGCCGCTAATGCCTCTTTTGGGTGCATTGCGTGAACATGGGGTCGTCGCGACATGACCTCTGGAAAAACCCTCAATAGAATTAATACACCAGTAAAAGCTGGTATTCTTGGCTGGCCGGTAACGCATTCGCGCTCTCCGCTCATTCATAATTATTGGCTAAAGATGCACGGCATTGAGGGAAGCTATGAGAAGTTGCCAGCCACAGCTGAGGATTTTGAGAAAGTTGTGAAAGGTCTTGTGGGCGCAGGTTATGCGGGTGCTAATGTAACCGCGCCCCACAAGGAGGCAGCCTTTGCGTTGGCAGATTTTGCCGATGCGAGTACGACACAATTAAGGGCTGCCAATCTGCTGGTCTTTAAGGGCGGCGCCATACATGCCTCAAATACGGACGGATATGGTTTCTTGCAGAGTTTGGGCGGCGGGTCTGATGAGGCGGGCTATGATAAAAACTGGTCAACCAATCCTGTTGCCCTCCTTGGTGCCGGTGGAGCGTCGCGCGCCATAATTGGGGCGCTTGTTGATGCGGGCATTCCTGAATTGCGGATTAGCAATCGGACGCTGGAAAAAATTGATACATTAAGATTTCTTTGTGAAGGGACGCCAACCAATATCTCGGCTGTTCCGTGGGGTGATCGTGCAGCAATGCTTGAGGGATGCGGACTTTTGGTTAATACCACCAGTCTTGGCATGTCGGGTCAGCCGCCGCTTGATATTTCGCTGGACCGTCTTCCCGATTTTGCTGCGGTGGTCGATATTGTCTATGCGCCACTCGAAACCCCTTTACTGAAGGCGGCTGCGTTAAAAGGTCTGCGAGCTGTTGATGGCTTGGGCATGCTTTTGCATCAGGCTGTGCCAAGCTTTGCGGCATGGTTTGGGGTGAAGCCCGAAGTGACTCCTGAATTGAGACGATTGATTGTGACTAATCTAGAGGGGAAAAGCTGATGCTCCTGGTTGGACTGACAGGCTCTATAGGCATGGGCAAGTCTAAATCAGCAGAGCTGTTTGAGGCCGAGGGCCTGCCGGTTTATGATGCAGATGCGTCGGTACACGCCCTTTACGAAAAGGGTGGCGCGGCTGTTGCGCCGCTCGCTGATTTTTTTCCTGAGGCCATACAAGATGGCGCAGTAGATCGGACAATACTGGGACAGCTGGTTCTAAATGATAGTGAGAAGTTGAAAAAACTTGAAAGCATTGTCCATCCACTTGCCGGTCAGATACAAAAAGAATTTTTAGAATTACAAGAGGCCTCTGGTAAGCAGGCAGTTATTCTGGACATCCCGCTCCTGCTAGAAAAAAATGCCGAAGGCCTTGTCGATGTTGTCGTTGTTGTGAGCACCAACCCCGAAGTACAAAAAAAGCGGGTGCTTGAGCGCCCGGGCATGACGGAAGAGAAGTTTCTGTCTATTTTGAGCAAGCAAATGCCAGACTCGGAGAAGCGCGAGAAGGCAGATTTTGTTGTGGATAGCACCATTTCCGTGGCAGACGCTCACCAGCAAATCAAGGATATAATAGAGAAGCTTGATAGTTTTCCGGCGCGCGCGCTGGCTGTCAGAAAAGAGTTAATGAAATAGGATTGTCATCCTAAAAGAGCGGACCATATGAGAGAAATTATCCTCGATACAGAAACCACCGGCATAAGCCCGGATGATGGCGACCGGATTGTTGAGATCGGTTGTCTTGAGGTTGATCACCAAGTGCCGACCGGAAGAACATTCCAGTGTTATCTCAACCCTGAGCGCCCAATGTCCCAAGGCGCGGCAAACATTACGGGCCTAACGGATGCCTTTTTGCGTGATAAGCCTAAATTCGCCGAGAAGGTTGATGATTTTCTCGCATTCATCGCGGACAGCAAGCTGGTAATGCATAACGCCCCATTTGATATGGGTTTTCTAAATCATGAATTAGCGATGCTTGGGCGGCTGGCATTGGACAATGATCGCGTTATTGATACTTTAGAAATTGCACGTACAAAATTTGCCGGGGCGAAAAATGATTTGAATTCTCTCTGCCGACGATTTGGTGTCGATAATTCCGGGCGGGAGAAGCACGGAGCTTTGCTTGATAGTGAATTACTCGCTGAGGTTTATCTTGAGCTTAAAGGGGGGCGGCAACCCGGGCTGATTTTTAAGCAGGATCAGCTTGATAGCAACGACCTTGAAACAACGCACACTTCGATTGCGGCACGCCCGCGACGCCCTGCCTCGCTTTCGTCTCGGCTGACACAAGCAGAGGAAAGTGCGCACAAGGATTTTATTAAAAACCTTTCGGCACCTTCAAAATGGCTGGCTGCTGATTAAAATATTACCGACTAGTTTGGTTGATTATCGGTTTCACTGCTTTCTTGAGCGACCCGCGCCTCACCTTGCTGGTAAAGCCCGGCAAAATTAATTGGGTCAAGCATAAGTGTGGGGTAACCGCTATTTTGTGTGACATCGGCAATAATTTGGCGGGCAAAAGGAAATAGATGTCTCGGCGCCTCTATAAGGAGTGCAGGGCGCAAAGCTTCTTGTGTAAGACCGACAATTTTAAACACACCTGCATAAACAAGCTCGACGATAAATAAAGTGTTCTCGCCGGTTTTGGCCTCAACGCGAAAGTTCAGCGTTACCTCATGGGCATCATCGTGCAACGGGGTTGTGCCAACATTGACTTGAACATCAATATTGGAGCCCTCTTTGCTCTCAGCAGGTTTGTTGGGGGCGTGGGGGTTCTCAAAGGATAAATCTTTTACATACTGGCTGAGAACACTAAAGCTTGGCCCTTCTGCACCGCCAGCGCTCGGATTTGCTGCAGGTTGAGGGGTATCGTTATTATCATCGGCGGTCATGGCGTCGTCCTTTAGCTTTTCAAATCTGCTTGAATATTTGGGTGATGCTTAGCTTTCAGGGTCATTTTTGTCAATCACGATGTGGTTGGCGTCAATGACATCATCATCGTTTGCTGAACTTGGGCGCGCCCCTCTGTCCTGAGACGACGCGCTGGAATAAAAACGTGTGCTGAACATATCCGCCGTAAATTTAGTCATAATGCTCCCGACAACAAAATCTAACAGCAATGATCTAACTGGCGGCAAGAGCAACAGAAAACCAACGCCGTCAGTAAAGAAGCCAGGGATAATAAGCATTAGCCCGGCGAGTAAAACGAGGATGCCATGTGCGAGTGCTTTGGCGGGGGGCTGCCCCTTGCTAATCTGACTCTGGGCGTCCCTTAAAAGTGAAAACCCTTGATAGCGCACGAGCACCATTCCCACCATTGCGGTGGTAAGAATAAGAAGGATTGTAGCGCCGGCGCCGATGTTGCCCCCGATATCAATCAGAAGCGTAATCTCGACAATTGGCAGTAAAATGAAAAAAACTAACAATAAAAGAGACATAATTAACTTTTTCCTGTTTATTCAGAGGCTAGTGTAACCCATCTCTGCATGAGACAACTCACCACGGGTAAATAATCTCATAGTTTCTGTTTTTCATGTAAGATGTTGCAATTAGAATTACAAGGAGCGTGTCATCACTATCTTAAACCTCATATTGCTGGTTTTTGTAATCGTCATCATCTGGCGGCTTAATGCTGTTTTGGGTACTGGCGGTGGTACCAACAATAAAAACAACGACACTTATGGTTTTGATCTGGATGATAGAGACAAAAACCGCAGTAAAAGTAGCGATAGCAGAGGGAAAAAGGCAGAAGTCGCCCCCGCTCGCCCGCCATTGCGCGTGGTTGCTAATGGCGAGACGCCCAAAACAGCAGATGAATTAACTAAAATTCGTGGGCTTGCCCCGTCCTTTGATGCGGGCCTATTTATAGAAAATGCGTCAGATGCCTATGAAATTATTCTAAGGTGCTTCTCCGAACATGATCGTAAGACTTTGAAACCGCTTGTTAGCTCAGAGGTGTATCAGGGTTTTGACCAAGTTATGAAATCGCGTGAGCAAGAGGGGCATAGCCTTCGCACCGAAATCATTTCCGTAGATCGCGCTGAGATAGCTGATGTTGAGCTTGAGGGCAGTGTCGCCAGAATTACAATTAATTTTGAGGCTTCGCTGGCATCAGCTCTCACTGACAGCGCCGGTGAGGTGCTTGAGGGCGGGCTGGAAAATATTAATAACAATAAAGATTTGTGGAGCTTTGAGCGCGATTTGAAGAAAAAAACCCCAATTTGGGTTTTGGTCGCTACTGAAAGTGTCTAGGTCATGCAGGGTTCTGAGAAGAATTCTGACAAAAACAAACCTACCTCGCCCGCAGGTGATGATGACAATGACGTCTGGTCTCGCGTTACAAAATCAACCAGGAAGTTGAAAAAAAAACAAAAGGTCTCTTATCAAGCTGAGAGGCTCAGTAAGCCAGCACGGGCGGGCGCAAAAAAGCCTGTCGCCACGAATTTAAGCGCTTCCAAGCAACCGCCCAAAAAGCTTGATTTAAAACCTGCCCCGGTAAGACCCGCCACCCCAAAGCCCGTTAAGAAGCTAGAGAAGTTAGACCGTAATGAATTACGCCGCGTCCGCCGAGGTCGCGATGCCATCGAGCAAACTCTTGATCTGCATGGATTGAGGGCTGAAATTGCACAAAAACGAGTAGATACCTTTATTCGCTCCGCGCACATAAATGGGTGCAAATGGGTTCTTATTATTACCGGCAAAGGTGAACAGGGCGCGGGCACCCTAAAAAAACAAACCCCTATCTGGCTAGGCATTCTGGCAGAACAAGGCCTGGTTATGGGCTTTGATTTGGCCCCTCAAAATATGGGCGGTAGCGGGGCTGTTTGTGTGCGCCTCAGGAAAAAAAAGACATAAAACCAAAATGAGCCAAAATATTGGCAAATCACCCTGACACCTGTTAAAAAGGCCATAACAAAATCTGGTAGGACACATGACAAGAACAGCAGAAATTAAGCGTGAAACCAAAGAAACAGGGGTGACAGTCAAACTGAACCTTGATGGCTCGGGCGTATATAACATCGCCACGGGCATTGGGTTTTTAGATCATATGCTCGAGCAACTCTCGCGACACTCTCTGATAGATCTCGAGGTGATTGCGAAGGGTGACCTGCATATTGATTTTCACCACACCACTGAAGATACAGGCATCGTTATTGGCGAAGCTGTGCGACAGGCTTTGGGTGATTTTAAGGGGCTTGTAAGATATGGTAGCGCCATCATTCCAATGGATGAAACCTGTAGCCGCGTATCTCTTGATGTTTCACAACGGCCATACCTTATTTGGAAAGTGGATTTCACGAAGCCGAAACTGGGCGATATGGACACTGAGCTTTTCAAGGAATGGTTTCAGGCTTTTGCACAATCTGCCGGCATAACGCTGCATGTTGAAAATATGTATGGTGAGAATAATCACCATATTATTGAGAGTTGTTTTAAGGGGTTGGCGCGCGCTTTGCGTCAAGCAATAGACATTGATCCACGTAAGGCAGATGACATTCCCTCTACAAAAGGCGTGCTCGGCAACTGACTTGGACTAGCCTCCTTTAGACTTTGTGGGGAAGAGGGTTTGACAATAGCGATAATCGACTATGGTTCAGGCAATTTGCGGTCGGCGCAAAAAGCCTTTGAGCGTGTCGCATCCGAACTTTCTTTAAAATCTGAGGTGATACTGACCGCGCATGCTGAGGATGTGGCTACTGCGGATCATATTGTTTTGCCCGGAGTTGGGGCTTTTGCGGATTGTGCGGCGGGGCTTTCGTCGCTTGACGGCATGACGGATGCCTTGGGCGAGGCCGTGATGAATGGCGGCAAGCCGTTTTTGGGCATCTGTGTGGGTATGCAATTATTGGCGACTACGGGCCATGAGCAGGTTGTCACAAGCGGCCTTAATTGGTTGCCAGGGCAAGTGCAAAAACTTGAAGTTGACAGCACCACTCATAAAATTCCGCATATGGGCTGGAATGTGCTGGATGTGATGAATAGTCATAAGGTGCTTGAGGGGCTGGATGGGGACTCTGTTTATTTTGTCCACTCTTATGCGTTCCGTCCAGATGATCCCAATCATTCTTTGGCAACCACTGTACACGGCGCGTCATTTTCTTCTGTGGTTGGCCGAGACAATATTATCGGCACGCAGTTCCACCCCGAAAAAAGTCAGCACGTTGGCCTACGTCTCATTAAAAATTTTTTGGAGTGGCGACCATGATTTTATTTCCCGCAATTGATTTGAAGGGCGGCGAGTGCGTGCGCCTCGAGCAGGGGGACATGAACCGGGCAACCGTCTTTAATGATGATCCGGCAGCACAGGCGGCGGCTTTCCAATCGCAGGGATTTTCGCATCTTCATCTTGTTGATTTAGATGGTGCTTTTGCAGGTGCGCCCGTTAATGCTGATGCCGTTGACCGCATTCTTGCGGCCACGACAGTCACGACCCAGCTTGGCGGCGGGATTAGAGATTTGCCGACAATTGAAAGCTGGCTTACGCGGGGGATTGGTCGGGTTATTCTCGGAACAGTGGCACTGCGGAATCCCGAACTTGTTATGGAGGCTTGTCGCGCTTTTCCTGATCGCATTGTTGTTGGCATTGATGCGCGCAATGGCAAGGTTGCTGTAGAGGGTTGGGCTGAAACCGGTGACATGGATGCCCACATGCTGGCCAAGAAATTTGAGGATGTTGGCGTTTCAGCCATTGTTTATACAGATATTGATCGCGATGGTATGCTTCAGGGTATTAATGTTGAAGCGACAGCTGCATTAGCGCGGGCCGTTAATATTCCCGTTATTGCTTCGGGCGGATTGGCCGGCTCTGAAGACCTCGAAAAGCTTTTGGCGGTTGAGGGTGATGGTGTGACTGGCGTTATCTCGGGTCGCGCGCTTTATGATGGTCGTCTAGATGCGTCTGCCGCCTTGGCAATGGAGGGGATATGCTGAAGACCCGCATAATTCCATGCCTTGATGTTAAAGATGGGCGCGTCGTCAAAGGGGTCAATTTTGTTGATCTTGTTGATGCGGGCGATCCCGTAGAGGCCGCACGCGCTTATGATGCCGCCGGAGCGGATGAGCTATGTTTTCTGGATATTACAGCCAGCCATGAGCGCAGAAGCATTTTGCTTGATGTCGTTCGCTCGACAGCAGAACAATGTTTCATGCCATTGACAGTAGGGGGCGGCGTGCGCTCGCCTCAAGATGTCCGTGAACTATTACTTGCTGGTGCTGATAAAGTTTCGTTCAACACGACTGCTGTTAAAGACCCTGATGTGGTTGCAGTGTCGGCGCAAAAATTTGGGTCGCAATGTATTGTTGTCGCCATTGATGCCAAACAAACTGATGAGGGTAGATGGGAAATTTTTACCCATGGCGGGCGTGAGGCGACAGGGATAGAGGCTGTTAGTTTTGCCCAAGAAATGGTTGC